>JANMQQ010000236.1:0-15660 GCA_031370545.1 Gammaproteobacteria bacterium
CTGACCTTTGGCACACCAAGGAAGGCGAGATCGTAGTGAGTTACGAGGTCATCAGCGGCTTCGACTTCGACCCGGCGCGCGAGAATCAAAAACTCAAGGGCGACGCCAAGGGCTTGGTGAAAAATCTGGCGAGCGTGGTGAAGGAGATGAATCCTGACGCCTACGTGTCCAAGCTCAAGTATCTCGAACTCCCTTTCCCTGGCGGGGTGATCTACGGCCACGCCGAGGAAGACGCCGCAGATCGCGGCGGACGGATCGCGTGGGATTTGGACGTGGCCTACAAAATCGGGAAACAACTTAGCCTGTCGATCAGTGGCCCCGCCGCCGCGATGCACGCCCACGAAAAAGACCTCCTCGCCTGGCTTGCGCAATTCAAGATTTTGCAGTGACGCGCTCGGACTCACGGCGCCGTAGGAGTACGAAACAAAGCTGGAATCCGTCCGGCCAAGGAGGGTGTCTTCAGCGTTGACCTGCACCTTGGAGGAATCATCGCGCATCTACTTTCGGTCACACTACTTTGCGTGACTGGCGTGTTGTTCGTTGGATTGCTCACCCATTACTGCATCTATAACTGGGTTTCAGAGCTGCCCCCATCGCGCTGGCTTGCTGCCAGTGTGGCCATGTTCATCAGCGCCCAGATAATCGCAGTTATCGTTTTGACGAGTAGTACCGATTATCTGGGGTGGTGGCCGATCAATGAAAATGTGTTGGCTACACTCGCGATGGCTTGGTTGCCACTGACTCTGGTGGTCGGTGTTGCCGTGGCGTGGCTCTTTCCTGATCTCCGCTGAAGCAGCGCAGGGCTACCCCGGCCTGGTCAAGTCGATGGGAGAAAAGGAATTCAATTCGAAGCTCACTTACATCGAAGTCCCGTTTGGTCCGCAACACATTTATGGTCATGCCGACGACGGTGGCTCGGAAACCGAAGTGGTCCTTGAACCTAGAAACGGCAGTTGACCGCTACAAGGCACACGCAAATGTGTGCCAGTGTTGATATTTTTGGCCTCTACGGGCCTCACCCAGAAGGTGAGGCCCGCTACGACCTGCGTAGCACGCCCCCGTTGAGCACATGGCTGCGTTGCAACTCGTCGGAATAGCTCGCTATTCCTCGCTCGTCGCGCCTTGCCCTGCGTCGCACGGGGATTGTGCAAGTGCCGCGAAGCGCGGGGATGCGCGAGAGCGGCCACCCAACGGGTCGCACTCCGCAGGCCATTCAACTGCCGCTTCTAGGTTGAAAGCGCCTACAAGACCGGTAAGAAATTTCGTTTGTATGTTCGTGCTAAAAGCTCCGCCGTGTCGGCCTTGCTGCCGCTGCTCTACGACTGGCTAGCGCAATTCAAGATTTTGCAGTGATCACGCACGCTGCTATTGTTACGGCCTCTACCATTCTACGAGGACGTGATGTTGATACTGCATGGTCCTGCGGCGCTATCTGCTTTCCGCATCGAAAAGTTATTGGGTCTCGCGCAGCGGGTGTGTCCGAGTGTGGTGCGTCTGCGTGCCGTGCAGATGTATTTTGTCGCGGTGGAAAGCACGCTTACCGCTGACGAGCAGCGACGTCTGGAACAATTGCTTGCTTGCGATGCACTGGCGCCCGTAGACGACGCGCACGAACAATTGCTGTTGGTGGTGCCACGTGTTGGCACAATTTCGTCATGGTCGAGCAAAGCCACCGATATCGCGCACAACTGCGGCCTGGCCACGGTGCAGCGCATCGAACGCGGCGTTGCGTATCACATGCAGACCACAGATCAGGCGCTGTTGCCAGATGTGTTGGGCGCGGTGCTGCATGACCGCATGCTTGAATCCGTGTTGTATTCGCTGGACGACGCGGAGGGCTTGTTCAGCGTTGCCGCGCCACGTGCACTGACGCGCATCGACGTCATCACCGGCGGGCGCGAAGCGCTGGAGCGTGCCAATCTTGACATGGGGCTGGCGCTGTCCGCCGATGAGATTGACTACCTGCTGGAAAACTTCCTGCTGCTCGAACGCAATCCCAGCGATGTTGAGCTGATGATGTTCGCGCAGGCCAACTCGGAACATTGCCGTCACAAAATTTTCAACGCCGATTGGGTGATCGACGGCAAGCCGCAGCAGCGTTCGCTGTTTGCGATGATCAAGAACACACATCAAGCGCATCCCGCCGGAGTGTTGTCGGCGTATCACGACAACGCGGCGGTGCTTCAGGGGCAGCGCGTGGGGCGCTTCTTTCCCGATCCGATCACACGCGAATACCGCGCACACGACGAAGACGTACATCTGTTGATCAAGGTGGAAACACACAATCATCCGACCGCGATTTCACCGTTTCCCGGTGCAGCAACCGGTTCGGGTGGCGAGATTCGCGACGAGGGCGCGACCGGGCGCGGCTCTAAACCCAAGGCCGGGTTAGTGGGCTATTCGGTGTCGAATTTGCGCATTCCGGAAGCCGAGCAGCCTTGGGAGATCAATTATGGCAAGCCCGGGCACATCGCTTCGGCGCTGCAAATCATGTTGGAAGCGCCGCTCGGTGCATGTGCGTTTAACAACGAATTTGGCCGTCCCGCCATCACCGGATATTTTCGCACTTACGAACAAGAAATCGACACGCAGCACGGCAAGCAACTGCGCGGCTATCACAAGCCGATCATGATCGCGGGTGGCCTGGGCAATATCCGCGCGGCAGATGTGCTCAAGCATGACATTCCAGCTGGTGCGCAATTGGTGGTGCTGGGTGGACCGGCCATGTTGATCGGTCTGGGGGGCGGTGCAGCTTCGTCAATGGCCAGCGGGGAAAGCGCGGAGCATCTGGATTTCGCATCGGTGCAGCGCGGCAACCCGGAAATTCAGCGGCGCTGTCAGGAGGTCATTGACCGTTGCTGGCAGTTGGGGGATGCGAATCCGATATTGTCAATACATGACGTCGGTGCGGGCGGTTTGTCCAATGCGCTGCCGGAGTTGGTGCATGGTAGTGGGCGTGGTGCACGCATCGAGCTGCGCATGGTGCAAAGCGATGATCCAGGGTTATCGCCGCTGGAAATTTGGTGCAACGAAGCACAGGAACGCTATGTGCTGGCGATTGCGCAGCAGCATATCCAGGCATTCACGCAACTATGCGAACGCGAACGCTGCCCCTACGCCGTGGTGGGTGAAGCCACCGCCGAAGACGAGCCGCAGCTTATTGTCGGGGACGGGCACTTCGATAATGATCCAGTCTCCATGCCGCTGGATGTGTTGTTGGGTAAACCACCCAAAATGCTGCGCGATGCCCACCATGTCAGCGTGCAGCGAGCGGAGCTCAATACGCGCCACATTGATATTCGCGAAGCGGCCCAACGGGTGTTGCGACTGCCTGCGGTGGCGAGCAAAAAATTTCTCATCACCATTGGCGACCGCAGCGTTACCGGATTGGTTGCACGCGACCAGATGGTCGGACCTTGGCAGGTGCCGGTGGCGGATGTCGGTGTGACGGTAGCAGGTTATGACACTTATGTCGGCGAAGCGATGGCGATGGGCGAGCGCAGTCCCATCGCGGTGCTGAATGCTGCGGCGTCGGCACGCATGGCGGTGGGTGAAGCGCTGACCAATATTGCGGCCGCCCCGATCAAAGCGCTGGGCGATGTGAAACTTTCCGCGAACTGGATGGCAGCGGCAGGATTTCCCGGCGAAGACGCCGGATTATTCGACGCAGTAAAAGCGGTGGGCATGGAATTATGCCCCGCGCTGGGTATCGCAATTCCGGTCGGCAAAGATTCCATGTCGATGAAAACAGTGTGGTCGCAGGACGGCAAGAATAATGTCATGACCGCGCCGTTGTCGTTGGTAGTTTCCGCGTTTGCTCCGGTCAGCGATGTGCGCAAAACGCGCACGCCGCAATTGTGTACCGATTGCGGCGACACCGATTTGATTCTGATTGACTTGGGCAAAGGGCAAAACCGCATGGGCGGTTCGGCACTGGCCCAGGTTTACGGTGCCACCGGTCGACACGCGCCCGACGTTGACCATCCACCGGCGCTCAAAGCATTTTTCGAAGTCATCCAGCAGCTGAATCAACGTGGCGTATTGCTCGCGTATCACGACCGTTCTGACGGCGGCTTATTTGCGTGCGTATGCGAAATGGCTTTCGCGGGGCACACTGGAGTGACGGTTGCATTAGACAACTTAGGCGACGACGCGGTGACCGCGTTGTTTAACGAAGAATTGGGTGCGCTGTTGCAAGTGCAACGCCGCGATACCGATGAAGTCGTTAAGGTGTTGCACGATGCGGGTTTGGCCAGACACAGTTTCGTGTTGGGCATGTTAGTGCCGAATGACCGAATTGTATTCACACGCGGGCAGCATGAAATGTTCGCTGACAGCCGCACGAACTTGCAACGCGCGTGGGCGGAAACCTCGTGGCGCTTGCAGGCGCTGCGTGATCATCCCGGCTGTGCGCAGCAGGAATACGACGCGCTGCTTGACGCGCACGATCCGGGTTTGAGTGCGCAGCTCACGTTTGATCCGAATGAAAATATTGCCGCGCCGTACATCGCAAAAGGCGTGCGGCCGCGCATCGCCGTGTTGCGCGAGCAGGGCGTCAACGGTCATGTGGAAATGGCGGCGGCATTTGATCGCGCGGGCTTCACGGCGGTGGACGTGCACATGAGTGACATTTTACGTGGTGACGTCAGTCTGCGTGACTTTACGGGCGTGGTGGCTTGCGGCGGGTTTTCTTACGGCGATGTATTAGGCGCCGGGACCGGTTGGGCACGCTCGATTTTATTCAACACGCGTGCGCGCGATGAGTTCCAGGCGTTCTTTGCGCGCCATGACAGTTTCGGACTGGGGGTATGTAACGGGTGCCAGATGATGTCATCACTGCGCGAGCTGATTCCAGGTGCTGAACACTGGCCGCATTTCGCACGCAATGCCTCGGATCAATTCGAAGCCCGCGTGGCCATGGCGGAGATCAACGCGTCGCCGTCGATATTTTTCAAAGGAATGGCGGGTGCGCGCTTACCGATTGCGATTGCGCACGGCGAAGGGCGGGCGGAGTTCAGCGCACGGCAGGTAATGCAGCAAGACTTGGTGGTGATGCGCTTTGTTGACAATTATGGCAAAGCGACCGAGCGGTATCCCGCGAATCCCAACGGATCACCGCAGGGAATCACCGGGCTCACCACGCCGGACGGACGCTTTACCATCATGATGCCGCACCCGGAGCGGGTGTACCGCACAGTGCAAAATTCCTGGTATCCCGACGGCTGGGCTGAGGACGGTCCATGGTTGCGGATGTTCCGCAACGCACGGGCGTACGTCGGCTGAGCTGCGGGTCAGGCCGCGACGCAGGCTTCGGGATGCTTCGACACGGTTTCGAAGGTTTTGTCGTACAGGCGTTCTTTGCCGCGCCGTTGACACTCGGAGTACACAATATCCAAGGTTTCGTTAGCGTCGGAAGTGGTGTCGGCGACTTCGACCAGGGACCGGCAAATGGATTTTTTCAGAAATCGGAATAAATCTTTTTCCGACATTTGTTCCACTGATTCTTTCAATTGTTCAAGTGTCATGGCTGCCCTCCACTACGATCTGCGACAAAGACCAACGAGAAACATGCCTTTAGGATAAACATAGGACAGTTTTCGCAATGTGCACTGACATACGATGGTTATGTCGTCCCAATTTTTTGAATCTGTAGGGATCGTTTTCCAGAATATTCGGTCTATATGACAGAGTTGCGCTCGACCACACCCAATCGGTGTGATCTTGCCAGCAAATTATCTGGAGTTCGCTTGTGCGCAACGCGAACTGGCATTAAGTTAGAGCCGTTTTGTTTAACGCGAAATAGGAGATCGACACAGTGACTAAGAATATTCTGACAGGTGCAGTACTGATGGCGGGGCTATTGGCTATGCCGATGGCAAGCTGGGCATGCGATGGTGCCGGCCCCTCAACTCATATCGGCAAAATATCGTCGGTCGATGCGGCAGCCAAGAAGTTCACCATTACCGATGTGCAGACCAAAGGACCGATCACGTTTGCCGCCAATGAGGAAATTCTCAAGGGCGTTAAAGACGCGAAGGGTATGGTCACCGTGAAGTACGAAGAAGAGGGTGGCAATTTGACCGCGCTGGGCGTTACGTTTTAATAGCAAAGCTGGCTTATTTAAAATCAAGGGGCGGAGTGATCCGCCCTTTTTTTTGTGCCCGCGTCAGGCTATTCGCAGACGCCAATGGACGCGGGTTTGCAGCGACGGCGATCAATCCAGGCGGCGTTGCCGAGAATCGCATCCTTGAAAATCGCGCCTGGGATTTGTGCGCCAGCCAGGTCGGCTTGCGTCAAGTCGGCGCCGCTGAGATCCGCACCGCTTAAGTTCGAGGTAGTCAGTTTTGACTTTTGCAGGTGTGCGCCAACAAAACGCGCTCTTTCCAGCAGGGCATCGCTGAAGCGTGCTTGGATCAAGGTGGCTTTGGTGAAATCCGCACTGGTAAGACGGGCTTGTTCAAAGTTGGCGTTTAGCAAGGTGCTGTTATTCAGTAGTGCGAGCGCCATGTTGGCATCGTAAAAGCTGGCTTTCTCACCCGTGGTGTTTTGCAGCGAGGCTTCCCGCAGATCGGCGCGATTAAAGCGCGCATTGTCAAGATTTGCCCCCGCAAAGTTGGCTTTGTGTAAATGCGCACTGGTAAAACGCGCGTGACCCAATTGCGCGTTGCTGAAGTCGGTCGCCTCGGCGCGCGCACTCTCAAAATCGGCACCGGTGAGAATCGCGTTGGCGAGCACGGTACGGTGCAAGGTGGTATTGCTGAAAATCGCTTCACGCAAGTCCGCGCCGGATAAATCCCGCTCAGACAAGTCACAGCCAAACCAATTTACTTTCGGTGCGGGTGGGTCATTGCACGCAGCCAAGGCGAGGTTGCTGCACAACCCACCAAGCAATACCGCAGTTGCGATTTTATTCACGGCTGGTGGGTTCGCCCGGACTTGCTTCGTTTTTTTTGGGCGGCAATAACGCGGCCAGAGTTTTTTCGCTGAACAGTAGCATCGGGTCCACGCGGGTGTCGTTGAGGCTTATGGTCCAGTGCAAATGCGGGCCGGTGACGCGGCCAGTCATGCCCACCGCGCCTAACGGAGTCCCAAGTGCCACGTATTGACCTTCCTTCACATTGATGCGATCCATGTGGCTGTACATCGAGATCAGACCTTGACCGTGGTCAAGTACGACGGTGTTGCCATTAAAAAAGTAATTGCCGACGGCGATGACTTTGCCTGCGGCGGGCGCCTTGATCTGTGCGCCTTTGGGTGCGGCAAGATCAAGCCCGCTGTGCGGCTTGCGAGGTTGGTCGTTGAAGAATCTGCGCAAGCCAAATGGGCTGCTGAGCGGGCCTTGCACCGGCACTACGAAATCCAGAGGAACGTCATTCGCTTCAGTGAACTGACGTAACGCAGCCTGGATCACTTTGGTTTCTTTCTCGATGCGCTGCAAATCTTTTGCGGTCGGTTCGACCATGCGTTTGTTCGTGATCGTGAGTCGCTGCGTTTCGTATTCCTTCGCTTGCACCGGAAAGCTGATCTGCTGAGGTTCACTGCCCGGCGCCGATATTTCCAGTATTTGTTCACCGGGTGCAGTTTCCAACGGAATGCCGACGACGGCCTGCCAATGGCCACCGTCGCCGATCACCATCACGCGTTTGCTTTGGTAATGCGCCGTCGGGCGTGTTGCCGAATGAGTGTCGAGCGCAATAACGGCGATGCCGCCGGGCACCGGACTGTGTCGCGGCATGGGCATGGAATGCGCCGCAGAAGCTGCGGCGGAAAACAGCGCGGCGATAAAAGTCACGACAAGGCGCATGGACAGGTTCTTCGAGCTAGTTTTCGTGGGTTTCATTAACTGTACAGACCAGGTACCCCTGGCCGAGCCGCGCTTCGATTGACTCGCCGGGCTGCACTTGCGCATAACTTTGTACCACAGTTCCTGTCGAAATTTGCCGCACCAGCGCATAACCGCGCCCGAGCGTAGCCAGCGGGCTGACAGTTTCCAGTGTGCGAGCAGCCTGCATCAGGCGTTGTTTGTAGCCATTCAAGCGATCACGTTGCACGCTGCGCAAGCGTTGCTCCAGCACCGCGCATTGATGAGCGCGTACGCGGATCGCATGTTCGGGAGTGTGCCGCCACAATTGCGCGTGCAGCGCATGCAGGTGCTGGCGGGACTGGCGCAGTAGGGTAGGCAGCGCGCGTTGCAGTCGCAGCTCCAGTTCGTCGACGCGCTGTGCCTGGCGTGCCAGACGTTGCGCGGGGTGTTGAATGCGCGCCAGCAACCACTGCAGCGTGCGTTTGCCGTCGGCAAGTTTTGCCGCCATGAATCCGCTGACGCGTCGCTCCAGTTGCGTCAGACGACGTTGCCACTCAGCGCGATTTGGGCTGACCATTTCTGCGGCCACCGATGGCGTCGGCGCGCGTTGGTCAGCGACAAAATCGGCGATGGTGAAATCGGTTTCGTGGCCGACGCCGACCACGACTGGAATCGCACTCGTGTAAATGGCGCGCGCGACGACTTCCTCGTTGAACGCCCATAAATCTTCGAGCGAACCGCCGCCGCGCGCGAGGATCAATACATCACACTCACACCGTGTGTTGGCCAGACGCACGGTCGCCGCGATTTCTTGAGCAGCGCCTGCGCCTTGCACCGCGGTTGGATAGATCAGCACCGGCAGCGCCGGATAGCGGCGGCGCAGCACACTCAATACGTCGCGCAGTGCAGCACTGTGCGGGGAAGTAATCACGCCGACGCGCTGCGGCAATGCGGGCAGAGGCCGTTTACGTGCCGCATCGAACAACCCTTCGTTGCCCAGGCGTTGCTTTAACAGATCGAACGCGCGGCGTAGCACGCCATCACCGGCTTCTTCAAGGTGCTCGACGATCAGTTGGTAGTCGCCGCGGTTTTCATACAAGCTGACTTGCGCGCGCAGCAGCACGTGTTGACCATTCTGTGGTGTGACATTCAAATACATATTCCGATTGCGGAACATTGCGCAGCGCACTTGCGCTCCCGCATCTTTTAACGAGAAATACCAGTGGCCGGAGCTGGGTCGTGACAGATTTGAGATTTCGCCTTCAACCCACAGCAGCGGGAAACTGCCTTCGAGCAGGGCACGCGCAGAGCGATTCAGGCGCGACACCGTATAAATGTCGCGCTGTGCGGCGGGAGAGTCGGTCGAAAGTGCGGGTATGGACATAGGCAATAATCCTAGAAACGGCAGTTGACCGCTACAAGGCGCAAGTAAATGTGTACAGGTATTGATATTTTTGGCCCCTCCATACTTCACCCTGAGGGTGAGGCCCGCTACGACCTGCGCAGCACGCCCGTTGTGCACATGGCTACGTTGCAACTCGTAGGAATAGCTCGCTATTCCTCGCTCGTTGCGCCTTGCCTGCGCCGCACAGGATGTGCAAGTGCCGCGAAGCGCATGGATGCGCGAGAGCGGCCACCCAACGTGTCGCACTACGCAGGCCGTTCAACTGCCGTTTCTAGGATAATGAATCAACGCGATAGCACGTGGAGTGTGTTCATCAAGCGAAGTTCAAAAAAACAGGCTGCCCGATTCGGGGCAGCCTGTTTTTACTGCAAGCACTGCAAAGCTGATCGACTAGAACAACCAGGGCTTCGCGCCTCTGCTGTCCATGGCTTGCTGTTCGCCGAGCTTGGCTTCTTCTAGCGCTATTTTTGCAAGCTTTGCTGCATTGTCGAGCTCGCCTTTTTCTGCGGCCACTTTGGCTTCTTTAACCAGCTTTTCGGTATCGCGCCAGCCGCCGCCTACCGCGTCAGCCTTTTTCACAGCCGCTTCCGCCGCAGCAATTGCAGCATTAACGCTGTCTTTGGTGGGAGCGCTGTCGGCGCTTCCCGATGCAGGTGCCGACGAAGACCAGGGCCAAGACCAGGAGCAACCGCCGAGCGCAAGCGTCGAGACAGCGAACAGAATGGCAAGTTTTTTCATTGTGTATGTCCTCCTACGATTATATTGATGAGTTAGGGCGGCGACTGGAGTTAGCGCAACCGCGTAGGTTCTTCCCGCAGCAGCGCGCTGACCGATCGCAGTGGATTCTTGTGCAGCAACTAGCTAAGCAGTTTATCCTCAAATCGTCAAACCCCGCGAGCTTTTCCACTGGCATCGAATTTGGTCGGATGAGCGCAACTTGGCACACTCAAAGGCGAAGCGCAAATCGCCGGTTTTAGGTTCAATTGTGCATCTGCTACACTGTCGGCCCTCCACATCCCGCACCGGTAACGACTATGCGCATCGTTCAGGAAGCACTTACATTTGACGACGTTTCACTGGCCCCGGCTCACTCGGTTGTGTTGCCCAAGGATGTCAGTCTTGAAACCCAGCTAACTCGTGAAATCAAGCTATACGTCCCGATTGTTTCGGCGGCGATGGATACTGTCACCGAAGCGCGTTTGGCCATTGGTCTTGCGCAAGAAGGTGGCATCGGCATCATTCACAAAAACCTGGCTGCGGAAGAGCAAGCACGCGAAGTGCGCCAAGTGAAGAAGTTTGAAAGCGGCGTGATCAAAGACCCAATCACCGTCACCGCGAATACCAGCATCCGCGACGTGCTGGGCTTGACAGCAGCGCACAATATTTCCGGGGTGCCGGTGGTTGACGGCGACAAGCTGGTCGGCATTGTGACCAATCGCGACCTGCGTTTTGAAACCAAATTCGATGCGCCGGTGTCGACTATCATGACGCCAAAAGAGCGCTTGATAACCGTGCGTGAAGGGGCCAAGCATGGTGAAGTCCTGCACCTGCTGCACAAACATCGCATCGAAAAGGTGCTAGTGGTGAACGACAAGTTCCAGTTGCGCGGTTTGATCACGGTCAAAGATATTCAAAAGGCCAAAGAATTTCCCAGCGCCTGCAAAGACGAGCAAGGACACTTGCGAGTTGGTGCCGCCATCGGCACCGGCGCAGGCACCGAGGAACGTGTGATCGCACTCGTTGACGCAGGTGTTGACGTTATCGTGGTCGATACCGCGCACGGGCACTCGCAAGGCGTGCTCGACCGGGTGAAGTGGGTCAAGAAAAAATATCCAGATATGCAAGTCATCGGCGGCAACGTCGCGACCGCAGCAGGCGCGCGTGCGTTGGTTGACGCGGGCGCGGACGGCGTAAAAGTCGGTATCGGTCCCGGCTCGATCTGCACCACGCGCATTGTCGCCGGTGTTGGCATTCCACAAGTCACCGCCATCTCCAATGCTGCGATTGAACTCAAGGGCACCGGGGTGCCAGTGATCGGCGACGGCGGCATTCGCTATTCCGGTGATATCGCCAAGGCGATTGCGGCAGGCGCCAACTGCGTAATGATCGGCGGCTTGTTCGCGGGCACCGAAGAGGCGCCAGGTGATGTTGAACTATTTCAAGGCCGATCGTACAAGTCGTATCGTGGCATGGGCTCAATTGGTGCGATGGCCAAGCAACACGGTTCCAGTGATCGTTACTTTCAGGACACGCGCGGTGCCGACAAATTGGTGCCCGAAGGCATCGAAGGGCGTGTGTCATACAAAGGCAGTTTGTCGGCCATCGTTCACCAACTGGTCGGCGGCTTGCGCGCCAGCATGGGTTACACCGGCTGCCAAACCATCGAGGAAATGCGCACCAAACCGCAGTTCGTGCGCATCACCAACGCCGGTGTGCGTGAAAGCCATGTCCATGACGTGACAATTACCAAAGAAGCGCCGAATTATCAGATTGATTAGTTCCAAATTGACTAGTTAGATAGATACGAGCGGGAAGCGCCCCTTCCCATCTTTCTCATTTTTAACAGCGTTGTTAGGCGTTTTCGAGAACGCATCAAGGATTTAAAATGCATCACACCGACTCCACCCGCTGGCACCACGCCCACTACTACGCACTCGATTCCTCCAGTGCTGAGCACCGTACCCGTATCGTTATCGGTATCACCGCCGCGATGATGGTGGTCGAGATTGCCGCAGGCATCGCCTTCAACTCGATGGCCCTGCTCGCCGACGGCTGGCACATGAGCACCCATGTCGCTGCCTTCCTTATCACCATGCTGGCCTACTACTTCAGCCGCCGCCACTCCGCTGACCCGCGCTACAGTTTTGGCACCGGCAAAATGGGTGTGCTCGGCGGCTTTGCCAGTGCGGTTATTCTCTTCATGATCGCTCTTCTCATGGCGGGCGAGTCAGTGCATCGCGTCTTTACGCCGGTGCCGATTCATTTCAACGACGCCATCGGCGTGGCCGTGGTCGGCCTGTTGGTCAACCTAGTTTGCGCGCTCCTTCTTAAGGATAACCACCACCATCACAGCCACGAAGTCCACAGCCACCACAAGCATGACCTCAACATGCGTGCCGCCTACATCCATGTGCTCGCCGACGCGCTTACTTCGATCACCGCTATTGTGGCATTGCTCGCCGGCAAGTTCTTTGGCTGGTCATGGCTCGATCCGGTCATGGGTATTGTGGGCAGTGCCGTCGTTGCCGTGTGGGCTTACGGCCTTGTTCGCGATACTAGCGGCATCTTGCTTGACCGCACGCCGGAGTCTTCCGACCTACCGGACGAGATTCGTCGCGCTGTCGAGAGTGACGGCGATTCGCTCATCACCGACCTCCACATATGGCAGATCGGCGCTGGCAAATTCGCAGCCATAGTTTCCGTCCTAGCGCACGAGCCCAAGTCTTCTGACGCTTACCGCGAACTGTTTTGCGAGCACGAGGAACTTGTTCATGTCACTGTCGATGTGCAGCACTGCCACGAGCATGAGCAAGCCCAAATCACTGCATAACATTGTGTTCGAAGGGTGCCCACAAAGTGGCGTGCCCCTCAACTTTACGATAGTCCAACACGCTGGGCTCACCTATGTCCGACATCCACGCCCACCGCATCCTGATTCTTGATTTTGGTTCGCAATACACCCAGCTCATCGCGCGCCGCGTGCGCGAGGCCGGTGTCTATTGCGAATTGCATCCCTACGACATGAGCGACACTGCGCTGCGCGCCTTCAAGCCCAACGGCATCATCCTGTCCGGTGGGCCGGACTCGGTGTACGAAGCTGCCGCCATGCGCGCACCGCAGCCGGTGTTCGAGCTGGGCGTGCCAGTGCTTGGCATTTGCTACGGCATGCAGACCATGGCGGCGCAACTGGGTGGCGTGGTGCAAGCGGCGGCGCAACGCGAATTCGGTTATGCGCAGGTGCGTGCGCGCGGACATTCGGCGCTGCTCAAAGACATCGAGGATCACACCACGCCCGAGGGTTTCGGCATCCTGGATGTGTGGATGAGTCACGGTGACCGGGTCGAGACATTACCGCCGGGTTTCAAAGTCATCGCCAGCACCGACAGCGCGCCGATCTCCGGCATCGCCGACGAAGTACGTAAATTCTACGGCGTACAATTCCATCCTGAAGTCACGCATACCCGTCAGGGCGCGCGTATTATCCAACGTTTTATACACGACATTTGCGGCTGCGCGGCGTTGTGGAACGCGGGCAATATCATCGACGAAAATGTACGCAGCATTCGCGCGCAAGTCGGCAAGGATGAAGTGTTACTTGGTCTCTCCGGCGGCGTGGATTCATCCGTGGTCGCCGCGCTGTTGCATCGCGCCATCGGCAAACAGCTCACCTGTGTATTTGTCGACAACGGCCTCCTGCGTCTCAACGAAGGTGATCAAGTCATGGCGACTTTCGCGCAACACATGGGTATCCGCGTAATTCGCATCAATGCCGAGCAACGCTTTCTGTTGGCGCTCGCCGGTGTCGCCGATCCAGAGCGCAAGCGCAAAATCATTGGCAATTTGTTCATCGAAATGTTTGAGGAAGAAGCCGCCAAACTCGAAAATGCAACCTGGCTTGCGCAAGGCACGATTTATCCCGACGTGATCGAATCCGCCGGTTCCAAAACCGGCAAGGCCAAAGTCATCAAGTCGCATCACAACGTCGGCGGCTTGCCTGAACATATGAAACTCAAGTTGCTCGAACCGCTGCGAGAATTGTTTAAAGACGAAGTGCGCAAGATCGGCGTGGAGTTAGGCTTGCCGTCCGACATGGTGTATCGCCACCCGTTCCCCGGCCCGGGTTTGGGCGTGCGCATTCTGGGCGAAGTAAAAAAAGACTACGCCGACATTCTGCGCGGCGCCGACGCGATCTTCATCGAAGAGTTGCGCGCCGCCGGTTGGTACGACCAGACCAGCCAGGCGTTCGCAGTATTTCTGCCGGTGAAATCCGTGGGCGTGATGGGCGACGGCCGCCGTTACGACTACGTGGTCGCGCTGCGCGCCGTACAAACCATCGACTTCATGACCGCGCAGTGGGCGCATCTGCCGTATGAGCTGCTCGGCAAAGTGTCCAGTCGTATCATTAACGAAGTGCGCGGTATTTCACGCGTGACTTACGATATTTCCGGCAAGCCGCCCGCGACCATCGAATGGGAATGATTTTAGGTCTTTCGGCAGCTTTCGCGGACTATCGGAAATATAACTTATATTGTTGACTTATATAAATTTATATCACGACACCTATCGGTATCTATCGACGACAAGCAAAACTTTTTGTCGGTAATCCTGACGGTAATGAAAACTAGACCAGTCATCCAAAAAAATTTACCGTCTGAGCACTTTCCGTGATGACGGTAAAAAATATCCGTAAAAGCTAGTATTTATACGGGTTTCAGAGCATTCTGTGTCTTTCTAGCCGTTGACGGTAAAATTACCGTTCTCAGGAGGAAGCACCGATGCTGACCGACACCGCACTGAAGAACCTCAAGCCCAAGGACGCGCCCTACAAGGTGACAGACAGGGACGGCATGTACGTCACGGTCTCGACGGCGGGCACCGTCACGTTCCGCTATGACTACCGGATCAATAGCAGGCGCGAGACGCTGACGATTGGCCGCTATGGGCCGGGCGGTCTGTCGCTGGCACGGGCGCGCGAAAAGTGCATCGACGCGAAGCGGGCTGTTTCGGAAGGCCAGTCCCCGGCGCAGGAAAAACAGCGAGAGAAACGGCGCCTGTCGGAAGCCAAAACCTTCCAGGAATTTACCGACGAGTGGTACGAGGGTGCCCGGATGGCCGACAGCACGCGGTCGATGCGCAAGAGCATCCTTGACCGGGACATCCTGCCTGTGTTCAAGAGCCGCCTGCTGAGCGAGATCAGCCCTGACGACCTGCGCGATCTGTGCAACAAGGTGAAGAGCAGGGGAGCGCCAGCAACGGCAATCCATGTCCGCGACATCATCAAGCAAATCTACGGTTTTGCCATCCTGCACGGCGAGAAGGTGGCCAACCCGGCCGACGACGTGGGGCCATCGTCGATCGCCACTTTCGTGCCACGGGATCGAGCGCTGTCGCCGTCCGAGATACGCATCATGCTCAAGCAGTTGGAGTACGTCGCTTCGTACCCGACCATCAAACTGGGACTGCGGCTGATCTTGCTCACGCTGGTGCGCAAAGGCGAACTCATCCACGCGACGTGGGATGAGATCGACTTCGAGAACGCACTGTGGACTATTCCTAAAGCCCGCATGAAGGCTGCCAAGGCTCACAATATCTACCTGTCGCAGCAGGCGCTCGACATCATGATCGCGCTGCGTACCTGCGCCGGTGGCTCCAAATACCTGCTGCCTTCGCGCTATGACGGCGACAAGTGCATGTCGAACGCCACGCTGAACCGCGTTGCGCAGATAGTCGT
>JANMQQ010000238.1:0-3668 GCA_031370545.1 Gammaproteobacteria bacterium
CTGATGCTGCCGATCCTATTGTGCTCGGTATTGTCAATTTACATCGTGGTGAAACGTTTCTGGTCTTTACAGAAAAATAAGATAATGCCGCGGCATCGGGTAGCGCGGGTTTTGATTTTAAAAACAACCGGCAGGACTGATGCTGGACAAGCGCCAGCTCTCCTTTTTACTAGGTAATAGCCATGGCAGAAAAACCCCCAGTACTCTCACGCCGTAAATTTCTAAGGACGGCACTCGGCTCGTCACTGATTGCCGCGCTCGCTCCGCCGGTGTTTGGCGATGAGCGAATAGCAAGCAGCGTCGATGTGGTCATTATCGGGGCCGGATTGGCGGGGTTGACCGCTGCCCTGGAATTGCGCACAGCGGGCCGTTCCGTGTGTGTTGTGGAGGCGCGCGAACGTGTTGGCGGGCGAACTCTGGCTATTTTTGCCCAACGCGCCAAAAATGTAAGATTAGCTTTGGCCGTCGAAATTAACGATCCATCGAGGCATGCGGGTGCGGCTTTTTAGCTGTTTTCAACAGCGGTCGTTTTAAGGCCTCCTCAAGTCGGGTTTCGGCACCCACAGCCCGACGTTCGAGAGATTCGATCTGTTCTCCCAGGGCGCCTAGTTTGCCAGTTGCTCCGGCCACTTGCTGGATCAGCGATTCACGGTCCGCGCGGAGCCGGGTCATCTCAGCATGCGCCTGGACCAAGTCAGACTGAGCTCTCTCGGATATTTGGGTAAATGATACAACCTGCCCCCTGAGTTTCTGCACCTCGGTTGAAACCTGCTCGCTTTTCTGAACAGCTTTGGAAAACTGCGCCTCCGCCTGTTTTTGAGCTTCGCGGGCTTCGCTGACCTGCAGCAGCACATGCTTCTGCACACCTTCCAACCTCTCCGTGGCCTTGTCGATTTCCTGACGGAAGGCGGCCTCCTGAGCGACAAGGGCTGCCTGTAGTTTTTCCACATGCAGCTGATGTTCTGCTTTCAAGGTCGAGCTTGCCTGCTCTGAGTTGGTTTTTGCGGATTCGAGTTGCTGTTCCAGAGCGCTGACCCGCGCCAGGGTAGCTTCCTTGGTTGCACGCTCACTCGATAGCATTTCCCGCAGTGCGTTGAGGTCGGATTGCCCTTGGGCAACATCCGCCTGTAAGCCTGCGATTCTCGAGGTGAGCTGGGCTTTCTCAGATTCCAGGCTTTCAATGCGCGCGGTTGCTTGGGCCAATTGGGTTTCAACCTCTTCTCGGCGCTGACCGAACACCTTTTCCCCGTGTTCTACCGCTACCGCCCAAATATTCAGCATGGCGTTCGCCACGACCGGCGGCAAGGCCGCTGTCAATGCATCGGACTTGGCTTGCTCATCTTTCCAGAGCTTGAGCTCGTCATTGATTGTGGTTCGGCTACCCTGTTTGATTTCGGCGTAGATCAAATCGACGGTCAAGTCGTGAGGTCGTCGGCCAGCAACCACCAAGTCGGCTGCGGCTTCTCGCGTACGCAAACGGGTATCACTGACACGGCTCATGGCCTGCTCTCCTCCTTGCGGATACGGGGATCAACTGCTTTTCGTGTGAAATACAAACGATATACTATCGTATTACGTTATATATGTAATCATATCGGTTATAAATTTACGATAACTCCTATAATCGTAACTAGTTGAGCTGTATTATGTAAATCCTGCCACTGGAAATCACGAGACCGAGTTATGCCCGATTTGGTGGTGTTTACCGGTGATTACGCACTTTCGACGGCTCTCGATGGCAGCCAGGGCACGAACCGAGCCCGAGGCGGTGTTCGGCAGATCACCGCAGACACCGACGTAGAAGCCGTTCGTATGTGGCTCGCCGAATACGTGCATTCTCCGCACACGCTGCGCAGCTACCGTAAGGAATCCATGCGCTTGATGACTTGGGCGACGCAGCGTCTGGGCAAGCCCGTGTCGAGTCTGACGCGGGAAGATTTGTTGGTTTACGAAGCCTTGCTTGCCCGACCGCCCGCCGAGTGGACTGACCCTACGCTGCCACGTCGAGGAAATGCTCATCGCTTATTTGCGGGTCCGCTGTCGCCGCGCAGCGTGCGGCAGGCGATGGGGATTCTGTCGGGGCTGTTCGGCTATTGGGTGGCCGCCGGCTATATCGCAGGAAATCCGCTCGCACTGCGACGCAACCGGGGCAAGAATCAAATTCAGCGGAAGGCGGTAGTGGAGCGCTATCTTGACCATGCTTTGTGGCACGCCGTGCTCGGCTTTATCGACACGCTTCCGCAAACAACACTGCGTGAACGGCAACACTATGAACGCGTGCGCTGGTTGTTTCGTTTGTTGTACGGGACCGCGTTGCGCGCCGCAGAAGCCGCACTAGTCAAGACCAGCGACCTCGTTCAACGCCGTGGCCACTGGTGGTTGCGTGTGGTGGGCAAAGGCGATGTTCAAGGTGAGGTTCCGATGAGTGATGAATTGATGGCCGACCTTGCACGTTACCGCCAGTTTTATGGATTCCTCGCTCATCCATCTCCCTTAGAAGAAACTCCCTTGGTCATGTCAATCACCGGTCGGCGTGAGCAATTTCTCACGCCGACCGCGATTTATTTAGTGGTGAAAGAAGTCTTTCGACGCGCCGCCATCGCGCTCGAACCGACCGATCCGGCGGGAGCCGCAATATTGCGGCGCGCCTCCACCCATTGGCTACGCCACACCTCGGCGACCCACCAGGCGGATGCCGGAAACGATATCCGGAATATACAAAAAAACCTCCGGCACGCATCCATAGAAACCACCGCAATTTACCTGCATGCGGAAGATGATCGACGCCATGCGGAAACAACGTCCACATATGCTGCAATGCATGTGAGAAAACCGTAGTTCGTAGTCAACGGTGAGCAACTGGAATGCCTATCCACGAGGCCGCGAGACACGCTGGTGTTCGGGAAATGTCGATGGCCATGATCAAAACCAACCCGGCGCGACGTATTTTTAGCTCAGATGCAGCAGGTCGTTCCTTGGACGCGCCTGATCGCCGTCATTGAGCCGCACTACCCCAAAAGCGGGAAGCGCGGACGTCAACCGCTGGGGATCGAACGCATGCTACGCATGTACTTGTTACAACATTGGTTCGTAATGCAAGGCCCTCGATTTTTACTCCCAATATTTATCATTGGAAAAATTCCAGGATCTTTCTGCCGTTTTCCCTTTGGCCGTGTAAAAACAATTGCTGATCTCTGGTGAGTTGACAGTCAGCAGCCCGATGTTGTGTTCCGAAATATACTGAGAATTAAACGCGTCATTGACCCGTTGACGAAACAGCGTTGCGGGTTTCAGATCTTCTTTCTTCTGTTTTATGAATTTGCCCGGTTTATCGTCGAGCGGCACCACCCACTCAAACACGTCGCCGTTTTCATATTTCCCCTTCACCATGCCCCCGTCCTCCCTGATAAATAATGCCGGTTCCATAAGTGTCAGGTTTGCCGGCAACCGCACCGCCGTATCGCTGGCGAAATTTTTTAACGCACTGCTGGTTAGCTGGATGAACTTAGCACCCCAGAGTAAATCATACGTTGCCGACCCTCCCTGCGGCGTTACTGGTGGCGATACGTCTCTCGGAAACTGCCGGATCGCTTCGCGCAACGTTTTATCGTCGAACACGCTAAACTTAGCCGTAGAAGTAAAACTGTAGTGAACATCTCCTGATAATA
>JANMQQ010000278.1:0-6929 GCA_031370545.1 Gammaproteobacteria bacterium
GGAATCGGTTACCCGACGCTCGCGCAACTCAAACAGTTGCCGGTGCATCAACTCAAGATCGACCGCAGCTTTGTGATGGACATGCTGCGCGACGCCAGCGATGCCGGCATCGTGCGGGCAACTATCGACATCGCACGTCACCGCAAGCTGGAAGTGGTTGCGGAAGGCGTGGAATTACAGGCCCACTGGAATGCGCTTGCCGCCTATGGTGTTGATATCGCGCAGGGCTACCTGATCGCCCGCCCGATGTCGCACGCTGATTTACTAAACTGGCTGGAAGCAAATACGACTGGCCGCAATGTTTGGATTCCGCAACGCACCACGATCACGATGTGTGATTAGCAAAAGTGTCCTCCCGCCGACTTTTACCGATTTAAAATTGTAAACATTTAATAATTTTTTAAGTTTGTGCTTTTATGCGCCGACCGCGTGCCGTAGCTTACTGCGTCCGCGCGAAGAGGCGTGGCCAGCACTCCGGCATATCAGGAATACGACGCTAATGAGTTCAATACTTACCCGCTTCAAACATCACTGTGAACGCTGGCATCAGGATTGCCAAACCCATAACTACCGTGGCCGCGCCAATGTCATTGCTTACCTGGCAGACCGATATGGAGTTGATTCAGTAAAGCGCCACAAAAAGTGGATTGTCCGCGCGCTCAATAACGCTGAAGGCGTGCACGTCACCGATTGTTAATCATCGCGACCTTCCCGTGCCCGTTGTAAACATTTAACCTGGAAACGGCAGTTGAACGGCCTGTGGAGTGCGACCCGTTGGGTGGCCGCTCTCGCGCATCTCGGCAACTGCTCCTGCGTTGCTCTACCTTCCGCCATCCATGGCGGTCGCCTGCGCTTCGCGGCACTTGCACATCCTGTGCGGCGCAGGCAAGGCGCAACGAGCGAGGAATAGTGCGCTATTCCGATGATTCCTATCGCGCTGGTTTGCGCGAGGTAGGACGAGTTGCAACGTAGCCATGTGCACAACGGGGCGTGCTGCTCAGGCCGTAGCGGGCCTCACCTAATGGGTGAGGTATGTACGAACCATAAATGTCAACATCTGTATTAACTTACTTGTGCTTTGTAGCGATCAACTGCCGTTTCTAGGTTTAATTCAGTCACGTCGTGGTACTAATTTACATCCGCTATGTGCGTTGCGGTACCGCAACGGCGGATGCTCTGTGATCAAATCTACTTCACGGAGACCCAGAGAACCCAACCATGAGTACGATTCTTAAAAAATTTAAGGTACACAGCGCACGCTGGCATCAAAACAGCGGTCGGTACGATTATCGGGGCCGCACCTATGTGGTTGCTCATCTCACATCGCTGTACGGTGTGGATGCGGTGATACGCCACAAAAAATCCATCGTACGTACGTTGAACAACGCTGAAGGCGTGCACATTACTGACGCCTAGCCTCGGAAAACAAGCGTAGAACAGGCATTAATCGCCGTTGTCCTATCGAACAAAAACCCCGCCGTCATTGACTTCAATATCAATACGCCGTAATGAAGACCCCCGGCACGACCCATACACACAATAGCCGTCGTCGATACGAAATTGCGCGCCGTGTATGGAACATTGAATGTAGAAATTATCAAAGCTCATAAACTGATCTGGCTGGAAATTCAGCGTGGCGCCGGTGTGCGGGCAGGAATTCACGTATGCAAAAACCCGCGCGCCGCGCCGCACCAAAAAAATGTCACGCTCGCCGCCCGGCGCGCTCAAAAACGTGCCTTTGCTTCCCCCATCAGGAATTGCGTCGAACGCGCAGATGAACTGTCGACTGACACGCTGCATGCAGGTTCCGCTCATAATTCAGCCATTTCGACCGACATAATAGAACATCGCAAATCCGTCGGGCAGCCGACAGTAACCAATCCACGCGCAGTTCATCCAGGCAATTCATGACGGACGACACAAGCAAAAGCGAATCAGAACCCTGGAAGGGTAAATTCAACGCGCAGAAGGAGCTGCTCAAACAAAAAGAGAAAGAGTGGCGCGACTCCGACACCACGCTGCGGCGCGGCATCTCGCGCCTGACATTTGCAATTGGCGGTATCGATCCCAAGCTTGACAAGCTGCTGAACGAATTACGCGAAGCGATTCGTGAAAATCGCGCTACGCATGACGTGGTTGAGCTGATCAACGCAGTCGCCGATCTGGTTAAACGCCTGGATGACCGCAGCAGCACGAACGACAGCGCTGGTGCATCCAGTCACGAACTGACCCTTAAAATTCTACACGCGTTGACCTTCCCGGAGGCACAGCGCAAGCGTGCCAAAAAGCTTATCCAACGTTTTGAGATCAACAAAGACGACTCGACATCGTTGCATGGCGAACTCATTGAGCTGCTGCAAATTTGCTTTACGTCTGCGGCCGGTTCGGTAGCAACACCAGACGGATGGATCAAGCGACTGACATCGACGTTCAGCCGCAATACTTCGCCGTCTTCGCCCACGCTTGATCAAGAGTCAAGCAGTGCTCCCCTGCCCGCTCTGGACGTGGCCAAGCGCTTGTTGATTGGTCTGATCCGCCGCATTCAAGTCGGGGAATCCGATGCGTACACGGTAAAAGCACTGATCACCCGTCTGGAACGGGCAGCGGATGAAGCCGATTGCGCGGCGATCATCAATGAGTTCACCGAGGTGCTGAATCTTGCCCAGGTGACGCGTCGCGCACCCGGTTCGCAGGAGCGCGGCGCGGTGAATGTTGATATGCCAAGCATTCAAGACGTATTGATTCAGTTCGTCGATGAATTGGTTATCCCGTCCGACTTCGTCAGCGAATCGAGCCGTATCAAGGAAAGCTTGGCCAACAACACCGCCGGAGCCGATTTCACCGCTGCGTTCAAGTCGATTGTTGATCTGGTCCTCAACATGCGCAAAGCGCTGGTACAGGAAAAGCAGGAGCTGGAGGATTTTTTGCGACAACTCACGCAGCGCCTGCAAGAGATGGATCAACACCTGGACGGCACGCAGTCACATCAACAGTCCTGGGCCGAACAGGGACGCAAATTGGAAGCCACGGTGCAAACCCAGGTGCGTGAGATCAAAACATCCGTGCACGAAGCCGCCGACCTGCAACAATTGAAATCCAACATCAGCGAACGCCTGGACGTGTTACAGACGCACTTGAGTGAGTATCAACGTAATGAAGAGCAGCGCCAAGTCCAACTGGCGAGCGAACTGACCCAGGTTAAATCGCGCCTGGATAATGTCGAGACCGAAGCGGATTCGCTGCGCACCCGTCTGAAAGACAAACATCAACAGACCATCATCGACCCGCTGACCGGCACATTCAATCGGCTGGCTTATGAAGAACGGATCACTCAGGAAGTTGCGCGCTGGAAGCGCTACAACACTTCGATCACATTGATGGTACTGGACGTTGACCATTTCAAAAACATCAATGATCACTACGGCCACAAGGCCGGTGACAAAGCATTGAAGTTGATTGCTGACGCACTCAAAAGCAGTTTGCGTGAAACCGATTTTCTCGCGCGCTACGGCGGCGAAGAGTTCGTAGTACTGGTTACCGACACGCCCGCCGACAAAATGGCCGGTGTCGCCGAAAAACTACGCGCCGCAATTGAAGCCTGCAAATTTCACTACGCCGGAAAAGACGTGCCGATCCGAATTTCCTGCGGCTATTCAGCATTTCGCGCCAACGACAACGCTGAAGCAGTCTTCAACCGCGCCGACGCCGCGTTGTATCGCGCCAAGGAACGTGGGCGGAATCAGTGTTGCAATGCGGATGCTGTACCCACTGAGGCATAAGCGCGCGGTGTGATCAAGGTGTTATCGAACCAGTCGTTCAAGCAAGAGGCTTGCAAGGTCGCGTCGACTATCCAGCACCGCAAGTACCAACACGGTGTTTTCTTCGCGCCGATAGATGATGCGCCATGGGCGGCTCACCAGTTCCCGATACGTAAAAATATCCATCACTTGCAACTCGGGGACGATACGACCCCGGTCCGGGAATCGCTCAAGCTTCGCAGCAGCATTTTTTACTGCGGCCAAACTCTCGCGTGCAGCGTGCACGCCTTCAACTGCAATGTAGTCAACAATGGCGCTCAAATCGTCCTGCGCAGTTCGCGTCCACCGCACTCGCCAGCGACTAGGGTCTGTTGACATAAGTTTTGCTCCGCGCGCACTGCGACCCGCCCCCAGTCATGTGCGCAATTTTTTTTCCAGGCGATTGAATACGGCGGCTTGATCTGCGGTTTCGCCGTTGCGAATGTCCGCCTCCCCCTGCGCAAGCAGTTTGAGCATCAATAACGCCTGCTGCGTTTTTTGGTAGGTTTCGATGTCCTGCACAATCGCCGTGGCTTCGCCGTTCTGCGTGAGCACAACCGTTTCGCCGGACTTGCGAATGGAAGCAATTAACTGGCTGGCGTCAGCCTTAAAGTGACTCAGACTTGTGACTTTACTCATGGATATTAACCTCACTTAATTCGAACCGAATATAGTCATAGTGTCACGCCGACACCCAGCGCAGCAAGACGTCACAGCTCATGCTCCAGTGACACCGCTTTCACATAGGCATACACCCGCTGCCCCACTCTTAGATTCAATAACGTCAGAGATTTACGAGTAATGCTCGCCAGCAGCGGCGCACCGACGTCGAGCTTGACATATACCGCGGCGCCGTCGGCCGACACCGCGCCGATTTCAACCACCGTCGCGGTCAAAACGTTGAGCACGCTGAACGGCACGGCCACCGGCTGCAATGCGATGCTGACATTGCGCGCCGTAACGAATACGCGCTGTGGTTGTTCGATTGCCATGTCGCGCTGCGGCACCCAGAGGGCCTGACCGTGACATTCAAGGCGCGTGAGACCGTGCTCCGGTTCGTGTGCAGCGACGCGCGCTTCAAGCACACAGCCGACGGTGTCGCCAAGGTAGCCGAGCAGCGGGAGTTGGGTGAGCACACTGTCAATTTCTCCGGCGGCGACCACCGTGCCCTGATCCAGTAACACGAGCGCATCCGCCACGTGCAACAATTCCTGCAAGCTGTGGCTGACGAATACCACCGGAATGCCGAACTCAACCGCAACGCGGCGGATGAACGGCAGGATTTCACGCTTGCGTTTTACGTCCAGCGCGGCCAGCGGTTCGTCCATCAACAAGAGCCTGGGGCTCGACAATAATGCGCGGGCGATGGCAACGCGTTGTTGTTCACCGGCCGACAGCCCGGGCACGCGCCGGTCCAGCAAACCTGTTAACCCCAGCGCCTTGATCGTACGCTCCCAGTGCACGTGCTGCTCATGTTGCGGCGTGCGAGCAAAGCCGTACTGCAAGTTCGCGCGCACCGACAGATGTGGAAACAGGCGCGGGGTTTGAAACACAAATCCAACGCGGCGTTGTTGCACAGTGCGAAACGCACGGTCAGTGTCTTGCCAAAGCGTATCACCCAGCTGCACTTGGCCGCGCGCCTGCTCCAATCCCGCCAGACAGCGCAACAAGGTGGTCTTGCCCGAACCGGAATGACCGAACACGCCGATCACGCCGCGCGCGGGTAATTCACAACGTGCGTTGAGCACGAAGGAAGAATGTTGTAACTGCAAATCAAAGCGGAGTGTGCTCATAACATACGCAACCCGGCGCGACGGTTTAACGCATACACTACCGTTAAAACCATAAATGAAAACACCAGCAACCCGAGCGACAAGGTGTGTGCGGTGGCGTAGTCGAGCGACTCCACGTGGTCGTAAATGACAATGGACAACACCTGCGTCTGACCGGGAATATTGCCACCGACCATCAGCACCACGCCGAATTCTCCCAGCGTGTGCGTGAAGCCTAAAATCGCTGCCGTGAGATAGCCGCGCGCCGCCAGCGGCAGTACGACCGTACGAAATGCATCGAAGGGACTGGCACGTAGACACCAGGCGGCTTCCAGCACATCACGACCGACGGCGGCAAATGCCGTTTGCAGCGGCTGCACCACGAACGGCAATGAATAAATGACCGACGCAATCAACAAGCCGCTAAATGTAAAGCTCAGCGCCGATCCGCTGATGTGCTGCCAGCCGCTACCGATCCAGCCGTGCGGACCAAACGCCAGCAACAAATAAAACCCCAGCACCGTCGGCGGTAATACCAGGGGCAAGGCGACCAACGCTTCGATCACCGGCTTGGCACGCGTGCGCGTGCGCGCCAGCCACCAGGCCAGCGGTGTGCCGATGGCGATCAATACCGCTGTGGTGGTGGTTGCGAGTTGCAGTGTGAGCCAGAGCGGCGTGAAATCCATTTCACTCGTATCCGGCGCGCTGAATTAATTCGCGCGCGGCCGCACTGCGCAGATAGGCTAGAAATTCTTGCGCTGCCGGGTTGTCACGACCGCGCACCAACAGCACGGCGTCTTGTGTAATCGACCGGTAAAGATCGTGCGGCACCGCCCAGTAACCACCGCGTTGCGGCGGCGGCAGATCGAACACCTGTGCCAGCCCGACAAAGGCCCACGTGGCGTTGCCGGTTGCAGCGAATTGCAGCGTTTGATTGACGTTTTCTCCCATCACCACGCGGCTCTTTACCTGGTCCCAAAGTTGTAATGCTCGCAGCGTCTGCTCAGCGGCGCGGCCATAGGGCGCGTGTTTGGGATTGGCCAACGCGATCCGATCTTTGCTTACGCTCAACACGCGCGGAGCATCCTTTACTGCCTCGGCTTGTGCGCTCCACAACACCAGGCGACCGCGCGCATAAGTGAACTCGCTCTGCTCCACCGCCTGACCGGAGGCCACCAAGCGCATCGGTGCATCGGTGTCTGCGGACAGGAACACATCAAACGGCGCGCCATTATTTATTTGCGCGAACAATTTGCCGGTGGCGCCGCTGATGATGACCAGGCGATGCGGCGTGGCTTTCTCAAATTCGGTTTGAAGTTGCGTCAACGTGTGCGTGAAGTTGGCGGCAACCGCCACGCGC
>JANMQQ010000375.1:0-14341 GCA_031370545.1 Gammaproteobacteria bacterium
CCGCTACCAACCTCCTTCGTAATGATTCTCTGCGTTAATCGTTTGCTCGCGTTGCGCCTTTTTGCCTATACTTCGCCGCCTGACTTCACTCCTAAATTTACACTTGGATTTTCGGACGCGATGGCGGAGATCAGCCAGTGACTATCATGGTAACAGGCGGCGCCGGATTCATTGGTTCGGCGGTGATTCGCCATTTGATTCAGCACACCGACGCGACCGTCATTAATGTCGACAAGCTGACCTATGCAGGAAATCTGGAATCACTCGCGGCGGTGAGTGCGCATCCGCGTTATCGCTTCGAGCGCGTGGATATTTGCGACGCGAAAGAGCTTGAGCGCGTGTTCCGCACACATCGCCCGAGCGCCGTGATGCATTTGGCCGCAGAGTCGCATGTGGACCGTTCCATCGACGGACCAGCCGCATTCATCGAAACCAATATCGTCGGCACCTACACATTATTGCAGGCGGCACGCGCGTATTGGAGCGAGCTGCAAGAGGCGGCGAAGAGCTCATTTCGCTTCCACCACATTTCCACCGACGAGGTGTACGGCAGCCTCGGCGCGACCGGTTTGTTCACCGAAGACAACGCCTATGAACCGAACTCGCCGTATTCAGCAAGTAAGGCGTCGTCGGATCACTTGGTGCGCGCCTGGCATCACACCTACGGCTTGCCTGTCGTCACGACCAACTGCTCGAATAATTACGGCCCATACCAGTTCCCCGAAAAATTGATTCCGCTGGTCATCCTCAACGCACTCGAAGGCAAACCGCTGCCGGTGTACGGCAAAGGCGAAAACGTACGCGACTGGTTGTATGTCGAAGATCACGCGCGCGCGTTGTGCTTGGTGCTGGAACGAGGGCGCGTCGGCGAGGTGTACAACATCGGCGGGCATAACGAACAAAAAAATCTCGACGTGGTACGTGCGATTTGCGGGTTATTGGATGAGCTAGTGCCGAAGTCAAAATTCGCACCGCACAGCAAGCTCATTAACTTTGTGCAAGACCGGCCCGGCCATGATCAGCGTTACGCGATTGATGCTTCGAAAATTCAGCGCGAGTTGGGTTGGAAGCCGCAAGAGACATTTGCTTCTGGTCTGCGCAAGACGGTGCAGTGGTATCTGGAAAATCGCGAATGGTGCGGGCATGTGCAGGATGGATCGTATCAGCGGGAGCGGTTTGGAGTGGTGAGTTATGTATAATTCCAAAAACGTAAACGCAAACGACCATGAGCGCATTAAACAGGTACTGGAAAGATATGGAACGATCCGTCTGGCGATGTTGTTTGGGTCTTTAGCGCAGGGTGAAGCCGACCGGGACAGTGATCTTGATCTGGCCATTGGGGCAGATCGTCCGCTTAACACGCATGAGAAAATCCAACTGATAGCAGAGTTAGCTGAAGCGCTCGGACGCCCGGTAGATTTGGTAGATATTTATTTGGCGGGCGAACCCTTGCTTGGGCAGATCGTAACGCGCGGGAAAAAAATACTGGGCGCTGATACTGATTTCGCCTTTGTGCTGAATAAACATTTGTTGAATCAGGCTGATTTCATGCCTTATCGGAGCCGAATCCTCAAGGAAAGGAGGCAAGCATGGATTGGCCAGTAATCGAAGAGAAGCTGGAGTCACTGCGACGCTGCTTGCGCCGCGTTGCAATGAAATGCCCGGCGGATGTGGATGCCTTGGTCGCAGATATTGATGCGCAGGATATTCTGGCATTGAATCTGACACGTGCTGTGCAGATTTGCGTGGACATCGGCGCACATCTCATTTCAGAAACGGAATATGCACCGCCGGACACGATGGGGCAAACGTTCAACGTGCTAAGTAGCGCGAGACTGATCGGCGCGGATTTGGCGCTGCGCATGAAAAAGGCGGTGGGGTTTCGCAACATCGCAGTCCACAACTACGATGCTATCAACTGGGTGATTGTCCATTCGATTGCAAAAACCCGCTTGACGGATTTTGAAGAATTTGCACGGGCTGTTATCAGCTCGAAAAACAAAAAAAACGGATAAAACACCCGATGCATCTTAATCCAGAGCAAGTGCGCTTGATCGTCGATACTGTGTCCCGCTGGGTTGGAAAGGGGGCGGAGGTATACCTTTTCGGTTCACGTCTCAATGACAAAGTCAGCGGAGGCGATGTCGATATTCTTGTCGAGGCTGACGCCGCGTTGTCGCTAATCCAACGTGCACGAATCAAAATGGAACTGGAATCCAGGCTTGGCTTGCCGGTCGACATCATTTCGCGCGTCCGCAACGTAGCGCCAACGCCGTTCCAGATCATCGCCCGCACCGACGCAGCCCGATTGGAAGTGTAAACCATGGGCAAAACTGTTCTTGGAAGAGATGTTGACGGATACCATGAATAGATTTCATTCTCTAGCCCGAGAACGAGCCGTTGATAGTGAGCATATTGATATTTGTTACGCGCAGGGGGCAGCGCGTGTATTGGAGCGAATCGCAAGGTGCGGACCACATTCCCACCTATGAGGTATACGGCTGCCTAGGTGCGGTTTGTTGACCGAAGGCCGCCTAGGCCGAACTTGCCGTATTCAACAAGCAAGGCGTCGTCGGATTATCTGGCTGGTGCGCGCCATTTGTAGATTGTTGGTAGATAGCACTACATTAACCCTGTCTGTCAGGACGTCATATGCTCAATAACTCTTCTATTCTTATTACTGGTGGTACCGGGTCTTTTGGTCATACTTTCGTGCCAATGACTTTGGCAAAATATAACCTTCGCCGTCTTGTTATTTTCTCCCGCGATGAGATGAAACAATGGGAGATGGCCAAGCTATATGGCAATGATGATCGTGTGCGTTTTTTTATCGGAGATGTGCGTGACAAGGATCGTCTATCGCGTGCGCTCGATGGCATCGACTATGTTGTTCACGCTGCAGCTACCAAAATAGTGCCGACGGCAGAATACAATCCATTTGAGTGCGTGAAGACGAACGTGCTGGGTGCGATGAACTTGATCGACGCATGTATAGACCGAAAGGTTAAGCGAGTAGTCGCACTGTCGACTGATAAGGCGAGTAGTCCTGCGAATCTCTATGGCGCCACGAAACTTGTCTCCGACAAACTTTTCGTTGCCGGTAATTCCTACGCGGGTGCCCACGAAACTCGCTTTGGAGTTGTACGCTACGGAAATGTAATGGGTTCACGTGGCTCGGTGATACCGTTTTTTCTTTCTATTGCCAACGCAGGAGTGTTGCCGATTACAGATGAGCGTATGACACGCTTCATGATTACTTTGGAGCAAGGCGTCGATCTCGTATGGCATGCTTTCGAAGACATGGTGGGTGGGGAAATTTATGTGCGGAAGATATCGTCCATGAAGGTGACTGATATCGCCAGATCTGTGGCGTCCGATGCTCGCCTCGAAATTGTCGGCATTCGCCCCGGCGAAAAACTCCACGAGCAGATGATAGGGTCCGAGGATGCGCCGCATACCTATGAATATACTGATCACTTTAAAATCTTGCCGGCGATTCACAATTGGAGCAGCGACCCCGCGCGTATTAATGGTGGGCAAAAGGTTGCTGAAGGGTTTACGTATTGCTCGGATAACAATCGGGAATGGATGAGTATTGACACCCTGCAGGCATGGATTGACCGCAACCGCGACAAAGTTGGGAAACTCTGAGCGCGATGATCCCCTACGGTCGCCAAGATATTTCTGAGGCGGATATCCAGGCGGTTGTGGATGTCTTGCGTTCAGATTTCCTCACTCAAGGTCCTGCCGTTGTTAACTTTGAGAATGCGGTAGCAGATTACTGCCAAGCCCAATTTGCGGTAGCGGTCAACAGCGCAACTAGCGCCCTGCATATTGCTTGCTTGGCGTTAGGTGTAGGCCCCGGTGATTGGGTATGGACCAGTCCGATCACCTTCGTGGCGAGCGCGAACTGCGCGCGGTATTGCGGTGCCCAGGTCGATTTTGTGGACATTGATCCGCGTACGTACAACCTAAGCGTGGAGTGTCTTTCGGAAAAATTGGCTAAAGCAGAACAGACGGGTTGTCTACCAAAGGTGATCATCCCAGTACACTTGTGCGGCCAACCCTGTGACATGGCAGGCATCCAAGGTTTGAGCGAACGTTATGGCTTCAAGATAATTGAAGATGCTTCACACGCTATTGGTGGCAAATACCGGGGCGAGTTCATCGGTAATTGTCGTTTCAGCGACATCACAGTGTTTAGCTTTCACCCGGTTAAAATTATCACCACGGGTGAAGGCGGTATGGCGACGACTAAGGACGAGCAGCTCGCTAAACGCATGCAACTGCTGCGCAGCCACGGCATTACCCGCGATCCAGCGAATATGACTCGCACGCCAGACGGTCTGTGGTATTACCAGCAGATCGACTTGGGGTTCAACTATCGCATGACGGATATGCAGGCTGCGCTGGGCTTGAGCCAGTTGCTGAGGATCGACGAGTTTGTAACAAAACGACATGCCATTGCCAAGAGGTATGATGAACTGATTGCGGGCATGCCAATTAACACCCCTTGGCAGCACCCAGATAGTTACTCTGGGATGCATCTGTACGTCATTCGTCTGAAGCTTAATGAAATCTATAAGACACATCGTGATGTGTTTCATTCACTGCGAGCCGCAGGCATTGGAGTGAATTTGCATTATGTCCCGGTGTATCTGCAGCCGTACTACGAGGGACTTGGTTTCCGGGTCGGGCATTGTTCGGAGGCGGAAAGGTATTACACCGAAGCAATCAGCGTGCCTATGTATCCGGGGTTGACCGGGGCTCAGCAGGACATCGTGGTGGCCAGGCTTCGTTTGGCTCTAGTAGAAGAATCAGCGTGATTCACTCATGAATGGACTTATCCATGAAACAAAAGGAAATTTTCTTACAGTCTGAAGGTGACGCTTGGTTTAACAGAAACCAGCACGTTGTTGCAGGTAGAAAACTTCCCGATGACGATCCTGTATTACGAGAAGTGCTCGATTTACTGTCTGTAAATACGATAGGACTGAAAGTGCTTGAGGTTGGATGCGGTGACGGCACGCGACTCGCTTGGCTAAAGGGTAATCTGCATGCTGATTGCTATGGGATCGAGCCGTCCGCGCAAGCGGTCACCGCAGTTTGTGCAAAAGGTATCAACGTGCAGCAAGGTACCGCTGATGCGCTGCCATTCGATGGCCAAAGCTTTGATCTTGTGATTTTTGGTTTTTGTCTTTATCTATGTGATCGGGAAGACTTGTTTCGCATCGCAAGCGAAGCGGATCGCGTGCTGCGTTCACCCGGTTGGTTGATAATCTTGGATTTTTTTAGCCGGATACCACGCGCCAAAACGTATCACCATAGCCCAGGTGTGCAGAGTTATAAAATGGATTACCGCACCTTGTTCACTTGGCATCCTAGTTATGAGTGCATGACGCATAAAGTGAGACATCATGCTGACTCAAACTACACCGATGCATCAGACGATTGGATCGCCGTATCGGTACTCCGGAAGTGTCAGAGGGAGTCTGGCGTATGAGTCGCCTAGCCTTAGGTACCGTCCAGTTCGGTCTGTCTTATGGAATTGCCAATCAAGATGGTCAAGTCACTCGCTCCGCCGCAAAAACTATGCTGCAACTCGCGGCAGCAAAAGGTATCGATATTCTCGATACCGCCATTGCTTACGGCGAGAGCGAAACGTGTTTGGGTGAAATTGGCACTCAAGGTTTTAACGTAGTAACTAAACTGCCCGCTGTGCCGGATGGTTGCGTTGATGTAGGCGGTTGGGTTCGAGAACAAGTTGCCGCGTCGCGGACTCGGCTTAGTGTGGGTGCCGTGTATGGCTTGTTATTACACCGTCCTGAGCAGTTGCTCGGAAGCGACGGAAAAGTGCTGTTTCAGACCTTGCAAGATTTGAAAGAAACTGGGCAGATAAAAAAAGTCGGAATTTCCATCTACGCTCCAAGCGAACTGGAAGCGCTCATCCCACCATACCGATTCGATCTGGTGCAAGCCCCCTTCAATTTGGTAGATCGACGATTACATAATACGGGTTGGCTGCATCGACTAAAAAATGACGGTGTTGAAATCCACACGCGTTCAGCATTCTTGCAAGGTTTGTTATTGATGCCCCAAGCAACCATTCCGGCAAAGTTTAAATTTTGGTCTGAATTGTGGGGCAAATGGCATGAGTGGCTTTCACATCACAATACATCTGCCGTACAGGCATGTTTAGCTTTTCCACTCTCTTTCCGTGAGATTGACCGGGTCGTTGTGGGTGCAGACAACGTGAGCCAACTGGAGCAAATTATCAGTGCAGCAGGTCGTGTCACGCCAGATAATTTGCCCGACCTGCAATGCGATGCAGAGGATCTAATTAACCCAGCCCGATGGTCACAGTTATGAAAGTTGTTGCTCTTGTGCAGGCTCGCATGGGTTCTACCCGTCTTCCGAATAAGGTGATGAAACCGATAGGTGGCATCCCCATGCTTGAGTTGTTGCTCTCGCGCCTATCGCAAGCAAAAGAGTTGGATCAAATCGTCGTTGCCACCTCGACGGATGAACGCAATAAACCACTGGTAGAGCATGTGCAAAAACTCGGCTACTCTTGCGAGCAAGGCAGCGAAAATGATGTGCTTGACCGGTTCGTGCGAGCTGGGCGTGTGCATCACGCTGATGTGGTTGTGCGTATCACTGGGGACTGCCCATTGGTGGATCCGGAACTCGTGGATAAGGTTGTCCGCGAGTTCAAATGTACTGGCGTAGATTATTTCAGCAACACAAATCCCCCCACCTACCCAGATGGATTGGACATAGAAGTTTGCTCGTTTAAGGTGCTAGAACAGGCCAGTAAGGAGACTAGTAAATCGTTTGACCGCGAGCACGTCACTCCCTACTTGCGTGAGCCCGGCCGATTCAAGACAGCCTCTATGCAGCACAGTGAAGATCTTTCCGCATTGCGGTGGACAGTTGACGAACCCGCAGACTTTGCTGTCGTCGAAAAAGTTTTTCAGCACTTCCACCCGCGCGTCGACTTTACCTGGAGCGAGGTGCTCAGCTTGCAGCGCCAGCAACCAGATATTTTTTACATCAACCAACACCTGATTCGGAATGAAGGAGCCGTCATGGGCACTGGCCAAAAACTCTGGAAACGCGCCAAGCAAGTTATACCCGGTGGCAACATGCTGCTCTCCAAGCGCGCAGAAATGTTCTTGCCCGATTTATGGCCTGCCTATTTCAGTAAAGCCAAGGGCTGCAAGGTGTGGGACTTGGACGGTAACGAATACATAGACATGTCCATCATGGGCATTGGTACCAACACGTTGGGCTACGGACACCCGGAAGTAGATGACGCAGTACGCAAGATGATTGATGCAGGCAATATGTCCACCCTCAACTGCCCGGAAGAAGTTTATCTGGCCGAAAAGCTGATTGAGCTGCACCCTTGGGCGGATATGGTGCGTCTCGCGCGCTCAGGCGGCGAGGCCAACGCCATCGCCATTCGCATTGCGCGCGCAGCCACCGGCAAGGACAATGTTGCCATTTGTGGCTACCACGGTTGGCACGACTGGTATTTATCCGCCAACCTTGGCGACGACAAAAATCTTGCGGGCCATCTGCTGCCTGGGTTGGAACCCAAAGGCGTGCCGCAAAACCTGCGCGGCACGGTGTTCCCATTCAACTACAACAATTTTGCGGAGTTGGAAGCACTCGTCGATGCCCACGATATTGGTGTGATCAAAATGGAAGTGGTGCGCAATATGGGCCCACAAGACAACTTCCTGCAGAAGGTTCGCAAGCTTGCCACCGAGCGCGGCATTGTGCTGATTTTTGACGAATGCACTTCCGGGTTCCGTGAAACTTTTGGTGGGCTACATAAAAAATACGGTGTCGAACCAGACATGGCCATGTTCGGCAAGGCGCTGGGCAATGGTTACGGCATTACTGCCACTATTGGTAAACGCAACATCATGGAGGCAGCGCAAACCACCTTCATCAGTAGCACGTTCTGGACCGAGCGCATCGGACCTACCGCAGCGCTGAAGACGCTGGAAGTAATGGAGCGCGTGAAGTCTTGGGAGCAGATCACTCAGACTGGGCAAGCCATTACCGCCAAATGGAAAGCGCTGGCTGATAAACATGGACTTGCCATCACTACCAACGGATTACCGGCATTGACTGGATTCTCGTTCAATAGCCCAAACGCGTTGGCGTACAAAACCCTGATCACGCAAGAAATGCTGGCCAAGGGGTATCTAGCGGGCACAAGCGTATATGTATGCACCGAACATACACCGGATGTCGTCGCCAATTTTTTCGAAGCGCTGGATCCGGTGTTTGCAATAGTCAAAGAATGCGAAAGCGGGCGTGACGTGATGAGCCTGCTCAAAGGGCCGGTGTGTCATGGCGGGTTTAAGCGGTTGAATTGAGCTTATTGGATGAGAATTGCCATTCGCGTAGACGCTTCCAGAAAAATAGGCACTGGCCATTTCATGCGCTGCCTGACCTTGGCGGACGCGTTAAAACAGCGCGGCGCAGATATCCGCTTTATCAGCCGCCACATGCCCGAACATTTGCGAGACATGTTGAATGCCAAAGGGTATGACTTCGCGTCACTTAACAGCATCCCGGGCGAAGAGGCCACTGACGATCTTACGCATGCTCACTGGCTGGGCATCAGTCAGTCCGTCGATGCGCAAGATACGGTGCAGGCACTGTCTGACCAAGCATGGGATTGGCTCATAGTCGATCACTATGCACTGGATGCTCGCTGGGAAAAAGCTCTGCGTAATCTTGCCAGACGCATCTTGGTCATTGACGACATTGCCGACCGTCGGCACGACTGCGATGCGCTGCTAGACCAAAATTTCTACACGAACATGGAATCCCGTTACATCGGGAAAGTGCCCGCACATTGCCAGCTATTGCTGGGGCCGCGCTACGCCTTGCTGCGCGAAGAGTTCCGACAATTGCGTGAACAGGCCAAGCCGCGTATCGGACCTGTAAAAAGGATTTTGATTTTTTTTGGTGGCGTGGATGCAGGCAACTATACAGGCCGTGCCATTGAAGCATTGGCCAACATCGGCATGCCCGATCTGCATGTGGATGTGGTGATCGGTGCGCAGCACCCGGGCCGGGAACAAATTGAATCAGCATGTGCGGGGTATGGTTTCGTCTGTCATGTGCAAACCAACCGTATGGCTGAGTTGATGGCTGCGGCTGACTTAGCGTTAGGCGCTGGCGGTTCGGCAACTTGGGAGCGCTGTTGTTTGGGGTTACCCGGAATTGTTTTTGCGGTGGCTGAAAATCAGCAGCAAGCTAGCAAAGATTTAGCGAATCATGGCGCGACATATCTCGGAAAAAGTGAAATGTTTTTTGCAGAGATCGAGAGAGCAGTGACACATTTACTTGCGTCGGACCGACTACATAAGATGTCAGTCACGGCTGCTTGCCTTGCTGATGGTCAGGGTACGATCCGCTTGCGAGATGCTTTATTTTCACGGGTATACCAATGAATTGCAGGTTGAGAGAGATCAGCGAGCCGGATCTTCCAATGGTCTTGGAGTGGCGGAACACGGAAGATGTCAGAAATAATATGTACACAAATCATGTTATTTCCTTGGATGAACAGCGGTCATGGTGGGAGTCTCTAAAAAATAATCTGAGGACTAGGGTGTTAATCTGTGAGCTTGATGGCGCTGCAGCTGGTGTCATTACGTTTACCAACTATACGGGGCTTGGTGGCACAGCTACTTGGGCATTCTATTCCGGTAATCGGACTCGGAAAGGAGTTGGTGCGGCGATGGAAGTTGCTGCTCTTAATTACGCATTCGACGTCCTTCAAGTTAGGAGGCTTGAATGTGAGGTGCTTGAGTTCAATAACTCAGTGATCAGATTTCATTTGAGGTATGGTTTTCGTGTCGAGGGGATTTTTCGTGAGGGCTATATAAGGGACGGAAAGCCCTTTGATATCTACAGGCTTGCCATGCTGGCTCGGGATTGGTTCAAAGTCATTAAACCAACAATCGATAGTAGATCTGTTGGCGCGACTGGGACGAATGACTTCACCGGAAAAAAGTTTTCGTACTCTGTGAATATTGACAGCGAAACAGTTGCGCTATTTGCACGCGCTATTAAAGATCATAATCCAGTTCATTTTGATAACGGCGCCGCTATGGAGCTAGGTTTCGCTACCAAGATTTCGCACGGGATGTTAGCGGGAAGCCTATTCTCAGGGTTTTTCTCTGGTAAGTTCCCTGGGCCCGGGACTATCTACCTAGGACAGACGTTGGATTTTCATTCCCCGATTGCCGTTGGAACCACCGTTGATATCCGAATGCGTGTGCTTTCGCACATCGGTCGTCGGCTGCTTCTTGAGACACAGGTGTTTTCTAATGAGGTTTTATGTGTCTCGGGCCAGGCCACTCTCCTCATGCCAATAAACAAGAATGAGGAGGAGGCTACTTGAGCTTGTTGTTTATCAACGGAAGGGTAGTTGGTCGCGCCTCGCCCGCTCTATTCTCGCCGAAGACAGTTGGGGTATTCCAGAGTATTTGGTGCGAGCTAGTCAGGATTGGCTGCTAAAAAGTCACACTAAAATTGACACCGTAACGGCGGAAGTTATGCCAAAAAATGCTGCATCATTGCGTGTTTTTGTTACCACTGGATTCAGAACAGCGCATAGGCCTGTCATGGTCAGGATGTTGATACGATGATGGATTTACGAGTGGTGATTGCAGCGTCCAACGCGCGTCATGATGTCATGGAAGCAATTGTAAGTGAGCGCTTGGGGTTAGAAGTTCTTCGTGTGCGAAGCCCATCCGAACTGGATTTTTCTACCCTCGCAGCATTTGGGCCGCGTTATATTTTTTTTCCTCATTGGTCTTGGAAGATACCGGAAAATATCTATGAAAGGTTTGAGTGTGTGATCTTTCATATGACTGAATTGCCTTTTGGCCGGGGCGGGAGCCCACTTCAAAATCTTATCGTGCGTGGTATTTACGAGACGCAATTGACTGCGTTGCGTTGTGTTGCAGAGTTAGATGCTGGACCAATTTATATGAAGCGTCCGTTGTCCTTATACGGTACAGCAGAGGAGATACTCTCGCGTGCAAGCAAGCTTTCGGGAGAAATGATCGAGAGTATTGTTCGTGAGCAACCGACACCGCAGACCCAAGTCGGGGAGCCAACAGTTTTTCGTCGCCGCACCCCGCAAGATGGGGATCTAGAGGAGCTGGATGAATTGGAAAAGGTGTTTGACTATATTCGGATGCTAGATGCTGACGGTTATCCACCTGCTTTCCTCGAAACAGAGCACCTCAGGTTCGAGTTTAGTCGTGCTAGCTTTAAGTCGAATTCGGTCATTGCCGACGTGAAAATTTTCAGGAAAAAGCCATGAGTGTTGCTCTTGTAATTGCTGCGCATCCCGATGATGAGGTGCTGGGTTGTGGTGCCACTATTGCTCGTCTTGTGGCGGAAGGATGGAAAGTGCATGTTCTAATTGTCGCCGAAGGTGCAACTAGCCGGAGTGATAAGCGCGATCCTTCAATGCATCAAGCTGAGCTATCCGATTTGGGGAAATGTGCTGATGTGGCGAACAGCATCCTTGGCTCAACCACGATCAAGTTATATTCACTGCCTGACAATCGAATGGATGGGTTAGAACTACTTGATGTTGTGAAACTAGTAGAGGCTGAGATTGACCGCCATAAACCTTGTTTGGTGCTGACGCATCATGCAAGTGATGTGAATATTGACCATAGAGTGCTCCATGATTCTGTTGTTGTGGCTTGTCGTCCGCAACCTCAACACTCGGTAAAGAGTCTGTTGTTCTTTGAGGTGCCATCAAGTACTGAGTGGCGTCCGGCCGCTTCTGGAGTTTATTTCTCCCCAAATTGTTTTTACGATGTGACCGACTATATGGCGCAAAAGGTGGCGGCATTGCGTGCATACGGGCCTGAAATGAGGAGCTTTCCTCATCCTCGATCTATAGAGGCTGTAGAACATCTCGCAGGGTGGCGAGGTGCGACAGTTGGCTGTTACGCAGCAGAAGCCTTTATGCTGGGACGCAGCATCGTCTGATTGGAATGCTGGAGAGAGTAGATGCGTATTGACAGTCGACAAATTGGTAAGAATGCAGCCCCATTCGTGATTGCCGAGATGTCCGGTAACCATAACCAGTCACTTGAACGGGCGCTGGAAATCGTTGAGGCCGCTGCCAAAACCGGTGCGCATGCGCTGAAAATTCAGACCTATACGCCGGATACTATGACGCTTGATCTGGACGAGCGGGAGTTTCATATCAGCGATCCGAAGAGCTTGTGGACCGGTACATCGCTCTACAAACTTTACGGCGAGGCGTACACACCGTGGGAATGGCACAAACCGATTTTCGATAGAGCGCGCAAGCTTGGCATGATCCCGTTCAGCACACCTTTCGATGGCACGGCGGTGGACTTTCTCGAAAGCCTGGATGTGCCGTGCTACAAGATTGCGTCCTTCGAGAATACAGATTTACCGCTGATTCGCCGGGTGGCCGCAACCGGCAAGCCGCTGATTATCTCCACCGGCATGGCCACTGTGGCCGAGCTGGACGAAACCGTTCGCGCTGCGCGTGAGGCAGGCTGCAAAGACCTGATCCTGCTTAAGTGCACCAGCACCTACCCAGCCACGGCCGAGAACACTAACATTCTAACTATCCCGCACCTGCGTGAACTGTTTGGCTGCGAAGCGGGTCTTTCTGATCACACCATGGGCGTCGGCGTGGCCGTGGCCAGCGTAGCCCTCGGAGCGTCGGTTATCGAAAAGCATTTCACTTTAAGCCGTGCTGACGGGGGAGTGGACTCGGCGTTTTCGATGGAGCCGGACGAAATGCGATCTCTTGTTATTGAAACCGAGCGCGCCTGGCAAGCGCTTGGCGCTATTTCTTATGGGCCGACGGCAGCGGAAATAAAGTCATTAGTATTTCGCCGCTCGCTTTATATCGTGCGAGATTTACAATGTGGAGATGTCCTTACTGCGGAAAATATTCGAGCAATCCGTCCGGGTCTTGGTCTGCCTCCGAAATATCTGGATATCCTGCTCGGGCGGCGAGTCGCAACTTCGGTCAAGAAAGGAACGCCATTGAGTTGGGAATTGTTGGCGTAACGGTTATCTTTGAATTATAAGTCGCGCAGGGCGCCTCCTTCTCGGAAAAAGGTATACCGGCGTGTCGTTTTTTAATTTTCTTTGGTTTCGGAAGCGATGAAAAAAATAATGATTACCGGCGGCGCCGGCTTTTTAGGATCACATCTTTGTGATCGGTTGATTCGCGAGGGGCATGACGTTCTGTGTGTGGATAACTACTTCACCGGATCGAAAAAAAATATCGCGCATCTTTTGGGGAATGCTAACTTCGAGTTGTTGCGTCATGATGTGACGTTTCCTCTCTATGTTGAGGTCCAACAAATTTATAATGTGGCTTGCCCTGCGAGCCCAGTTCATTACCAATTCGACCCGGTACAGACGACCAAGACCAGCGTGCATGGCGCGATCAATATGCTGGGTCTCGCGAAGCGGGTGAAGGCGCGCATTCTCCAAGCTTCTACCTCTGAAGTTTACGGCGATCCGGAAATTCACCCGCAGACGGAAGACTATTGGGGGCGAGTCAATCCCATCGGTATTCGCAGTTGTTACGACGAAGGCAAGCGGTGCGCGGAGACTTTGTTCTTCGATTATTTTCGCCAGCACGGTCTCGACATTAAGGTGGTGCGCATCTTCAACACCTACGGACCACGCATGCACCCCAACGACGGCCGTGTAGTCAGTAACTTTATAGTTCAAGCGTTGAAGGGGCAGGACATCACGATATACGGCGATGGCAGCCAGACGCGCTCCTTTTGTTACGTCGATGATCTGATCGAAGGCATGGTGAGCATGATGCAAACCGACGCTGGTTTTACCGGTCCAGTCAATATGGGAAATCCGGATGAATTTTCGATGTTGGAGTTGGCCGAGAACGTTCTTCGTCTGACAAAGAGCCGCTCGAAGCTCAGCTTCAAGACCTTACCGCAAGACGATCCACGGCAGCGTCAACCTGATATTGCGCTCGCGCGTCAGACATTAAACTGGCAACCGAAGGTAAAGTTGGAAGACGGTCTCCGCGAGACAATCGCCTATTTCAAAAAAGAACTCAGTTGTTAGCGGTTTGTTCCGCGGGGTTTCGCGAATTCGTGGTGGCGAACCAATGGCCGAACTAAAACCCTCTCCGGTTACCCCGATGTCGCACAGATTTTCCTCGATTCAAGTTGCTCGTGCGATTGCCGCACTTGCGGTTGTGATGTTCCATTCGCACTTTGCCGTCGCCAGTTTTTCCGACGAATATCAAATTGCGATCCCA
>JANMQQ010000146.1:0-3581 GCA_031370545.1 Gammaproteobacteria bacterium
CCACCGTGGGATGCCGAGGTGACCAAGCTTTCGGGCGGTGAAAAACGCCGCGTTGCGCTGTGCCGCCTGTTATTGTCAAATCCTGACATGTTATTGCTGGACGAACCGACCAACCACCTCGACGCAGAGTCGGTCGGCTGGCTCGAACAGTTTCTGCATCAGTTCCCCGGCACCGTGGTCGCGGTCACGCATGATCGCTACTTCCTGGATAATGTCGCGGGTTGGATCCTGGAGCTGGATCGCGGTCATGGCATTCCGTGGCAAGGCAATTACTCGTCGTGGTTGGAACAAAAAGATCAACGCCTAGCCGCCGAGGAAAAAACCGAATCCGCGCGTCAACGTGCGATGAAGGCAGAGCTGGAATGGGTGCGTTCGAATCCGAAGGGCCGTCACGCGAAAAGCAAATCGCGGCTGGCACGGTTTGAAGAACTGTCTTCGCAAGAATCACAACAGCGTAACGAGACCAAAGAAATTTTCATCCCACCCGGCCCGCGTTTGGGCGAGTTGGTGATCGAAGCCACACACTTGCGCAAGGCATTCGGCGACCGTTTGCTGATCGAAGATTTAAGCTTCAATCTGCCGCGCGGTGGCATCGTCGGCATCATCGGCCCGAACGGTGCCGGTAAAACTACCCTGTTCCGCATGATCGCCGGGCAAGAACAACCTGACGGCGGCATCTTGCGCCACGGCGAAACAGTCGAGCTCGCGTACGTCGACCAAACCCGTGACTCGCTCGACGGTAGCAAAACCGTGTGGCAGGAAATCGGCGACGGTCTTGACATGATCACGGTTGGCAAATACGAAATGCCGTCGCGCGCCTATTGCGGGCGCTTCAACTTCAAGGGTTCGGATCAACAGAAGCTGGTCAAGGATTTATCCGGCGGCGAACGCAATCGCTTGCACCTGGCCAAAGTGCTGCGGCGCGGCGGCAACGTGTTGCTGCTCGATGAACCAACCAACGACCTCGACGTCGAAACACTGCGCGCGTTGGAGGAAGCACTGCTTGACTTCCCGGGTTGCGCGGTCGTGATTTCACATGATCGCTGGTTTCTCGACCGCATCGCGACACACATCCTCGCGTTCGAAGGCGACAGCAGCGTGGTGTGGTTCGAAGGCAATTACGCGGATTATGAAGCGGATCGTAAACGCCGCTTGGGCGCGGAGGCGGATCAACCGCATCGCATCAAGTACAAGAAACTGGCTTCATGAGATTTTAAATAAGGCGTCCGGCGAATCAGTGTGCGGCTTTTCTCCCCTCCTTATTTTCAAGGAGGGGTGGCGCCGCAGGCGACGGGGTGGTTGCGGTTAGCTATCCCTTTAGCCCACCGCAACCCGATGCAAAAACCACCTCCCTCATTGAAAATAAGGGAGGGGAGAAAAATTTCAACAGAGTGATTCTAAACGTCACTCTTACCGCGCAGCCTGTGGCGCGAGCGCTTTTTCACCAATCACTTCACCGACCGTATTAAGCACTTTCACCTTCCACATGCCGGTGGAACCCGGCGGAGTTTTTCGATACGACCACGCACGCCAGTAGGGTGCAGTGACTTTAAATTCGGTGTAGCCAATCCGTTTGCCGTCATATTCCCAGCGATGGGTTACCGTGTGACCCGCCATGTCTTTGAGTTCGGTGAAAAAGTAAATACCTGGCGTGTCACTACTGAGTGCGGTGACTTCATCCACCGGTTCGCGTTTGACAATTTGTTTGGCGAAAACTGCGCGAGTCAACTTACCCTTAGCGAGTTCACCGCGTTCGATCAATGGCGCGACCGAGTCCCGATTCTCTTCGATATTTAAGCTGGCAGCTTCCGCCCGCTGGGCAAGCAAGCCAAGCGCTGCAAGCAACGCGAGCGGGTAACAAAGTAATCCCTTAGCCATGGCAGCAACCTCGATTGAGCATGAAAAGAATAGCAGACTCGATCCACAATTTCGGTATCGGCGCGTGTAACTCGACACTTCTCGCCGAGCTGCCCGTCAACCCGACTTTTGAAACAGCGCAATCGACTCGACATGGGCAGTGTGAGGAAACATATCCATGACTCCGGCGCTGATCAACCGATACCCACGTTCGTTAACCAACACACCTGCGTCGCGCGCCAAGGTCGCGGGATTGCAGGACACGTAAACCACTCGCGGCGCGGTCCACAGCGCTGCTTGCTGCACCAGCTCATGCGCGCCATTGCGCGGCGGATCAAGCAAAATCTTGTCGTAGGTTTTGCGCGCCCACGGATAGATCATCACGTCTTCGCTGAGATTGGAGGCGTGATATTCGACGTTGGTAATGGCATTGTGCAACGCGTTGTCGCGCGCGGTCTGCACCAGGCCCGCATCACCTTCCACACCGGTCACCTGCGCTGCACGACGTGCGATGGGCAGCGTAAAATTGCCCAGCCCACAAAATAAGTCGAGCACCTGGTCCTGTGGCTGAACGTCCAGCAGTTCCAGAGCACGATCCACCATCAGCGCATTCATTTCCGCGTTGACCTGGGTGAACAAGGTCGGCCGGAATTGAAACTCAACGTTGTGTCGCTCCAATCTATATGTCAAAACCCCCTGCTCCGGCCATAGCAATGCAACACTGTCAGGCCCCTGCGACTGTAAGTACAAATGAATCGAGTGCTGCTGGGCGAAGCCGATGAGCAGCGCGTGATCAGCATCATTAAACGGCGCGAGATGCCGCAGGATCAACGCAATGGCTTTGTCACCCACCGCCACTTCAATTTGCGGAACTTGTTCTTTGATACTCAATGCGGTAACCAGCGCGGTAAGCTCGGGCAACAGTTTTGCAACCGCTGGGTACAGCACATCACAGTGGGCGATGTCGGCGAGATAGTGACTGTGTTTCTCGCGAAAGCCCACCAGCACACGTTCTTTCTTGATCACATACTTGACCGCAAGTCGCGCTTTGCGGCGATAGCCCCAACTCGGGCCGGTGAGCGCAGGCAATATGTGCTTGGGCTTGACATGACCAATTCGCTCCAGATCATCGAGCAGCGCTTTTTGTTTAGCAGCGATCTGCGCCGACTCGCGCACGTGTTGCAGCGCACACCCGCCACACACGCCGAAGTGCGCGCAACGCGCTGTAACGCGATCTGCCGATGCTTCGATGACTTGAATGGTTTTCGCTTCGTCGTAGCGTCGTTGCCGCCCGATGTATTGAAAATCAACTTCTTCTCCGGCCAGTGCGCCATCAACGAATACGGTTTTGCCGTCGACGTGCGTGACACCGCGACCGTCGTGCGTGAGTGATTCGATGCGCGCGCGCACCGGTTCGGTGGGTAGGGGTTTGTGACGTTTAGGCATGGAGTATGACGATGACACTCAGAAAATACATTTTGGAAGAAACCCTCCCGCCGTGCACATCTCGGAAATGGGCCGATTTTTCTCCCCTCCTTATTTTCAAGGAGGGGTGGACGCGCAGCGGACGGGGTGGTTATCCAAAGTTCTCATAACGCCCACCACCCCCCTCCTTAAAAATAAGCAGGGAATAAAATGTCACGCAACATCCCCTATTATCACTAGTGTCCGGTTAAATTGTTTGCCGATGTTTTGAAAGCCAAGACTGGCGCGGGATTCCGAGC
>JANMQQ010000201.1:0-8967 GCA_031370545.1 Gammaproteobacteria bacterium
TTGCTTAACGTCTCGTCACGGTTTTAATCCTGCCAGCTACACCTTGCACTCGTGCGTGACTTCCACTTTGCCATCTTCATAAACCGTTTCGAGCCGCACGGTAAATCCCCACAGACGGGAAACATGTTTGAGCATTTCATCAGTTGACTCGCCCAGCGGCCGACCGGTGTGCCGCACATGACGTAAAGTCAGCGTGCGATCACCGCGACGGTTGACGTTGTACACCTGAATGTCCGGCTCGTTATTGCTGAGATTGTATTGCTCGGACAACGCACGGCGTACCATGCGATAGCCTTCTTCGTTGTGGATCGAGGAAACCTCCAATTCATTTTTTTTGTCGTCATCGACAATTGCAAACAGTCGCAAGTCGCGTATGACTTTCGGCGAAAGATATTGCGCGATGAAACTTTCATCTTTGAAATTGCGCATCGCAAAATTCAATGTCTTGTGCCAGTCGCTACCGGCAATCTCGGGAAACCAATGGCGATCTTCAGCGGTGGGTTGTTCACAAATACGGCGTAAATCGCGATACAGCGCGAAGCCTAGTGCGTATACGTTGATGCCGCTGTAGTGCTGGCTGTCGAACGGCGGTTGGTACACGACGTTGGTGTGCGATTGTAAAAACTCAACCATGTATCCGTCGCTCAGCAAACCCTCGTCATACATTTGATTCAAAATGGTGTAGTGCCAGAACGTGGCCCAGCCTTCATTCATGACCTGGGTTTGCCGCTGCGGATAAAAATATTGCGCAATTTTGCGCACGATGCGCACGACTTCACGCTGCCACGGGGCCAGCAGGGGTGCGTTCTTTTCAATAAAATACAGCAGATTTTCCTGCGGTTCGGAGGGAAAGCGCTCTTCGCCCGATTGATTGGGGTCCGCCGCTTTCACTGGAATAGTCTTCCACAAATCGTTGATCTGCCGCTGCATGTATTCTTCGCGTTCTTTCTGGCGCAGCTGTTCCTTGTTGGTCGAAAGTTTAGGCGGTCGCTTGTAGCGGTCAACGCCGTAGTTCATTAAGGCATGGCAGGAATCCAGAACATCTTCAACCGCCGCCAGGCCGTAGCGCTTTTCACATTCCGCGATGTATTTTTTTGCGAACAATAAATAGTCAACAATCGCGTCTGCGCTGGTCCAGGTGGTGAACAGATAATTATTTTTGAAGAACGAGTTGTGGCCATAGGCAGCGTGCGCGATGACCAGCGCCTGCATCATCATGGTGTTTTCTTCCATCAGATAGCAGATGCAAGGATTGGAATTGATGACGATTTCGTAGGCCAAGCCCATTTGCCCGCGCCGGTAGCGTTGTTCGGTGGACAGAAAATGTTTGCCGAACGACCAATGGTGGTAGTACACCGGCATGCCGATGGAGGCGTACGCATCCATCATTTGTTCGGCACTGATGATTTCAATTTGAATCGGGAACGTGCTCAGGCCAAAGTTGCCTGCGATACGCGCGATTTCATCGTTGTAGGTGGCGATGAGTTCGCGCGTCCATTCAGATGAATCAGACAGGTGTTGTCGTTTCATGCGACCTGCTTTTTAAAAAGTTCGCGGAATACCGGGTAGATCTCGCCAATATTTTCGATGCGCTGCATGGCGAAATTTTCGCGCATGGTTTTGACATTTAGATATTCGCGCCACAGGTTCTGTGGATTTTCGTTGGTGATTTCGATGTAGGCGAAATATTGCACCAGCGGTGTAATCTGGTTGATCAGGATATCGCGACAAATCGGCGAGTCGTCATTCCAATTGTCGCCATCTGACGCCTGTGCGGCGTAGATATTCCAGTCGGCGGTCGGGTAACGCTCAGTGACCACATCGTGCATGAGTTTTAATGCACTCGACACCACAGTGCCACCGGTTTCGCGCGAGTAAAAAAAATCTTCTTCGCTTACTTCTTTCGCCACCGTGTGGTGGGAGATAAATACCAGTTCGATTTTTTCGTAGGTACGCGTCAGAAATAAATACAGCAAGATAAAAAATCGCTTCGCGATATCTTTCTTGGACTGATCCATGGAGCCTGAGATATCCATGATGCAGAACATTACCGCCTGCGTGGTCGGTTTGGGCACGTCCACGCGGTTATTGAAACGCAAATCAAACGGATCAATGTACGGGATGATGGTGATGCGGCGGCGCTCTTCGTCCATTTCATCGCGAATACGTTGCACGCGCGGATCATCGGCGCCGCATACCAGCAACAAACCCTGCAATTCGGCTTCGAGTTCTTCCAAGCGCTGCTTGTGCGGCGCGCGCAACGCAATACGTCGCGACATGGCACCGCGCATCGAACGCACGATGTTGATATTGGATGGGTTGCCGGTGTGCGTATGGCCGGCGCGCACTTTCCGGATGTCGGGGACTTTGGCGATATTGGTCTTGATCAGGTTCGGTAATTCCAGATCTTCGAAAAAGAATTCCAGAAACTCTTCTTTCGAAAGCTGGAATACAAACTCGTCCAGCCCTTCGCCGCTGTTGCTGGCCTGTTTGCCACGCCCCTTACCGCCGCCACCGGGACGCGGAATGGTGTCGCCCCGGACAAATTCGCGATTGCCCGGATGCACCGTCTCACGCATGCCGCCGGAGCCGTGCCGGAACGTGGGCTCGGAAATATCTTTGGATGGAATCGAGATTGATTCGCCTTTTTCGATTTCGGTAATCGAACGGCCAGCGATGGCGTCGGCGACGGCTTTCTTGATTTGCGTGCGATAGCGTTCAATGAAGCGTCGGCGATTCACCGCGCTTTTGTTCTTGCCGTTCAATCGCCGATCAATTATTTGCGCCACAACTTCCAACCTCAATGACGGTTCGGGGACTTAAGTCACCGGTATCGACAATTCTGCTACGACGACTTGCGCACGCGCAGATACCACTCGCACAGCAGGCGTACCTGTTTCTGCGTATAGCCACTCTTCATCATGCGTTCGACAAAATCCTGGTGTTTTTTCTGATCATCGCCGGACGCTTTGGCGTTGAATGAAATCACCGGGAGCAGGTCTTCCGTGTTTGAGAACATTTTCTTCTCGATGACGGTGCGCAATTTCTCATAGCTGGTCCACTTGGGATTTTTGCCATCGTTATTGGCGCGCGCACGCAATACAAAGTTGACGATCTCGTTGCGGAAATCTTTTGGGTTGCTGATGCCCGCAGGCTTTTCAATTTTTTCCAGCTCTTCATTGAGTGCGCCGCGATCAAATACTTCGCCGGTGTCGGGATCGCGATATTCTTCGTCCTGAATCCAATAGTCCGCGTAAATTACATAGCGATCGAAAATGTTCTGGCCGTATTCAGAATACGATTCCAGATAGGCGGTCTGAATTTCCTTGCCGATAAATTCAATGTAACGCGGTGACAGATAGCCCTTCAGATAGGACAGATATTTTTCTTCCGTTTCTGGCGCAAACTGTTCGCGTTCGATTTGTTGCTCGAGCACGTAGAGTAGATGCACCGGGTTGGCCGCGACTTCGGTGTTATCAAAGTTAAATACTTTCGACAGAATCTTGAACGCGAAGCGCGTGGATAGCCCGGTCATGCCTTCGTCAACACCCGCGTAGTCGCGATACTCCTGATACGACTTCGCATTGGGATCGGTGTCTTTGAGACTCTCGCCGTCGTAGACCCGCATCTTGGAATAGGTGTTGGAATTTTCCGGTTCCTTGATGCGCGACAACACGGCGAACTGTGCCATCATTTCCAGCGTGCCGCGTGCGCACGGCGCACTGGCGAGGTTGCTGTTGGTGACTAATTTTTGGTAGATCTTTACTTCTTCCGATGCGCGCAGACAGTACGGGACCTTGACAATATAAATGCGATCGAGGAAGGCTTCATTGTTTTTGTTGTTCTTGAATGTTACCCACTCAGATTCATTGGAATGCGCCAGAATAATGCCTTCAAACGGAATCGCCGACAGTCCTTCGGTGCCTTTGTAATTGCCTTCTTGCGTAGCAGTCAACAACGGGTGCAATACTTTGATCGGCGCTTTGAACATTTCGACGAATTCGAGCAAGCCGCGATTGGCTTTGCACAATCCACCCGAATAGCTATAGGCATCGGCATCGTCTTGCGAATATTTCTCTAGCATGCGGATGTCGACTTTTCCGACCAGCGAAGAAATGTCTTGATTGTTCTCATCGCCAGGTTCGGTTTTAGCAACCGCAATCTGCTGCAACTGCGAGGGCCGCACCTTGACAACTTTAAATTTGGTGATGTCGCCGTTGTATTCATGCAGACGCTTCACCGCCCACGGCGACATGATCATGTTGAGGTAACGGCGGGGTATGCCGTAGTCCTCCTCGAGAATTTCGCCATCTTCGGCAGGCGAAAATAATCCCAGCGGGGACTCGTAAATCGGTGAGCCCTTGATGGCGTAAAAGTGCACGTGCTCGACAAGTGCCTTGAGCTTTTCAGCGAGTGACGACTTACCGCCACCCACTGGCCCGAGCAGATATAAAATCTGTTTTCTTTCTTCGAGACCCTGCGCCGCGTGCTTGAAGTACGACACGATTTGTTCAATCACGTCTTCCATTCCGTAAAATTCGCGGAAGGCGGGATAGATTTTTAAAACCTTGTTGGAGAACAGCCGACTCATGCGCGTGTCGTTGCGCGTGTCGACCATTTCCGGCTCGCCGATAGCTTTGAGCATGCGCTCGGCAGGCGTAGCGAACGCGGTGGGGTCAGATTTGCACAGTTGCAAATATTCCTGAATCGTTAGTTCTTCTTCCTTGGCCTCTTCATACCGGGCTATGTAATGACTAAAGATACTCATGATATGCGCCCTCCAGCTATTACTTCAGCATTTAACGCCGTATAGAATCCGTACGTGTCAGTGTCCCTCAATTCCTAACTCATGATAGTGGACACAAATCACGTTCATGTCGTTCACATAAGTTTTAGCAAGAACCAAGCCAGCCATGCAACCACAATGTTCACATCGCTCTCCATGAAAATTTTGCGGCGATTGCGACACGTAACAACAGACATACAACTAACGAGTGGGATTGATGATTCTGCTCCTGCTCAGAGAAGCATAGGGCAAAAAAGTTCGTTTCGCAGTAGCATGTGAAGGCAGTCCGAAAAAAATCGGATTCACGCGAGCAAGATATTCTCGCCGCGTAATAGTGATTTTTTTGTCAAACCTTTGACTGGAATTACGGAGGAAAATTATTTTCTGAAGGACAGCACTTGAGCGTTGCGGGGAGATTCGGTTTTTTGCAAATGCGGCTGGGAAGTTGTCAGCATCTGAATCGACGAAGTAAGTCCGCCTGGACCGACCAACGCATCCCACATCATCGAAGAAAGTTTTATACAGGCGCCCATCGCGGTGTGCGCACGCCGTCGTTCCATATCAATGCGAAATTGCAGCCCACGCATGCGACGCTGTTTCGAAAGCGGTAACGTGTTTAAATAATTTTCGATGACGGCGTGGCGGCGCAGTTCAAAACCTACCGGGTCGCGTTTTGCGAGCTCAAGCCACTCGTCGAAATCAAATGGCTCCATGTGCTGGGTGCTATGTGTCGACATCATACGACCCTCCTTTCTGCTAGCGAAATTTGACCTAATCATAACATGGCGCCAATAGGCTCCGAACTACGGAAATACACTCACCGCATCGCGGTATACTCATCTAGTTGCGTAACACGAAACACCTGAGGGACATGCTGCGAACAGGGTCACATATGCGGTGTGAGCAATCTCCAGAACATCAATTTTGTTTCCAGCGGCGAATTGTGCGGCTAGTTGGTTTGATGTAATTTTTCGTTGGAGTAAAGGGTGTTTTCCAATAATGTCGCGACCGTCATCGGCCCGACTCCTCCGGGCACTGGAGTAATCCACGCAGCGCGTTCTTTTGCAATTTCGAATTCCACATCACCCATCAAGCGACCATCCGCGAGACGGTTAATGCCCACGTCGATGACGATCGCGCCAGGCTTGATCCACTCACCTTTTACCAGGCCGGGTTTGCCGACCGCAGCAATCAGGATTTCAGCGCGCTGCACGTGCAGTTGGAGATCACGCGTGAAGCGGTGGCACACGGTGACGGTGCAGCCCGCGAGCAATAATTCCAAGGCCATGGGTCGACCAACAATATTTGACGCTCCGACGATCACCGCGTCCGCACCTTTGACAGGGTGCCCGGTGTGTTCAATTAAAGTCATGACCCCATGGGGAGTGCATGGTCGTAGCAGAGGATTGCGCAAGGCTAGGCGACCTACGTTGTAAGCGTGAAATCCATCGACGTCTTTGTCGGGATGAATATGGTCGATGATCGCCTCGGGAGAGATCTGTGCAGGGAGCGGAAGCTGCACCAGGATACCGTCGACATCCGTGCGGGCGTTGAGTTCGCTGATCAGTGCGAGCAGATCGCGTTCGCTGGTGGTGTCGGGCAGGTCATACGAGAAGGAGCTGATCCCGACTTCTTCGCAAGCCCGGCGTTTACTGCGTACATACACTTGGGAGGAGGGGTCGACTCCCACCAGTACGACGGCCAGTCCAGGACTGCGTAAACCGCACGCACGTCGCTGTTCAATTCGCTGTTTGATACCGGAGCGTAAATTTTCAGCGATGCTTTTGCCGTCGATGATGCGCGCGCTCATACGTGTGAGGCCCCAGAATGGTGAGGCGCGTATGATCGCACGCCACACGTGGTTAGGAAATTACACGCGAGTGCATAGCTTCTGCAGAAGTGTGTCGCTATAATCTCGGCACATCGGGGTATAGCGCAGCCTGGTAGCGCACCTGCTTTGGGAGCAGGGTGTCGAGAGTTCGAATCCCTCTACCCCGACCAATTTTTTTTCACGGTACTGCGCCCGTAGCTCAATTGGATAGAGCATCAGCCTTCTAAGCTGAGGGTAGCAGGTTCGAATCCTGCCGGGCGCACCAATCCCCCGTGGTGTTTTCTGTTTGGGTCTGTATAATTTCGGCCGCACGTCGTTCAATGGTGGGCGTAGCTCAGTTGGTTAGAGTCCCAGATTGTGATTCTGGTTGTCGTGGGTTCGAGTCCCATCGTCCACCCCAATTTTTTCGGTGTGTTGTACATATCAAAGGTTGAATCGCCGCAGACGGTTGTGATTCAATCTACCGCCCTTGGGTCGTTAGCTCAGTTGGTAGAGCAGCGGACTCTTAATCCGCGGGTCGAAGGTTCAACCCCTTCACGGCCCACCAAGTACGAAACGCCTGGCTGCCCAAAGCGCCGGGCGTTTTTCTTTGCGTATCGCTGATGGAATATGTGCGGCTATAATGCCGCGCAACACGCGAAAGTGGCGAAATTGGTAGACGCGCTGGATTTAGGTTCCAGTGGGGCAACCCTTGAGAGTTCGAGTCTCTCCTTTCGCACCAATTTTTTGGGGTCGTGTCGGTCCGACTTTTTTTAGTACTTCTAGCTTAAGCGAGGAACGAGGATGCAAGTCTCAGTGCAAACACTCAATGGCCTGGAACGGCAAATTACCGTAGCGGTACCGGCCGAAAAAATCGAAACGGAAATTAAAACCCGCCTGAACTCGCTGTCGAAGCGGGCACGCATTTCCGGATTTCGCCCGGGTAAGGCGCCATTGCATGTCATTAAGCAGCACTATGGCGATCAAGTTCAGCAGGAAGTCATGGGGGAGGTGCTTGAGTCTTCGTTCTACGAAGCCGTAGTAAAGGAGAAGCTGCGTCCTGCGGGTTCGCCGCACATTCATCCCAAGTTGCGCGCGCCCGGGCAGCCTTTGGAGTACACCGCAACGTTCGAAATTTATCCGGAAGTGAGCTTGAATTCATTGAGCGGCATTGAAATCGAGCGCCCGAGTGCCCAGATTACAGAAGCAGACGTGGATCGCGTGCTGGAAAATATTCGTAAGCAGCGCATGGAATGGCATGTCGTTGAGCGTGCGTCGAAAATCGGTGATCGGGTGCGGGTCGATTTTAAGGGTGCGTTGGAAGGCGGCGATTTCCCTGGCAATGAAGCGCAGGATATGCCAGTCGAATTGGGTAAGCAACGCATGATTCCCGGGTTTGAAGAGCAGCTCACCGAGGTGTCGGTTGGGGTCCACAAGTCGTTTACGTTACGATTTCCGACCGACTACCATCGCGCCGAAATGGCCGGTAAAGAAGTTCAGTTTGACGTGAAAGTAAATGCAGTCGAGGAAGCACGATTGCCTGAAATAACTGAAGAGTTCGTGCGTAGTTTAGGTGTGGCCGATGCGACTGTGGATTCTCTGCGTAAAGATGTGCGCCAAAATATGCAGCGTGAACTCGATGATCGGATTCAGACCACACTCAAGCAAAACGTAATGGACGCATTGATCAAGAGCCATCCGATTGCGGTGCCCAAGGCGTTAGTTCAGCAGGAAGTACAAGCGCTGATGAAAAATCAGAATATCGCCCAAAGCGCATCGAATTCAGCTGATCAAGTCGCGGCCAATGGCAAGCTCCAAGAATTTGCGGAGCGGCGCGTTGGTTTGGCATTAATACTTTCGGAAATTGTGCGTCAGCAAAGCTTTAAAGTTGAGCCTAAGAAATTGCGTGAGGCTGTTGAACATTTCGCATCGACCTACGAAAAGCCTGATGAAGTAGTGCAATGGTATTACGCCGACAAGAAACGTTTGGGTGAAGTGGAATCTTATGTGCTGGAAAACGAAGTAGTCGCCTGGGTGGCAGCGAATGCGCACCTTAAAGATGTCGGTAGCTCGTTTGACGCCCTAATTAAACAAGGGCAGACTGCCTGATCAAGGAGCACAAACCATGACCGATATAAAGAGTATGTCGCAACAGATTACCGGGTTAAACATGGTGCCGATTGTTGTTGAGCAATCGGCACGCGGTGAACGCGCCTATGACATTTATTCCCGACTGCTTAAAGAGCGAGTGGTGTTTTTGGTGGGGCCGGTTGATGACTACGTTGCCAATGTAATTGTGGCGCAACTATTGTTTCTTGAATCCGAGAATCCGGACAAAGACATCCACCTTTATATTAATTCGCCCGGCGGT
>JANMQQ010000392.1:0-21747 GCA_031370545.1 Gammaproteobacteria bacterium
TCACGGCGGGCCGAGATTGACCGCCGGAAGCGCATCGCCCATATCGGATGCCAGCGCGCCGCGCGCGACCGCATCGCCGATGCCCAGTTGACCCGCTGAATTAAACCCCCAGCACTTGATGGCGTCATTATCCAAGCGGGCGCAGTTGTGGAGTTCTCCGGTGACCAACTCCACGGCTTGGAGGCCGGTGCCCAAGTTAATTGCAGGCAGGGCACTGCCCATTTCTCCGGGCCCGTTGCCGCGATTGTTGGTATCGCCAATCCCGAGTTCCCCCGTGCCGTTTGAACCCCAACACTTAGTGCGACCATCGTCGAGGCGGGCGCAGGTGTGCTCGGTACCCGATGAAATTTCTGCGGCGGTGCGGCCCTGTCCCATATTGACCCAGGGCAAATTATTTCCCATTTGACCAAGTGCGTTGCCAAGCGATGAGGTGTTGCCCTGGCCGAGCTGACCGAGATTTCCACTTCCCCAACACTTGACGCTCCAATTGTCGAGAACCACGCAGCTGTGATTTTTACCCAAGCTCAGTTGCAACGCGGTTTGAAATGCACCGAAATTTAATACTGGCAAATTGTCACCCATTTGGGAGGGTGCGGTTCCCCGTGCTTGCGTGTCGCCCAAGCCTAACTGCCCATCCACATTGCGACCCCAACATTTAACTGTGCTGTCGTCCAGCTGAGCACAGGCATGCCATGAACCGGCATACAGTGCCAGGGTTTTTCTATTTGTTCCCAACGCAACATAAGGCAGTGCGTTACCCATGGTGCCAGGAGTGTTACCACGTGATGACGAATCTCCCAAGCCCAGCGCGATAGCATTTCCCCAGCATTTCACGCCTCCGTTATCCAACCGCGCGCAGGTGTAGCCGAACCCCGCCACCAATTCCAGAGCGTACCGCCCAGTGCCTAAATCCACGGCGAGGAGCGTACCTTCACCCATTTCGCCAGGTCCGTCACCAATGCGGGTGGTATTGCCGATGCCCAATTGCCCGAACGAATTGTCGCCCCAACACTTCACTTGCAGGTTATCAAGTCGCGCACAGGTGAGATCGGTTCCGGCCACCACCTGCACTGTGCTACGCCCGATGCCAAGATTGACTGGAGGTAGTTTTGTTCCCATATCGTTTGGCGTGTCGCCGCGATTCTGCACATCGCCCAGCCCGAGTTGACCGCTGGAATTCAGCCCCAGCATTTGAGCTCGCCGGACACCCGTCGTGCACAGGTGTGATTACCCGAACTATGCAGCGCGAGCTGTTTGCCGGTGTTGAAGCGCCAGATAAAATCCTCGGCCAAAAAATTGCCCGCCAAGTCCTGAATGTCGGTGGTCAGCTTGACCGCATAGCTCGCACCGAATGCCAACGGCGGATTGGGCGTGAAGGTGACCACCTTGCCTTTGATATTCAAGTCGCCCACCACAGTATTGGTCGGGCCGCCGCCGACTCCGAAACTAAAACGGGTCACTGATTTCGGATCAATGTCTTCCGAGAATGTCGCGAAAATAATGTCTAGCCGTGCTCCCATGGCGGTGTTCGGCGGGCTAACCGAAATCACGATGGGCGGAGTGGCATCAATCCCGGGTTGCGGTGTGGGTCCCGGAGTCGGGGTGGAGGTGGGCTTGGGAGTGGGTTCAGGTGTCGGGGTGGAAGCGGATGGGCCTGCCGTGGAATTTTTTGGCTCGGTGGCAACCCCTGGGCTGCATGCCGACAAGCACAGCCCGACGCTGAGCAAACTAATGAGACGTGAAAAACTTGGAAGCGTCCTGCCGACCATAAATCCTCCACGTGCTGCATTGAACATCTTTCAGCACCAGCCACGACTGGCGTCGCCGCATTGAATGATGTAAACAGGTTTGCCCTGACAAAACAGCTACAGAAATTCTATTCACTCATTAACCCTCGCGTAGCAGACCGAACGTGAAAGCACGCTACGGTTCCTGATAAATACGATTTACAAAGCGACAGGGGGCAGCACGTGCCGGATAGAGTTGTGCGATCTTCATCCAGAGTTCGCCAATCGCGGTTTGAACCTTGGCGATGGGGGTCTTGACTTCAATGACCAGGCCACAATGCGTGTCGTCACCGACTTTCACCGTCTTGCGGAATTCTTGTGCCGCGTGCTCGGTGGATCGCAGCTCTTGGATAATTCGCACGGCGGTTAATTTGTGCTCGGCCGCTTGTTGCGCTTGTTGCTGAAGGGTTTGTGTTAGACGCTCCGCATTGGCTTGGGCATCAGCATCACCACGATTCGCGGCTTTCTGGTACCAGATCGACGCTTGGTGATCGTCCTTGGCGATGCCGTTACCGTTTTCATACATGCGCCCCAGGTTCAATTGAGCTCGCGCATGCCCGTGTTCCGCTGCCTTGCGATACCATTTGAATGCCGCTGCAAAATCCTGCTTCACGCCGCGTCCATGCGCGAACATGACGCCTAAATTGTATTGCCCGCGAACATGACCTTGCTCAGCAGCTTTGCGGAACCACTTGGCTGCTTCGACATCGTCGCGCTGCACGCTGCGGCCATCAGCGTACATGACCCCTAAATTATTTTGTCCATCGGCGTGCTGCTGCTCGGCTGCTTTTTGAAACCAAGTCAATGCCTCGGTGTCATCCTTAGTCACGCCGCGTCCGTGTTCATACATGCTGCCAAGATTATTTTGTGCGTCGGCATAGCCCTGTTGCGCGGCGTTGCGATACCACTTCACGGCCTCTACATCGTCGTGTGGCACGCCACGCCCGGCTGCGAACATCACACCTAAATTATTACTCGCAGCGACATTACCCTGTTCCGTGGCCTTGCGGTACCAGCTGAACGCCTCAGTGTCGTTCTGTTGTACGCCGCGCCCACTGGCCAGCACGACTCCCAGATTATTTTGGCCTTCGGCATGGCCTTGCTCCGCCGCTTTGCGGTACCAGATGACCGCGTCGGTATCGCTCTGTTTAACTCCGCGTCCGCTGGCATAAGAAACACCTGCGTGGTTTTGCGCGTCTGCGAAGCCCTGCATCGCTGCTTTGCGACACCACATGGCAGCCAGCGCATCGTCGCGCTTTACACCGCGCCCGTTGGCGTACATCCAGCTCAAATTAAACTGCCCGGCGGCGTACCCGCGTTCTGCTGCCTTGCGGTACCAGTTCACGGCTTGCGCATCGTCTTGTTTCACACCGCGACCGGTTGCGTACATGAAGCCCAGGCTGTTTTGTCCCTGAACATTTCCCTGCTCAACGGATTTGCGATACCAGGTGACGGCCTGTGCATCATCGCGTGGAACTCCCAGTCCGTTTGCGAACATGAAGCCAAGATCATGCTGGGCATCCGCATTGCCTTGCGCTGCCGCCTTGCGATACCACTTCAGCGCCGCGCCATGATCTTGGGTTGCACCCTGGCCGAGCTGGTACATTCTCGCCAGATGGTATTGCCCCGGTGCGTAACCTTGCTCCGCTGCTTTGCGATAGCACCTGAGCGCCGCCAGATCATCTCGCTGCACGCCGCGTCCTTGTTCGTACATGACCCCTAAGTAATGTTGAGCTTCGGCACTGCCGCGCTCCACCGCCTCGCTGTACCAGGCGACCGCTTCGGTATCATCTTGTGGTACGCCGCGCCCATCCGCGTGCATCTGTCCCAAGCGCAGTTGGGCCTGCGCGTATCCGCGTTCGGCGGCTTTGCGATACCACGCAGCCGCCTCGGCATCGTCCTGTTTCACGCCGTAACCGTGCTCGTACATCACACCTAAATTGTATTGAGCCTCGGAGTTGCGGCCCGCCGCCGCTGCACGAAACTCCCGCACAGCGGTTGCGTAGTCGCCACGCTGATACGCGGCCGCACCCTCCGGAAAACCGGCGTGTGCCGCAGCGCAAATGAGCACAGCACTTAGCGTGATCAGCTTCCTCATGATTCCGCCATCGACCAGACCGCTCGCCACAATCATCCCTATGGCCAAACAGTTTAACTACACCCCGTCAACAACGAGCCCGTGCGAAATGTGTCGCAGGCCACAGTTTTCGTACCCCTTAACTGCACTTGAGTTAGGGAAATGCAGTAAATACAGGCAAATTGCGCTGCATGGCGAATACATTAAACGTTCAATTGTTACGTAGAGGTTGGGGCCGAGCACTTTGCTCCTAAGGATTCGGAATATCGTTTGGAAGCGACATTTCGGTTTCGCTATGACTGATCGGTACAGATCATTCAGGTGATACCCGCTGGGTTCGCGCAGAAATGTCAACAACAGGCCTAAATTGATTGAGATGGCGTAAGCTTTTGACGACCAAGCTTACTCCGCACAAATGTCTCGAACGCACTGGCGCAGCCAGCGATGTGCTAGATCAGCGTCCAGCCGTGGATGCCACAGCAATGAAACCGTGACTTCGGGCGTGGAGACCGGAAGCGGAAAGCTAAGCATTCCGGCGCGCACGTTTCCGGTGTGTCGTTCGGGAACACTGGCGATTAGATCGGAGGCGCGAGCCAAGGCCAGCGCGGTCGAAAGGCCACCGACAATCGTAACGATCTTCCGTTCCAGACCGAGCGGGCTCAAGGCTTCATCAATCGGTCCCTTGTCAAGACCCCGCCGCGAGACGCCGATGTGCCCACTGGCCGCATAGCGGGTGGGAGTGATCTCACCCTGACTCAACGCGTGCCCCAATCGTACGACGCCAATAAAGCGGTCCCGGAATAACGCCTGCGCCCGTACTTCCGGACCCATCGTCGTTCCCACCACACCAGTTTCCAGATCGACGGTCCCATCGCGTAGCGGCGTGCTGTCTTTGTTTGGCTTCTGCAAAAAGTGCAGCCGCACGCCGGGAGCTTCCTCGCTGATACGAGCGACGAGGTCTGGTCCGAAATTTTCCACAAAACCTTCGCTGGTCCGTAGCGTGAACGTTCGGACCAGTTGTTCGAGGTTGAGTTTCTCTGCAGGGCGTAGCACCGCTTCAGCGTCCTGCACAAGCTGGCTGACCCGTTCGCGGAGTTCGAGCGCTCGAGGCGTGGGGACAAGACCGCGTCCCGCCCTGACCCACAACGGATCGCCGGTTGTCTCACGCAACCGCGCTAGCGCGCGGCTCATCGCCGATGGGCTGAGTCGCAACCGTTGGGCGGCGCGCGCAACGCTGCCTTCCGCGAGCAGCACATCCAGGGTGACAAGCAAGTTGAGATCGGGTGTCGACATGCATTGATTCTAGAGCAGTTTGTTCATGATATGGCGTCAAACGCATGAATAAAGTGCAGATGGTGCGTCTTCCGCCATATCAAACATGAGGGCATGATTCGGATAGCTCCTTTTACGAGCATTGCTAAACAGCGGAGGTTATTTTGAAGCCAATCCTTGCAGAACCAGACACAGCAGCCAGTGGTAGTACTATACGAACGCCTTCTGTTCAGTGGGCGCTTGCCGGTCTTTCGCTATCCATGTTGCTGTCCTCGCTGGGCACCAGCATCGCCAATGTTGGGTTGCCGACGTTGGCACAGGCGTTCAACGCCTCCTTCCAGGAAGTCCAGTGGGTCGTTCTTGCTTATCTCCTCGCTATCACCACCTTGATCGTCAGCGCTGGACGGCTCGGCGATCAGATCGGACGTCGACGGCTGCTACTTGTTGGAATCTTCCTGTTCACGGTCGCCTCAATCCTGTGCGGCATGGCCTCTACGCTGTGGCTGCTGATTGCCGCGCGAGCGGTGCAGGGGCTAGGCGCGGCCATCATGATGGCTCTCACCCTGGCGTTTATTGGTGAGACGGTTCCAAAAGAAAAGACTGGTAGCGCCGTCGGGTTGCTCGGAACTATGTCCGCGCTGGGCACCGCGCTGGGCCCGTCGCTCGGCGGTGTGCTGATCGCCGGGCTGGGTTGGCCGTCCATCTTTCTCATCAATGTACCGTTGGGCATCCTGACTCTACTGCTCGCGTACCGCTATCTGCCTGTTGATCGCCGGGGGCCGAAGACAGATCGCGCCGGTTTTGACAATTTGGGCACGCTGCTGCTTGCTCTGGCGCTCGCGGCCTATGCCCTCGCCATGACGATGGGGCGCGGCAGTTTCGGTCCACTCAACCTGGCACTGCTGTTGGCTGCTACTTTCGGACTCGGCCTATTCGTGCTCACTGAGAGGAGAGCAGCAGCACCTTTGATCCGCTTGGCGATATTCCGCGATCCTGTGCTGAGTGGGAGCCTCGCCATGAGCACGCTGGTCTCGACGGTGATGATGGCGACGCTGGTGGTCGGACCGTTCTATCTCTCTCGTGCGCTCGGGCTTGACGCGGTGCTTGTTGGACTCGTCATGTCGGTGGGCCCCTTTGCCGCCGCGCTGACTGGTGTGCCCGCCGGTCGCAGCGCGGATCGTTTTGGCGCACAACGAATGACCCTCGTTGGGCTCATCGCCATCGCGGTTGGTTGCTTACTTCTTGCAATGTTGCCAACAACGCTCGGCATCCCCGGCTACATCGCTCCCATGGTCGTCGTCACGGTCGGCTATGCGTTGTTCATGACGGCCAACAACACCGCCGTCATGACAGATATCCATGCAGAGCTGCGGGGCGTCATTTCCGGCATGCTCAATCTGTCCCGCAACCTCGGGCTCATCACCGGTGCCTCGGTTATGGGCGCGGTGTTTGCGCTCGCATCGGCGACGATTGATATCACTACGGCGCATCCTGAGGCCGTTGCCACCGGCATGCGGATCACGTTCGCCGTCGGCGCGATTCTGATCGTTCTCGCACTTGCTATCGCGGTTGGAAGCCGTGCTCTCGCAACACGTCTTGCACTTCAAGGAGAAGTGTCATGACACGAGCCCTGCACGCAGCTTTCAACGCAAACTGGAAGCTTTTGATGAGCCGCCGAGATGCTACGCATGCATCAAACAAGAGCTGAAAAGACGCGGTTTAATCTAGATTCTCAGCATCGAAAGCCGTGTGGGGAGTGACGCGTTCCGCTCGCGTTCAGGTTGCCCAGGAGATGATCAACCTACGACTTTAATCCACGAGCAAACCTGCGGAGACATTATGAGAATATCTTCAACCACCACCGCATTTCTCGCTCTGCTAGCTATTAGTGGTTGCGATCCGGTGAATGATCCCGTGGTCACTCCGGTGGTCTTCGTTGATCACCATCACGCCCCGGAAATTCGATATTTTTCGTTGCTCGCCGCGCCTGGCGCGACCGCCTTCAATTATGGCGCAGCACCCATTACGCCCTATCTTGACAGCGGCTATTTTCAGATTGAGTGGGAGGTGGCTACCGAGGGTGCCTACCAAATAGATATGTACGTCAGTAACGATCCTTACCTCGACCCCGAGGATCCTCGGGCGCGTGATGATATCCATTTCAAACAACTCTATCGCGGCCTCAGCGACTACGTGGTTCTCGACGCTGTGACGATGAACTGCCAGTTCACGACCGACAATATTCTCTCCTGCGGCAGGATCAGTTATGAAAACCCGGGACGGGATATCACGCCTTTTCTGAACCGGCTACCCAAGCCTGGGTACATCATTTTGAGAGCGTGCGATGACACTATGCAGGAATGCACCACCATGGCGCTCAGCGTGGAATTCCAGTAGCTGGAAATGAAGTTTAGAAATGGTGCAGGTCGCGCACCATCAACTGTTCTGCGTCTAAACAAAACGCGGCGCATCATGCGCAATGTTTTGATGTAGTGAAATTCACCCAGAACCTGCCCTTCTAAAATCTACAAAGTTTTTTCTTAAGTCCGAGAAGTGCTCGCACAGTTCGACCCGTACCATTGTCGTCAACAAAGCATGGTCACAAATAAATGGCGCCACTTGGCGACATTTATTTGGATGATGATTTTTTGAAGATGCTGACGGGAGCGCGGCCATCCTGGCCGCTTTTTTCGGGCTGGAAGCCCGCGCTCCAATGGAGGAGCGAATGTGGATCACTGCTCAGATACAACAAACAAAAAAAGCCCGCAGCGTAGCGGGCGATGTAGATGGTCTTGACCTTTCTCGGACTGCACTGGAACTGCGGATGGGCAGAGGAGGATCGAATTAGCCGCGATAAGCCTTGCCATTACTACATATCCCCCACTTCAGTATCGTCGGATACCCCCAAAATTTCCTGCGTGTACTTATGCCCGGGGCATGACGACAGGAAATATAGCACGCGGCCACGGCCTTTCGGAACGCCAGTGGGCATGCGCGATATGACTTGGTGAATTTTCCACCAGCAGGGTGGACGGCAGCAAGGATTCGAGGCTTGCGCCGCTACTGTCATTGACGATATGCATACGTTTATGCATACTCAAATCACGCGCGTCACGTTCGACCCAAAGAAAGCCGCTCGCAATCTGAAAAAGCACAGCGTTTCCTTGGCGGATGCCGCGTTAATCTTCGACGGTTTCTATCTGAACCAATGAAGACGACCGGGAACGGTAGCATGAACAGCGTTCGTGAGTGTCGGACAAGCCGTCAACGGGGTCTTGGTGGTGATCCACACCATCGTGACCGATGACCACATTCACGTGATATCAGCCCGGAGGGCAGAACCTTATGAAGCGCGCCACTACTGGAAAGAATACGCACGGTACAGCAGCCGATGACGTTCCGCCGCTCTCCAAGCGACAGCTTGCCAAGCTACGACCAGTGATGCCGTCGAGCAAGGGCAAGACGCGCATCACCATCATGATCGACGACGATGTGCTGGCCTTCTTCCGTGACCGCGCGGAACGCGACGGCATCGGGTATCAGACGTTGCTTAACGACATGCTGCGCAACGGCATGGCGGAACAGGAAGGAACGCTGGAAAAGACGCTACGCAAGATCGTGCGGGAAGAATTGCGCAAGGCCCCCATCGCAGCGTGACATCAAAAAACTCGCGAACGTTCATCCCGGTGAAGTTTTGCTGAAAGACTTTCTCGAACCGATGGGAATTAGTCAAAACGCCCTCGCTCGCGCGATTGATGTCCCACCTCGCCGGGTGAATGAGATTGTATTGGGCATGCGCTCAATCACAGCCGACACCGCGTTACGGCTTGCGCGTGCGTTTAATACGTCGGAACAGTTCTGGATGGGTTTACAGACGGACTACGATCTTGAGGAAGCCCGCAACGTGGTGGACGTGAATCATATTCAACCAATAGCGGCGTAACGTGCCAGGTCATTGCAGGTTAGTGTTTGGTGGTCAAGCGCGCGACAACAGCGTAATCGTTCGCGAATCTCAACGTAATTATGCAATAACGCAAGCCTGACCCCAGACGCACTGACCCCAGACGCAAGCCTGACCCCAGACTTGCGCAGACTTGTGCGAGGAAATGTTGTGCACATCGAACCACTGAATCCAAAGTCGACGGCGGCTCAGGCGCTGATTGCCAAGTCGGACGCGTACATGGCAGCTCTCTATCCATCGGAGAGCAATCACATGGAGAGCGTCCAAGCGCTTGCACTTCCCAACGTTCTCTTCCTTGGTGGCTACATCGAAGGCGAGCTCGTCGCGTGCGGCGCTGTCAAAACCCTTGCCGACGACGGTACGTACGGTGAAGTCAAACGGGTATTTGTACTCGAGTCTCACAGGGGGAAGGGTTCTCGGAAGCAATAATGCAGCACTTGGAGGCTTATCTGAGAGGTAGTGGCGTGCGCATCGCGAGGCTCGAAACTGGAGTTAAGCAATCCGAGGCGCTCGGTCTATACAAAAAGCTTGCCTATGTGGAACGCGGCCCCTTTGGGGGCTACAGCAGCGATCCCTTGAGTGTGTTCATGGAGAAGCAGCTTGAGGCCTAACCTTCCTACTCCATCGGCGCGCGGTTCTGAAAATACCGGCTCAGCGGCGCACGCGTCAGGCGGTGTCGTTCCACGGTGCGCCAATGCGCATCCGCCGCCGACAACTCAAATACGTCTTTTGCCAAATCCACTGCGATCGTCTTAGACTCGTTCACGGGCTCCTCCTGTCTATCTTTGAAAGGTTCCTTACCAGGCACAATGATGCCGAAAAAAAAGCGGGGAGGAGTCCATTCCATCATTCGAGCGGGACGCGGCATGCGCTGCTTGTTTCCTGTGGTCTTTTCAGCGCGCCGTTATGCATTTGTGAGGATTCAGCGTTTGGCAATCGTGTCAATTCGAGTAGCCACATGTAGCTGTGGCAAACTAAAGGCCCTAGTGGAAGGCGAGCCAGTGCGCGTTTCGATCTGCCATTGCCTTGCATGCCAACGACGAACGGGCAGCGCATTCGGCGAACAGGCCCGGTTTCCTCGCAAGCAGGTAGCCATCACCGGAACTTCGACCGAATACGTACGCATCAGTGACGAGGGATCCGAAATAAAATTTCACTTCTGTCCAGTTTGCGGATCAACTGTCTACTACGAGTCGGAAGGATTGGACGAATTCGTTGCCATTCCCGTCGGCGCTTTCGCTGATCCAACCTTTCCAGTTCCTGTCTTCTCAGTCTACGAAGGGCGTATGCATTCTTGGGTTATTCCACCCGAAGGCGCAGAACACTTCGCATAACCCCACCCTCAAGCGGGACTGCGCAAAAGCGCGCAGCCCCTTGGCTCCACGTTGAGGGTGTAGAAAAACCCCGTTGGAAAATTCGCAAATGAATTCTGAGAAAATTCGACTTTACAGAAGGGCTCAGGATCGACGATCTCAGTATTGGGAGGGGTTTTGTGACGCCGTAAAAACAATTTCCAGTAGTTTTTCTACACCCTCGTTAGGCGCCGCAAATTTCAACTACATCCACCAATAGGACAAAAAAAAGCCCGCAGCGTAGCGGGCGATGTAGAGGGTCTTGACCTTTCTCGGACTGCTCTGGAACTGCGGATGGTGGAGCGGAGGAGGATCGAACTCCCGACCTCTGCATTGCGAACGCAGCGCTCTCCCAGCTGAGCTACCGCCCCAAATTTCAGCAATTTTACGACTTCACTTGAGCGCGGCTTGGACTGTCAGGCCGTGTCAGGCGCGCGAATTGTAGCATCGAATTTTGCGCCATAGCTACATAGCCGCAGCAGGCGTTAGGGGTGTAAGGTTCTGCGCGTAGCACCGACTATACTTCGTTCTGATTGATCGGGGAGAGGGTGATGCTTGCAGTCGGGTTGAGTGCAGCGCTGGTGTTGTTGCTCGCGTGGGCGAACGGCGCGAACGATGTGGCTAAGGGTGTGGCGACGTTAAGCGGCAGCGGCGCATCGAGCGCGAAACGCGCGATTATCTGGGGCAGCGTGTGTACCGTGCTGGGTGGTTTTGCTGCGGTGTGGTGGGGTGCGTCTTTGCTGCGCACGTTTGGCAGTGATTTTGTTGCGCCGGGTTTTCATGTCGATCTCATATTCATCATTAGCGTGCTGGTCGGTGCGTGCGCCTGGGTGCTGTCGGCATCCTGGTTTGGCTTTCCGGTTTCGACGACACATGCCTTGTTGGGCGGCATCGTGGGCGCGGTGCTGGTGTTCGCCGGTCCAGACGGACTGCATACAGCCGTGGTGGCGAACAAAGCTTTGTTACCGCTGTTGCTCGGCCCGTTACTGGCGGTGGGATTATGTGCGGCGATTTTGTTGATCGCGCGTTATGTCGCGAGCAAAGTGCCGGCCTGGCAGCCGGGTTGTTGCGCGCCGGAGGAATGGAAAAAAAATCCCTACGTGTGTGCGCAAGACGATGCACCTGCGCTACGGCGCATCCTGCGCGTGCAGCTCTGGACCGCGCTGCATTGGTTAAGCAGTGGCACCACCAGTTTCGCACGCGGCCTGAACGACACGCCGAAAATCGCGGCGTTTCTGGTGCTGGCTGTCGCGTTTGTGCCGGAGGCGAGCGTTGTGCACGGTCTGTCGAGCGTATGGCTGGTGCTGGCCGTCAGCGTGGTGATGGGCTTGGGTGGATTGTGGGGCGGCTACACTGTATTGAATACATTATCGTATCGTGTGGCCTTGATCGAACCGCGTACCGGTCTGATCGCAAACACCGGCACGTCGCTGTTGGTGCTGGCCGCGACGCCCTTGGGGCTCCCGGTCTCGACAACTCACATTAGCGCTGGTTCGCTGATGGGAGTGCGTTGGGTTGGAAATTCACGACCCAGCGAACAGGACGCACTCAAGTTGATTTTGATTGGTTGGTTGATCACTGTTCCTGCGGCAGGTGTGGTATCCGCCGCAGTTTCGTTAACGCTACACGCTTTGGAGTAACGCATGCACGCAACCCTTCCGCTGCTAGAAGTAACCGATTTTCCGCTGATCGAGCGCGCGCGCCTGGACACCGTGCAGGTGAATCTCGGTTATCGCTGTAATCAGCAGTGTTTGCATTGCCACGTGAACGCAGGCCCCAAGCGCAAAGAGATGATGACGCGCGAGACCGTGGAGCAGGTGCTTGACTATTTACATGCGTCAGGTGCAAAGGCGCTGGACTTGACTGGCGGTGCGCCGGAGTTAAACATGAATTTTCGTTATCTGGTGCAGCAGGCACGGGCGTTGGGCGTGCGCGTGATCGACCGCTGCAATCTCACCGTGTTGTTCGAGCCCGGACAAAATGATCTCGCCGATTTTCTTGCCCAGCACCAGGTTGAAATCACCGCATCGCTGCCGTGTTATCTCGAAGACAACGTGAATCAGCAGCGCGGTGCGGGTGTTTTCAAGCGCAGCATTCTCGCTCTGCAAAAGCTGAACGCGCTTGGTTATGGCCGGGCAGGCACCAGGTTGTTTTTGAATTTAGTGTACAACCCGCAAGGTGCGTCCTTGCCGCCACCGCAAGAGGCGCTCGAGCATGACTATAAAAAGCAGTTAGGCGAACAGCATGGCATCGTGTTCAACAGCCTGTTCGCACTCGCCAACATGCCGATTCAGCGCTTTGGCTCGACCCTGATTTCGCAGGGTGGATTCCAGGACTACATGACTTTGCTGCGTAGTGCGCATAATCCTGCCGCGCTGAATAATGTCATGTGCCGCACCCTCATCAGCGTTGACTGGCAAGGTTATGTCTACGACTGCGACTTCAACCAGATGCTCGGCGTATCGCTGGGCGCAGTGCAGCAGCCGCGCATCCATATTAAAAAGTTGTCCGAGATCAATCTGACCGGTAAGCCAATTACGGTGAAAGACCATTGCTACGGCTGCACGGCCGGGCAGGGCAGCAGTTGTGGCGGGGCTTTAATCTAATTTCGTTTGAGTAATTAAATTACAGAATAATTTTTATATCAGGAGGCGCGCGTGAACGTTCAGAAAACCGTGTTGGATCGTTATTCGGAAGGTGCCAAAGAAGTACAACCCGCACTGTGTTGTCCGGTGGACTACGACGCCGGATTGCTCGCCATGTTGCCCAAGGAAATTGTCGAGAAAGACTACGGTTGCGGCGATCCTTCGCGCTATGTACGCGAGGGCGATGTGGTATTGGATCTGGGCAGCGGCAGCGGAAAAATTTGTTACATGGCTGCCCAACTGGTCGGGCCGCGCGGCTTCGTCATCGGTGTTGACATGAACGACGACATGCTCGCCCTGGCCGGAAAATATCAAGCAGAGATGGCCGACAAACTCGGCGGGCAGCGGGTGCGCTTCGTCAAAGGCAATATTCAAAACCTGGCGCTGGATCTGCGTGCGCTCGATGACCATCTGGCCACGCACCCGGTGCGGACGCACGGCGATCTGAACGCGCTGCACGCGTGGGAAGACACCCAGCGTCGCGAGCGCCCACTGATTGCCGATCATTCGGTTGATTTGGTGATTTCCAATTGCGTGTTGAATCTGGTCGCAGAATCCGACAAACGCCAGTTGGTCAGTGAGATTCATCGCGTGCTCAAGCCCGGCGGCCGGATTGCGATTTCCGATATCGTCAGCGACGAAGTGGTGCCGGAGCGACTGAAGAAAAATTCAGAGTTATGGAGTGGCTGTATTTCCGGTGCATTTCAGGAGCTGGAGTTTCTGCAAGCGTTCGCCGCGATTGGTTTTCAAGCTGTGAGTTACGACAAATGGGATGCCAAGCCCTGGCGCGTTGTGGAAGGCATCGAGTTTCGCTCGGTTACGTTAACCGCCGTAAAAGTTTCAAGCGAGCCACGTCTTGATGTTGGGCATGCGGTGATTTATCGGGGCCCATTTCAAGGGGTGACAGATGATGAAGGCAGCACGTATCCGCGCGGTGAGCGCATGGCGGTGTGTGCGCGAACGTTTGAATTTCTGACGCAGGGGCCGCTGCGCGACAGTTTTATCGGTATTGTGCCAAGTGTTGCGCGGGTGCCGGTGCCGTGGTGTGCGCCGGTGGGGAAGACGCGTCCGGTGAGCGAAAGTAAAGGTGCGGCACACAGTGGGGTGTTGGGTGGGACGGCGGGGTGTTGTTAACAGCAACCGCAACTGCGACCACCCCGTCGGCTGCGCCGCCTCCCCTCCTTGAACAAAGGAGGGGAGGAAAAGCTATTCTCCCCTCCTCATTTTCGAGGCCGCTCTCGCGCATCCCTGCGCTTCGCGGCACTCGCACTTCCGTGTGCAGCGGAAGGTGCCCCGTTAGGAATGGGGTGGTCACTGTTCGAGGCAGGCCCATAATCCAACTCACATCATGAAACTCTCCATCATCATCCCCACCCTCAACGAAGCGCCGCAACTGAGCGACACATTAAAACCCCTGCGCGCCTTACAAACGCGTGGTCACGAAGTCATCGTCGTCGACGGTGGCAGCAGTGATCACACGCCAGCGATTGCGCGCGAGTTTACGGATCAGGTCATCGACAGTGCGCGCGGGCGCGCCCACCAAATGAACTCCGGGGCTGCCGCCGCGAGTGGTGATGTGCTGTTGTTTCTGCATGCGGATACGCAATTGCCGGATCAAGCGGATAGGTTAATAGCTGGCGCCTTACTCGATGGAAAAATTCCATGGGGGCGCTTCGACGTGCGTTTGTCCGGTGAGCATTTTCTGCTTCGCAGCATTGAAACCTTGATGAATTTCCGCTCGCGAGTCTCCAGCATTGCGACCGGCGATCAGGCGATTTTCGTGCGCCGCGCGCTGTTCGTTCGGCTGGGTGGTTATCCTGAGATTCCGTTGATGGAAGACATCGCGTTGTGCAAGTTACTCAAGCGCGTGGCCCGACCCGCGAATTTATCGGCGCGGGTCGTGACATCCAGCCGTCGATGGGAGCAGCGCGGAATTACTCGCACCGTCGTGCTCATGTGGCGAATGCGCCTAGCCTATGCCTTGGGTGCCAGTCCACAGCGATTGGCAAAACTCTACCAGCAAAAGCCCTGATGCAATTTCCCGCTGCACGCATTTTGATTTTTGCGAAAGCGCCGGTTTGCGGGCAGGTCAAAACCCGTCTGGTGTCGTTGTTGGGTACTGAGGGTGCGACACGGTTACATGGCGAGATGGTGCAAAACACCGTGCAACGCATGCACGCGTCTGCGCTTGCGCCGCTGCAATTATGGTGTGCTCAGAGCACCGACGAGCCGCTGTTTGACAATTTAAAGAGCAGGTTCGAATTGGAGCTGCACGCGCAACGCGGTGTAGATTTAGGTGCTCGCATGTTGCACGCGTTTACCGAGGCATTGCAGTCCGCCGAGGTTGCGATTTGCATCGGCACGGATTGGCCAATGCTCGCGCCGGACCTTATCGCCACCGCGCTGCAACGCTTGACGCAAGGTGAGGACGCCGTGCTCGGTCCTGCAGAAGACGGTGGCTATGTCTTGCTCGGGTTACGCAGTGCTGATCCGCGCCTGTTCGCCGATGTCGCCTGGGGCAGTGCACAGGTACTCGCGCAAACGCGAGAACGATTGTGTCAGCTGCAATGGCGATGGAGCGAGTTACCCACCAGTTGGGATCTGGATCGCCCTGCGGATTTTGAACGTGCGCTGCGTGCAGGGCTCGTGGATGATCCGCGTAAAGCACCACCGGTAGATGACCATGACATTTAAAAACCACGGCGTAAAAATTCTAATCGCGGTGATTTTTGCGATTGCGCTGGTCGCGTTTTTCGCCCTTGATCTGCATCGCCATTTAACGCTCGATGCGCTGAAGCAACAGCAGCAAACATTTAGCGATTACTACGCCGGGCATCCTTGGCAAACGGTGCTCATCTACCTGGCGCTGTACGTTGGCACCACCGCCTTGTCATTACCCGGCGCCACGTTGCTGACGCTAGCGGGCGGCGCATTGTTCGGCTTGTTGGTCGGCACGGTGGTGATTTCGTTCGCCAGCACTATCGGTGCGACCTTGGCGTTTTTGGCCTCGCGATTCTTGCTGCGCGACTACCTGCAAAAAAAATTTTCCGATCACTTGCGCGGCATCAACCACGGCTTTCCCAACGACGGTGCGTTTTATCTGTTGTCGTTGCGGCTGCTGCCGGTCGTGCCGTTTTTTGTGGTCAATTTATTGATGGGCCTGACACCGATGCGCGCGACGCGTTATTACCTGGTGAGCCAACTCGGCATGCTGCCGGCAACGCTGGTCTACGTGAATGCCGGAACGCAGTTGGGTCAATTGCAATCGTTGCGTGATGTCGCGTCACCGGAAGTGATTGCGTCGCTGGCATTGTTGGGCGTGTTTCCGTTGCTCGCAAAAAAGCTGTTGGAGATATATCGCACTCAGCACGTCATGCGCCGTTTTCACAAGCCCAGGAAATTCGACTACAACGTGGTGGTGATCGGCGGCGGTTCGGCGGGTCTGGTGTCGGCATATATTTGCGCGACGCTCAAGGCGCGGGTGGCGTTGGTGGAACAACAGCGCATGGGCGGTGATTGCCTCAACACCGGCTGCGTGCCAAGTAAGGCGTTGATCCGCTCCGCGCGCATGCTCAACGACGCGCAGCGCGCGCAAGAATTCGGCTTCAAGCGAGCTCACATCGACTACGATTTCGCCGACGTGATGGAACGGGTGCAGCGCGTGATCCGCGAGGTCGCGCCGCATGATTCGGTCGAGCGTTATACCGGCCTGGGCGTGGAGTGCGTTGCGGGTACGGCGCGCATCGTTTCGCCGTATGAAGTGCGCGTCGGTGAACGCGTGTTGACCACGCGCAATATTATTGTCGCGACCGGAGCCCGGCCGAATATTCCGGTCATCCCGGGGTTGGATAAAGTGAATTATCGAACCAGCGACACGGTTTGGGAACTGCGCGAGCGACCGCGTCGCTTGCTGGTGCTGGGCGGCGGCCCGATTGGGTGTGAACTCGCGCAATGCTTCGCGCGTCTGGGTTCGCAGGTGACAGTAGTGCAGCGCGACGACCAATTGTTGCCGGGCGAGGATGCCGACATTGCCGCACTGGTGTTGCAGCGCTTCGTCGATGAAAAAATTCAAGTGCTCACCGGGCACACGGCCCAGCGTTTTGAGCGCGATGGCGACAACGATGTGCTGGTGTGTTCAACCGCAAGCGGATCGCAACGCATCACGTTTGACGTGGTGTTGTTGGCGCTGGGGCGCAAAGCCAATGTAAGCGGCTTTGGTCTGGAAGAACTCCGCGTGCAACTGACACGGTCCGGTACCGTAGAGACCGATGAATTTCTGCGCACGCGCATCCCGAATATTTACGCCTGCGGCGATGTCACCGGGCCGTACCAGTTTACTCACACGGCCGCACATCAAGCCTGGTATTGCGCGGTGAATGCGCTATTTGCGCCGCTGAAAAAATTTCGCGTTGATTATCGCGTGGTGCCCTGGGCCACCTTCACCGATCCGGAAGTGGCGCGTGTTGGCATTAATGAGCAGGAGGCGCGCGCAAACGGCATCGCCTACGAAGTGACGAGCTACGTGATCGACGATCTGGATCGCGCCATTGCCGACAGCGAAGCCCACGGAAAAATAAAAGTGCTGACGTCGCCGGGCAGCGACAAAATATTGGGGGTCACGATTGTTGGCAGCCACGCTGGCGAGACCATCGCGGAGTTTGTCGGTGCAATGAAACACGGCATTGGGTTGAATAAAATACTGGGCACCATACATATTTATCCGACCTTCGCCGAGGCCAATAAATATGTCGCGGGTGCATGGAAGAAAGCGCATGCGCCAATTGGTGTGCTGCGCATATTACAAAGGCTGCATGGGTGGCGACGGGGAGGACGAGAGACTTAACTTAATTTATTTTGCGGCGCGCTTCGCGTTCCAGCGCGGCGATGAAACGATTAATGGTGCGTTGTTGCGCAGTGTTGAGTTTAATGAAGCGCGCGCCAAGCAGAGCTTGGTCATTACTTTTTATATTGATCATATGGCGGGCTTCCAGCGCACAGACAAATTTTTCTCCATCCGGAAAGCGGATTTCGCATTCTGGAATGAGCTGCCCCGGGTTCGGCGTTTTGGGAATGGTGCGAGTGAATTTGATGCCCATTCCGCCGGTGGAAATATTGTAGAGCTCGCCTTTTGCATAATCGCCCGGCCCAAACATCAAAATCACCGGAATGGCGCTGGCGCGCAATAAGCGCACGCGATATGACGAACGTCGTTGATAATACTTCAACGTGCCTGGAAATTTTATTTTGTAGAAATTGATATCAGACTGTTTGCCGACCTCGATCAACGAGGCGTCAAATCGAATGTCAACACCGTCGTATACGCCGAATACCGTCAGCTTGCGCTGCGCCAGAAACAGCGTGTGGCCTTCTGCGGGATGCAACTCATCAATGGTGATCCAGTGATGCGCCGGGTCGATTTCCATGATCATGCTGTTATAGGTTTTCGCAGCCGTGGGAACTTTAACCGATAACATCGCGCGGCTGGTTTGTACGTGTTCGAGCAATGCGTGAATCTTCGCCGGATCGTTTACGACCTCAAACTGTTGGCCGATCGGTGTGTCGGATTCGTTGGTGTTCATCGTTCACGCAGTCGCAAGCGTTGCGGAAGCCGTGGCGGGCTGAACGCGGCCGTCCGCCGCGTACGTAGCGGCGGCGGGAGTGATCTGGCCCATCAAGATCCGCAGCACCCGGTCAGTGTGTTGGCGACGGGTATCGACAATTTTGCTGTTGATCGCATTGTGTTGTTTGCATTCCGCAGCAATGGACAGAAGTTGATGCCACGACCGCGCCAGCTGCGAGCGTTGGGGTTCTGCAACGGTCGCAATGAACTGGTTAACCGCGCGCGAAGAAAATGTGAGCTTTGCGCTTTCGAATAATGTGCGCAGTTCCAGATCGTGCGCTTCCAGTTCCGTCATCAGCAGCATGCGTTCGGCCGTGCAGTTTTCCAGCGCTGCCGGTTGCGTATGAGCTAACGCGGCGCGCTCCGCGTGCAGCAGATCAAGGAAGCGCGTGTAGACAGCAGCCTGGCGCGGGAGTAATTGCAACAGTGATACAGCAAGATTCATGGCGGGTCTCTTTATTCAAGATGAGTAGTAAAAGCGCCGGCGCTAGCCAGTCAGTTCGGATTCCAGTCGTATCATTCGGGCGGCGACGCGTTCGGCGCTAAAGTCGTAGCTGCCGTTGATCAACGACTGCTTTACCTGTTCCACACGCTGCGTGTCGACTACCGGAACCGATCCCAGGCTGCTCTCCAGACCACGTAGTTGTTGGGCTACGTCGCTGAGCGTGACAGTTTCTGCGATCGGCGTGCTGCCGGTTTCTTTTTGCGCCACAGTGGGCTCGGTGCGCGCCACCTGTGCAGTGGAATTTTCGCTGCGGGTCTGTGCACCCGCCACTGCCAAGCCGCTGATTTCAATTGCCATGGAGTGCTACCTCAAACGCGTATTCGTTAATTCTTTATCGGGCCGTGCTACGGTCAACTTGAGTGATGCCGCTCACATTTTCACCCGCACGGTACCGGGCGCGGTCACAAATCCGTCGACGACTTTGCCGGATAACACGTTGCGTACCTTGACTGAATCATTTTCGGTGCCATCCATCATCGCCTCGCCTTGTGCGCGTACTTGCAAGCCGCCGCTGTCAACAAATAGGGTCACGACTTGACCGCGGACAACCCAGCGCGGCGCAGTCAGTTCATGTGGCGAAATGGCGGTGCCTGCGCTTAGCGAACGCTTGGCGAGCTTGCCGACGACCTGTTGCTCGTCAAAAAAATATCCGCTGCTCAAACTGCTGACGTCTTGCTCGCGCAGGACGACATCCGCAGGCGTGATGACCGCGCCACGGACCACGGCGTTGCTCAACACCGCGATGCGGCGCATTGCCTTGATATGTGCAGAGACATAGATGATCCAGCTGCGTGTCTGGTTGCAACGCACGCCGAGTGTAGCGCTGCCCATCGGCCGATAGCCGGGCGGCGCGAAGGCTTCAATCGGACGCTCACACACCGGCAGGCGCAGGCGTGCATCGGGCGGGTCCAGCGTAATTTCATAACGCGTGTGCGGGTCGGAATGTGCTAACACGTAGTCGATCACCGCAGTTTCAATCGGCGCAAATTCCTGCACAGCATCCGCAGCCCACGCGAACATTGTGCATGACAACAAACTGATCCAGGCGACCATAACCTTATGCATATGACATTTTATTCCTGAGCACTTGCTGGATTCAGAAGCAAGTTGCACGCCATTGTTTTGTTCTCAAGTCACGAGCCGCGTTGTCGATATCAAGAGAGTTAATTCGCAGCGGCGGGAGCACTTCGATGACCGGTGTGTTGGATGGGGTGAACCAACGTACCCGATTGGTAGGCAACAATCGGATGGAGCTGCTGTTGTTCCGCCTGACCGGAAAATTGCGCTATGGGATCAATGTATTCAAGGTTCAGGAGGTTATTCAGTGCCCAAGCTTGACACGCATTCCAAACTCCCATTCCGTGGTGTGCGGCATTGCAAATATTCGCGGCAAAACAATTTCCATCATCGACTTGGGGGCAGCGGTCGGGCAGGCGCCACTGGACAGCGTGATCGGCCGGTTTGTGATCATCGCGGAATATAATCGCTGCACTATTGGATTCATGGTCAGCAGCGTGGATCGCATCGTGAACCTGACTTGGGGCGAAATCATTCCGCCACCCAAGGCGTCAGGTAAAGAACATTTCTTGACAGCGGTGACGCGCGTCGATGACGAACTGGTGGAAATTCTCGACGTGGAAAAAGTTCTGGTGCAAGTCATGGGTGAACGTGCTGCGGTTTCTGATGCGATTGTTGCGGAGCAGAGCATGCATGCGACAGTGAAGCGACACATCATGGTGGTGGACGATTCCAGTGTTGCGCGCAGCCAGATCAAGCGCACCCTGGACCGCATCGGTATTGAAGCCACCATTGCGGTGGACGGCAAGCAAGCCTGGGATGCGCTCAACGCAATGGCTAATTTGCCTGAGCCGGTGGCGCAGCAGATCGGCATGATTATTTGCGACGTCGAGATGCCCAACATGGATGGGTACACCCTGACCTCGCTGATCAAGCAGGATGCGCGCTTCAAGGATATCTACGTTTTATTGCACACGTCGCTGAGCGGAGTATTCAACGGCCCGATGGTCGAAAAAGTCGGTGCCGATGCTTTCGTGCCGAAATTTGAGCCCAATGAGCTGGCGCAGAATATCCTGCGCCGCTTTGAAATGTTGGATCAACATGCCGATGCCCGTTTAAGAGCTGTATCGTGACATTTAAAAAAACCTATTGTTGCGCCTCGTGACCACGCACAGCATATCAACTGACGAATACATGGCGTTCCAGAAATTTCTGGAAGATACCGCCGGTATCGTGTTGGGAGAAAACAAGCATTACCTGGTGACCAGCCGACTGGGACGGCTGATGACCGAGCGCAACATCAACTCGCTGGGTGAGTTGATGAATTTGTTAACACGTGACACGCGGCTGCGTGAACGTGTGGTTGATGCCATGACCACCAACGAAACTTCCTGGTTTCGCGATGCGCATCCGTTTGAGGTTTTCAAGGGACATATTCTGCCGGAGCTGGCCAAGAAAAATACCGGCCCGCTACGGGTCTGGTCGGCGGCATGCTCCAGCGGACAGGAACC
>JANMQQ010000426.1:0-4338 GCA_031370545.1 Gammaproteobacteria bacterium
ATCAGCCGGTGGTGCTTAATCGGGTATTCGGTCCGGATGGATTGCGCAGCCAGGGTGCACGGGTGTCGTGGCTGGCGCCGATGCCGTGGTATTCGGAGCTTTATGCCGGCGCACAGAATGCCAGTGGCCCAACCACCACCAGCTTCATGTTTACCCCGAACGAGAAAGTGGGCGAGCATGTGCTCCAAGGGCACAGCACGCGCCGCATGTTGTATTTGCTGCGCTGGTTAAACGGCTTCGATGTGGGCGACTCCGTAAGTGTCAACCTCGGGCTCTCCGGGCTGAACGGGCCCAACGCTTCCGGTAGCGACACCACCAGCCGCATCTACGGCGCGGATGCCTATCTCAAATGGACCCCCGTGCAAAATCAGCGTGGCTTTCCGTTTGTGGCATGGCAATCCGAGCTCATTCAACGCCGTTACGAAGCGGGTGATGCAGCAGCCGCAGATCATGAGGTGCTGAAAGACTGGGGCGGGTACACGCAAGCCTTATGGGGCTTTCAATCCGGCTGGGTTGCGGGACTGCGTTGGGAACGTGCGGATGGCAACGGTGCTGGCAGCAATACCGATCCGCTACGCGATGCACGCACGCGCGTTGCCGCCAATGTGACTTGGTATCCCACGGAATACAGCAAGCTGCGGTTACAACTGAATCGCGACGATGCCGAGCATTTGGACAAGAAGGTGAACGCGATCTGGTTACAGATGGAATACAACCTGGGCAGCCACGCGGCGCATACGTTCTAAGGAGCCACGCAAATTGGAGCTCAGTTCAGACCAATAACCTTGAAAACAACGCACCCCTTCCCCCTGCAAGGGGGAAGGTTGGGATGGGGGTGATGTTCAAAGAAGGTGTGCTTGCACACCCCCATCCCCGGCAACTGCTCCATGCGTTGCTCTACCTTCCGCCATCCATGGCGGTCGCAGCCTTCCCCCTTGTAGGGGGAAGGAGCAGCTTTACTTCGCACTTCTTGCTACATCGAACCTGTTTGGAGATTCTCATGAAAAAGTCAATACACTGCGTAATCGCGCTACTTTTAACTTTTGCACCGTGGCTGGCCCAAGCCGCACTTAATGTCGTGACCAGCACCGAAGACATTGCCGCGTTGACACTCGCCATCGGCGGCGATGCGGTGAAAGTGAAACCGTTAACACGCGGCACCGCTGATCCGCATTTCGCACAGGCCAAGCCGAGCATGATCCGCGAGGTATACCAGGCGGATTTACTGGTGGTGGTAGGTGCGGAGCTGGAAGTTGGCTGGATGCCCGCACTGTTGCAATCGGCACGCAATGACAAGGTGCAGCCGGGCAATCCAGGCTATCTGGATTTATCTACCGCAGTGACGTTGCTTGATAAGCCGAGCGGTCCGGTGACGCGTGATATGGGCGACGTACACGCGGCGGGCAATCCGCACTATTGGCTGGACCCGAACAACGGCGTGCTCATGGCACGTGCGATTGCGCAGCGCTTGACACAACTGGACAGCGCACACGCGAAGGATTTTGAGCGCGCGCTGGCAGCGTTCGAGCAGCAAGCGCAAGTCAAAATCGCCGCCTGGAAAACCGCGCTTGCGCCGCTGGCCGGGAAAGCGGTGATGTCGTATCACACCTCGTTCGTGTATCTGGCCAATGCGTTTGGTTTTCGCATTGCAGCACAGGTTGAACCCAAGCCCGGTATTTCCCCCAGCGCGGCCTACCTGACGCAGCTCATCGCACGCATCAAGGAACAACAGATCGGCCTGCTGATTATGGAACCGTATTATGAACAGCGTTCGGCAAAATACCTGAGCGAACACACTGGCGTGCGCATCGCCGTGTTGCCGCAGTCAGTGGGCGCTACGGAGCAGATCAAGACTTATTTTGATTTGTTTGACGCCATCGTGGCCGCGCTTAAAAATGCCGGAGCGGTGTAATGGATGCGTGGATGATTCTGCTCCCGGCATTCACCTTGTGCGCCTTGATGATCGCAACTCACACTTACCTCGGCCTGCACGTGCTGGCGCGCGGCATCATCTTCGTTGACCTCGCGCTGGCGCAGGTCGCGGCATTGGGGGTAAGCGTCGCCTTCATGCTGGGCTGGGATGTGCACGGCGCGCAAGCGCAGTTCGTTGCATTAGGTGCGACCTTGCTGGCGGCTGTGGTACTGGCAAAGTTGCGCGCGATCCCCGACAAAACCGCGCGTGAAGTCATCATCGGTTGCATGTACGTGGTGGCCACCGCCGTGGCGATTGTAATCTTGAGCCGTTCCAGCCAGGGGATGGAAGAACTGAAGTCGATGTTCAGCGGCAACATCCTGTGGGTGCGTTGGGAAGAAGTGGGTCTGCTGGCGCTGGTGTACGCAGTATTGACATTATTGCACGTGGTGTATTTTCGCCGCTTCAAAGCGTTGTCTTTTACTGAAGTGAACGAGCGTAAGAGCAGCTTTCGCTGGGAGTTATTGTTCTTTGTGTCGTTTGCCGTGGTGATTACGCTGGCGGTCAATCTGGCGGGGGTATTGATGGTGTTCGCGTTCCTCATCATTCCCGCGTTCACGGCGTCATTGCTGGTGGGCTCATTCGGCGCACGGCTGGCATTGGGCGGAGTGTTGGCCATGCTCGGCAGCATCGCCGGGTTGTGGTTATCGTTTTCGGAAGACTTACCCGCCGGGCCAGTGATCGTTGCGGTGCTGGGCGGCTTGCCGCTATTAGCGGGTGCCGGGTTATGGGTGCAGCGCGCAACGCGAACTTCACCCGCATAATTACAACTAAACAATGTGCCCGTTAGATACGACAGCACATCAAGGTGCCGATATTGATATGGTCTGATGAAGTTTCAAGTTGTAGGTGCGGCTTGTGCTTGATCGAACTTTATTGTTTGCCACGACCATCAGAGCTCCTTCTCCCCGCAAGGGGAAAGGATGCTTTGTTTACGCTCCTGAATAAGTTTAAAGCCACATATTGACTTCAAGCTTTATCGGGCCGGATCAATAAAATGTGAAAAATTTCTACCTCCCATGATCAATGATCATGCTCTGGCTCCTCCATTCGAAAAGGTAGCGTTTCTGCTTTTGAAAAAACATACGATGGCTTTGACATTTATCTCAAGTCAATCCTAATATATGAACACATGTTCATATATTAGGGAAATAGAATGCAAGCGCCTATAGAAAGCTCGATTTCTGAATTAGCAGATCTGTTTCGGCTACTCGGGGATACCACCCGTCTGCGCATCGTGCTGGCCTGTCTCGACACGCCAATCGCAGTGAACGACATCGCCAGCACGCTCGGCTTGAGTAATTCATTGGTCAGCCATCATTTGCGATTATTGCGCGCCGCCCGCATCGTCAAGGCAGACCGTCACGGCAAGCAAGTGTTCTATGCCGCTGCCGATCAACACATTTCGGGAGTGCTGGCCGACATGCTGGAACACATCGCCGAACCTCATACGGACGCAGATTAATGGAACATCACCACGATCATTCTCATGCGGGCGGTCACCACCACCACGGTGACCCAAACAATCATGGTCGAGCCTTTGTGATCGCCATCGTTCTGAATGCGGCATTTGTGGTGGTCGAGTTTAGTTACGGATTTATCGCTAATTCCACCGCGCTGATGGCGGATGCTGGGCATAACTTGTCCGATGTATTGGGTCTGGTGCTGGCGTGGGGCGCCGCCATCCTGGCGCGTAAGACACCCAGCGAACGCTACACGTATGGCTTACGCAGCACCTCGATTTTGGCCGCACTGGCCAACGCGATGTTACTGCTGATGGCCTGTGGAGCCATCGGCTGGGAGGCGGTGCAACGCTTCTCACACCCGCCTGCCGTCGCGGGGCTTACCGTCACATTGGTGGCCGCAGTGGGTATTGTCGTCAATGGCGTGTCGGCGTGGCTATTCATGAAAGGCAGCAAAGGGGATTTGAATATTCGCGGTGCCTATTTGCACATGGCCGCGGATGCCGCCGTGTCGCTGGGTGTGGTGCTCGCCGGTATCACGATAATTTTCACGGGCTGGTACTGGCTCGACCCCATTATCAGTCTGGTTATCGTGGCCGTGATCGTGGTCGGCACGTGGGGCTTGTTGCGCGAATCCGTACAGCTCGCGTTGAACGCGGTCCCCGCGAACATCGACGTGCCAGCGATCGATGCCTATTTACGTCAATGCTCGGGGGTGACCGATATCCATGACTTGCACATCTGGGGCATGAGCACCACCGAGAGCGCCCTGACGGTCCATCTGGTGATGCCCAGTGGTTACCCCGGAGATGTCTTTATGGACAACATCATTCACACCCTTAAAGAGCGTTACCGGGTTCATCACAGTACGCTGCAAATCGAACACGGGACCACCCACCATGC
>JANMQQ010000432.1:0-7690 GCA_031370545.1 Gammaproteobacteria bacterium
GTCAATAATCTGAAAATCTCGGAACGCATCGCTCAGCGGATAGAGCGCGCGCAATTGCAGGTTGCGATTGTGTTGTGTGAACACCGCAAGCGTTTGGTTATGCAGTGCTGCAACCACGACATTGCCCTGCGCACGCACGGCTTCGACTTCGGACGAGGTGCTGAATATCTTGGCCAGAACCGGTGGCTGTTCGGCATCAAGCGCGAAAATATTAATACCGTGCACGCCGCGCGCGACATACAACGTCGTTGCATCGGCCCAAATGTCGGTCGCTGATTTTGCAAGCGGGATGAGGCGGCGACGGGTTTTATCCAGCTCGAATACTCCGCCGTTATCATCCAGTACAAACACCCGGTGCCCCGCAGTGCGCACCACACGTGGTGCGTGCGGCATGGCGACGCTATGCAACAGATCAGCGCTGAACGGGTCGTGCAGATTGATCACCGTAATTCCCGCGTTGGTCGCGACATAGCCAGTGTCATTTTCATACGCCACGCTGAGTGCTGCGGCAGGTAAATCCACGCCGGTGACCCAAATCGGGTTCAGCGGATTTTTGATGTCGTAGATTTGCAAGCCCGCACGATCCGAAGCCGTCAACGCGTAACGCGGAGTGAGTGCCACGTCACGGATCGGCGCGCGTGCGTGGTAGCGGGCTGCCAATCGCGGCGTCTGCACGGTGCGGATGTCGACTGTTTTGACGCCGCCCCACCAGTCCAGCAGGTAGGCACTATCGCCGCGCACATTCACGCCCCAGGTCGAGCCGTCGGTGTCGTAATATCCGGTGATGCGGGGATGGGCGAGGTCGCTGATATCGACAATTTGCAGTCCTGCTTCCCACGCGGCGACATAGGCGTAGTTGCCCTGCAAGTCGACGCCGCGCGCGTTGCCGGGGATGGCGATGTGCCCGACCGCGTGCGGCGCAGTCGGGTCGCTGATATCGACGATGAACAAGCCCTGATCGAAAAATGTCACGAACGCGTACTGATCGCGCAGGCGCACGTCTTCCGCCGCGCCGCCGGGCGAAAATTGCCCCACCAAGCGCGGCTGATGTGCGTCGCTCACGTCAAAGATCAACAAGCCGCTGGCGTCGTCGGCAACAAATGCAAATTGCCCGCGCACATCCACCGCCCAGGCTTTGCCAGGCGTGTCGTAGCTGCCTAATACGCGCGGCGCGCGCACATCGCTGACGTCGGCAATATGCAATCCGCCACGGTGGTCGGCGATGTATAACAACGGGCCGACCAGCTTCATCGTGTAAGCCAGACCCGGTGTAGGAATGTGGCTCAGCAACGCAGGTTTGGCCGGATCCGACATGTCGAGAATTTGCACGCCATGATCGTCGTCACCGACGAACGCAACGCCATCGCGCACGACGACACCCTTGGATGACCCCGGCGTATGAAAATTTCCAATGTGTCGCAAATGTGCTGGATCGCCGATATCGTAAAGATGCAGGCCGGAAAACCAATCGGCGACGTACAGGGTGTTGTCATTTATATAACCCCGGCGGCTGCCGCCCAAATTCACACCTTCATCGGAAATGACCGGGGCCACTTCGGCGTGGAAGTCGATGCGTTGCGCGCCGCGTTGCGTGGCCAGCCACGCGTCGCCATCGCTCCAACTGATGTTGGTGGGCGGGGCCTCAGTGCGCAGTGTTGACATGACCAGCGGCAGGGTTGGTCGCGTGATGTCGAGCAAAAATACTTCACCGCTATGATTGCTTATCACGGCACGTCCGGCGCCCAGTGCGACGCTTTGCGCATCTCCCAATTTGTTGTTACTGCCCAACAAGCGCGGCTGCGCAAGGTCGGAGGCATCGACTAACGTGAGCCCTGCCGGGCCGTCGGCGAGGTAGACGATGCGATCAGCAACACTCAGGTCGCGGATCACACCGCTGGTGGCAAACTTACCCTGCGTTGTTATTCCGTCTGCGTCGCACGCCGAAATTAGCAAGCCGTCATTGGGTGCCGTGGAGTAGCAGGTTCCCGCTTGTACTATGAGCCGCTCGGTCGAGGAAGGTAACTCACCCAACACGCGTAGCGCGGCTGAGGGTTGCGTAACATCGGCTGTCAATACCTGGCCAGTCGTTAACAACAGATACACGGTGTGGTGATCCACAACAACATCTCGCACCGAGCTCGTGGTGGGTAGCGGAGCGTGTTCACGCAATGTGCCGGGTTGTTGCAGATTAACGATACGCAGCAGGTCGTTGTCCACGAACACCACAAATTCTTCACTGGCTGAAAAATGGCGGGCGTCTGCCAGCGGCAATCGCGCCCTAGTCACTGGTAGTTCCGCATTGATTTCAGCGAGCAGTAATTCCTGCGCTGAGCTGACCAAGACTTCACCGCGCATCGGCAGCGGAAACACAAACATCGCTTGTGCCAGGGGAATTAAGCCACTTTCAAAGGCACCACCCGGCACCAAGGCCAGGTGCGTCGTCGGTTCAGCATCCGCGACAGTGACGGTCAGCGTTGTGGCGTGACCGTAAGGCACCTGCATCGGCGTGATGGCGGTGATATGCGCAGCTGCGCAGGTTGCTCCGGCGTAGAGATACAAACACGCGCAAAGGAATCGTCGTTGCAGCGTCCACGCGGAAGGGGAGGGCACAGCGAAGGTTACTGCGACAGCGTGTGGAGCGGCGCGCTACGCGCCCCGAGGGTCGGGCCCGAATCAATGACTAGTTCTTTAGCAGTTTTTAGATCGACCAGCATCGGAAGATAGTAAACGCCGCGAAATTCTTCATTCACCTGGCGGATATGGATAAAGTAGGTTTTGCCCGGCGCCAATTCCAGGCGCAGCTCGCGCGTCATCTCGACATATTCATCCTTGTTGGTAAACGGCGTCAGATTCCGCGTTTTCAGCAGCACTTTTTCCGGTCGTATGCGCAGCAGCGTGTATTCACCTTTGCCGATTTTCAGCAGCTCCATGCCGTTAAATTCAATCGTGACCGGTTTGTCTGCAATCGGGCGTTCGCGGTACGTCATTGGGCGAATGAAATAGATCGTGGCCGCTGCGACATCGGGCTGCGTGACGATCATGGGATGTTCTTTATTGATGGTGGTTGCGCAGTTCGCCAATGCGGCCAACAACCCGACGCACAGAAAAAATCTGCCGAGATGAACTAAACGATGTGTCATTGAGCAGGGTCTCGCCACGCAACCAATTGCCTGAAGAATAGCATAAGGTCAGCGTTATTTAGGTACCGGACGCGGCTTGCGTTGCTCGTCCAGCGCCACATAGGTGAGTGTGGCCTCGGTGACTTTGACCGCCGTGCCCACTTCGCGATTACGTTCTGCAAACACTTCGACAAACACCGTGAGCGAGGTATTACCCACGCGCACCACATCGGCATAACACGACACGAGATCGCCCACATAAACTGGTTTTTGAAACTGGAACTCATTGACGGCAACAGTCACGACGCGGCCCCCTGCGCGGCGTATCGCGGCGATGCTCCCGGCCATGTCGACTTGCGACATGATCCAGCCACCAAAAATATCGCCCGCAGTGTTGGTGTCGGTGGGCATCGCAACGACGCGAATGGTGGGTTGGCGGTCAGCGGGTAGGGTGTCCATCGGCATCGTCATTTTGAGAGGGGTGCTCCATCATATCGACGGCTGCGTAGTTTGCAAAACAAACCCCGTTCAACTCAGCGTTGTTGCCGTACATTGATTGCATTATTGACTAGGAGATTCGATACGCTCGACCTTTTCGCGAACTTGCCGAAGACCAGCAAGCCATTCTGGCGAGACAACAATAAAATCAGCCACGCGAACCCGACGATATTCGTGCCGTAAGCAATAGCGGACCACGTCGTGACGCCGTACCACACCTCAAGTACACCGCTCCCACTGACGTTGACCACGCTGAAGCCGTTCAAACCTTCGCTTACATCCACTGATCGCGTTGCGCCGGTTAGGTCGCGCATGGTTGCCTTGTAGCCTAAGTAGTGAATGAATGGAAGTTCGATCAACGCAGCGGCACTGCCGACCTCGACATTTAATTTCGCGCGCGTGCCCACGTGCTGGAATCCGGACAAGTGCGCGGTACCTGACATCACCGTCGGCTCGCTTCCGCGTGAACGTAGGTACGATAAATACGCCAAACTTGCGACCGGAAGATATTCGCCCAGGCCCGTTCCGATGTTTGACGTGTCCTTGCGCACATCTTCGACCGGTGGAATCCGGGAGTCGTCGATGAAATCCCGATAGTCCGGCTTGATGAATAGTAATGAGTAAACACACGGCACCAGAATCAGAAAGCCGACGTACACCGACTTGGCATTCCTTTCCGGTATAGCACAGATCGTCGCGCCGCCGATAAGGCTGAGAAAAAATGCTACGAATAACAGTAACCGCCATGGGTATTGAATGACGAGGTAGGTCTCAGGTAGCCATGACCAAATCGGCCCGCCAAGTGTCATGAGTAGCAACACTGCAGCCGTAACAGCGCAAAAAACAAAGAAGCCACGTGCAGGGAGGCGCCAAGCCATGACGCAACCGATTATCGCAAATAACGCAAGCGGAATGCCCAACGGAAAAGGCATCTCGGCACCATCGCTGCTCGCCGGTTGGCTGGGGATTTTGTTGATTTCATGACCGAACAATTGCAACGGTTTTAGCGCATGGTCACGCACGTGGTCCGCCGAAATGCCGATGGCCTGCGCGAAGCCACGATCAAATATCCCGTAGTTACCGCCTAACTTATGTTCCAACAGTGGCCCCGTGAAATACACGGTGAGCAACATACTCATTGAGGTCGCTAGGCCCAATGAGCGCAGTGGACCCGCCGGTTCCCGCAACACTCGGGGCGCTTGTGTCAATGTGTAGACCGCAACGAATGTTGCGCAATATAAAGCCGTGATGCTGTGGGTAAGAACTGCGCCGGACATACCCAGCGCCAGAATCCACCATCGGCGTGCCTGTCCATGAAATATTTCGTACACACCGAGAAACACGATGGGCAAGAACACAAACGCAAAGGACTCTGCGTAGGCATTGCGAATATATAAATCCACGAGACGGTAGGGCGCAGTCATGTATAAAACCGCCGCTAAAAGTGCCGCGTCGCGACGTCCCGTAACTCGTACCATGAGCGCATAGGTAAACACGCCGGACAGCATGATGGCGAGAAAGTGAACCAGTTTCACGGAATTGGTGTAAGAAAATCCCGCAGCGCTCAATAACCACGTCAGATCATAGGTCAGCGGCGGGTAAAAGATGCTCCAACCGTACCCGAAGCCATTCACCAAATTCGGCAGAACCTTGGCCGGGAATTGCCCGCTCGCGACAGCCTGTGCAATGCCGAAGGTGCGGTATTGCGGTCCAAGTCCTTCGTGGCCGACGAAGTAACCTGGCCCGAGCAATGGATAGATCAGATACACGGCGACTGCGGCAATGAGCGAGAAGTGAAAATATTCTGCTGAGCGCCCAGAGTGAAGCATCTTTCGAAACAACCAGTGAACATACTGCAAATTGATTAAGCAAGAGGTACGCTCGTGACTGTTCCCACGAGCGTAGTTTTATACCAGCTTACCGTATTATATTAATATGCAAAGCGCTAATGCCCGCCTGTGAAAAGTACGGACCGCTACCGATTATCCTGGCCCGAACTGCGAGTGTATGCGTACCAGCCCCCACGGTAGCGCTAGTACTTAAAGCCGCACTAACATTTTGCCCCAAATACGAGCCAGCGGATGGAAGATCGGTGGTAGAGCAAAATTCTGTGTCGTAAGCTGTGATACCCATAGCGACGCCATCAATCAGAATATCCATATCTACATAGTCGTATGATGCTGCATTGCTAATGCGACAGGTCGCGCTCATTTCTATTGCTAACGTGGTACTTGATGCAGTCGTAGAAAAACTGAGTCCAGTTGAAGCATTGGGGTCGAGACGAAGTGTGGTTTCAGAACTGGAAGCAATGCCCTGAAATTGCAGGCGCGCAGTACTCAGCAAGACGTCAGCAAATGCTTGCTGCTCAAATAACACTGCTGCAAAAAAAACCCCTACCACTATCAAATTACTTTTTTTCATGACCTTCTCCTTGGGTTATCGGGACCATCTTGGCTAGCATGACTACGAGATCTCCAGGTCCACGGTTGGAGCATTCCATGCTATTACGGCAAGTATTCAAGGTTTCGCTGCCTGCTCCCATTTCAACAGCAGCTTACGCGCATGCGACGTTACGGACTCATCCGGATCATCCAAAACCATTCCCATAGCCTCAGTGACAAAGTGAGGGTCTGCGGTCACCTTAATATCAAGGGCATTTAACGCGATGAAGCGAGCAAGGGGCGAAGAGTCGTGGCGCAATATGTCTCGCAGTACGTCCATGGGAAGTGCAACGGATGCTTCGACCGTTTTTTGCAACGTGCGATAGCGCACAACTTCGTTGGTATCGCGTAAAGCGCTAACAATCCAATCCATTGCTCGACTACCTGCCCGATCAATCAGTATTTCAGTCGCTCGCGCGCGCACTTCGGGATCGACATCGGCAAGCCTGCGCCGAACATCGACATCGGTCATCCACGATCCAGCGGGTATGGGCGCTGCGTCGAGTCCCCTGCCGTGCTCGTAAATCCAAACCGACTTCAGTGTCCCACTCGTTCCGTCGTAAAAATAGAAAGAGTCGGAGCCACGTACGAGCTGGCGAATTCCCGCATCAATTGCGACATCGCCGGTTCGAACAGAAATTGGACGATCTGGTATGTCGGCGACAACTGTAATGCCGGAACTACGCGATATTTGATTCAACAAATCAAGCAGGGAGTGTCCATCAACATCAACATCTATGCGATCTTTTGTAATGATTAGCGCACCGCGCGGCGTTGACGACAATTCGTGATTGCTGTCAGATGACCTAGCTGGAGTGTATTGACCAGGGAGCGGCGAAACATGTTGGACAGCGCGTGCCGGATCAAGGACATGCTGGTCGGAGCCAGCGGGCAGCTCTGTATCCGAAAAATTGAGGCGGGCGGCAAATATCGCGAACAATACCGCCAGTGCGACGAGCGCTGCGACTAACGAACTTCTGCGAGATATAGCGCCCACTAGACGATCCTTGTGTAATTACTCGTTCGCGTTCTAGCGCACGAGGCATTCCTGTCGAGCAGAAAAGTAAGCGTAGACAAGAGCCGCACAATGTCAAGCAACCTGATCCCTTAGCATCGGTTATGCTCGCTGAACGACGGGTCGAAGCCGCTCGGCTGCCCAATCGACAAAACACCGTACCCGTGTCGACAGCAGTTTAGCGTGTGGGTAAACGATGCTGACTGGTAGCGGTATTTGCTCGAACGATTCGAGTACGACTGCAAGTTTGTTTTGCGCCAGCAGGTGTTGGACCTGATACATAAAAAACATGCCCAGACCCAGTCCGCTCACGCAGGCATCAATGCTGGCGACTATCTGGTTACACGCAAAGGGGCCAGTGATGGGTTGCAAGAATGCGCGACCTTTGTCGAAAAACTGCCAGCTCGAGTTCGGTGTGAACCCGGAGGTGCGCACACAATCATGACCGACCAGATCTTTCGGATGTTTTGGTATGCCCGCGCGCTTTAGATATTTTGGGCTTCCACACACCACGCGCCGGATGCGTCCAACCGGAACCGCGACTAATGACGAGTCGGCCAATTCACTTATGCGCAACGCAACGTCGATGCCTTCTTCGACCAGGTTCACGACGCGGT
>JANMQQ010000436.1:0-16373 GCA_031370545.1 Gammaproteobacteria bacterium
CGCCAACGGAAACTGGGCGATCAACTCGGGAGGTAAGCTGTAATCGAAATCGGCGACGCGCATGGCGCGGCATCTTAACTCAGGCAAAAATCCGGTGACATTTTTTATTCGGATTTTGCCGCAGCCAAACGTGCGAAAGGGGCTTGCGCCCCTTTCGTTTACTCCAACATCTGGTTACTACTTACTTCTTGCGACGACGGCTCAGGCGCCAAGCACCGACACCCATCAACGTCAACCAATCCAACGCGCCAGCAGCGACTGCGTTATCTTTCGCAGCACTGTCTTTCGCAGCACCGTTTTGCGCAGCCGCAGCACCGTCTTGTGCAACAAGGTCGTCCTCTGTCAATGCAAGAAACTTGGCGATGGCTTCAATTGCGCCATCCTGGGTCAGCAGGAATTTCAACGATGCCATTTCCGGCTCAGTCTGAATTTCTGTCTTGATCAAAGTTTTGCTTGCGCCGCGGACGGCGGGCTTGGTACCCCCGGTACCACCCACGCCGTGACAGGACTCGCAATTGTCGATATACAACTGTTCGCCTTTCGACACCTCTTTGAGATAGATCGCGATGGCGGTTACCTCTGCGTTTGACAAGGTGCTCAAGGACTGCATTGTCGGCACTTCTTGAATCGCTTCATGAATATCGCTTGCAGATTCACCTACCACGCTCTTGGCTGGGCCCGCAGGACCGGCTTTCGGACCATGGCACGATTCGCAATTCGCCACATACAAGGCCTGGCCGGTGGAAGCTGGCGGAGGTGTGGGCGGTGTCACCGCAGAAATCGTGGCGTTGGTGGTGATCGTCGTGCTCAACGGTATGGCCGCGTTATCGGTCACTTTCAACGTCACAGTAAAGGTACCTGCAGTTGAATAGGTATGTGACGGATTTGCAACCGTCGCAAGCGCAGAATTGTCACCGAAGTTCCAGCTATATGAAGCAACGAGCCCGGTATCGACAGTTGATGTGGAACCGCTAAATACGACCGCTGTTCCCACCGTGCCGGTATACGGACCACCCGCCTTGGCTACCGGTGGCTGATGCGTGCCGACCGCAGAGATCACGATATCGTGTGTGGTTGTGGCGCTCACCAGACCCAAGTTGTCAGTCACGATGAGCGTGACATGGAAGGTACCGGCTGTCGCATAGGTATGCGCTGGAGGTGTTGCCGTCGCACCCGCAGTGTTATCACCGAAATTCCATAGATAGGTCGCAATGGTTCCATCCGCGTCGCTTGAGGTGCTGCCGTCAAAACTGACCGCCGCGCCCACGGTTCCGGTGGACGGACCGGTAATTCGCGCAATCGGTGCAACGTTGGCTCCGCCCGTTACATTGACTGAGGCCGAAACTCTGGCGGCACCATCCAACGTAGTACTGCCATCGGCGTTACCCGATACTCCTGCACCAGTGAACGTTACGGGGCCGGACATTGCCGGAGCTGTCCAGGTAAAGGTATAAGTCTTGCTGCCCGCAACCATAGGTGAAGCTGCGGTATGGAAGAGTTCGCCGGTCGTTCCGACGGTGGAGTCAGTTGTGGTTACTGCAAGCGTACCCGCACTTGCACTCACACTCAGCCCCGCATTACTAGCAGGCCCACCGCTGATCTTAAAGGTGAAGGTATTGACAGAATTCGCCGCCACCGACGTCGGTAAACTACCAGCACCCATTCCAAACACTACTGTTGTTCCCGCCGTTCCCCCACTGTGGCAAGCACCACCACAACCATTCGCGGCTCGATTATCGCCCGCCCGACCCACATCATGTGCAAATGCAACACTAACCTGCCCTACTAACAACCCCGTCATTAACATCAGCGGCAATGCCGCGCGTGCTCTCCGAATTATTTCGTCCATGGCAAATCCCTCAGTTGTGCTCGTCGTTTCGTTTAGGCATCAGTGACAGCGTTCGATCCAAACCAATGTGCGCGCAAAATTAACATGATCATTGTTCTAAACACCAGTTGCTGTTTACATAGCTTTAGTTAAGCAAACATTAAACGTGGTGAAGTCCACGATACGTCGTTTTTTTGGCACATGCGTGGCGCCGAGCAGCATGCACACGGAAGATGAATTGAACATGAATTTTTCAAGGAGGCAGCGCGCGACCGGCGTCGCGCGCTGGTGTTGACATTAAGACTTTACAGCAGGACCGTGGCCACCCATTGATTTCTTTTTCGCGACGAACTCATTGCAGCCTGGAGATAACTCCGCAGCTTTGCCATGCAGACATGCCATCAACCCTTTGCCTGGTTTTGCATCGGGACAATATTTCTTCATGTCGTCACCGCAGGCCGCATGCAGGGCTTCGGACTTCTTGTTCATATTTTCCTGATGCGTTTTGCAACCCGCTGAAAGTTCAGCGTCGTGCTTCTTTAAACAAGCGGAGACGCTACTGGCGCCGGGCTTGACATCTGCACACAGCTTTTTAATATCATCCGCACAGCCGCCTTTCTGAGCCATCGCGTTGGCAGTGGTGCCGAACGATGCCGTGATTGCGACCAGCTGTAGCGCTAAAACCCACTTGGATATTCTCATTAAAAATCTCCTCAAAGCTTGCGTAGGATTTTTTCGGTTGCAACGCAACCGGCCCGCGTAAGAATAGCACCGATTTCTGCATCTCGCGTTTACACCATTTTTATACCTCCGCTCGTATTCTTTTCACCAAGTTGATACCTGAGTCCGTAGTCTTCAGACGTCTCATTCAACACGAAGGATCTATGGATATCGCATGGTGTGCATTACTCATAACGCTCATATTTTTAACTGTTGCGCTTGCAGCCGGTTGCGAGCGGTTGATTCCCCGGAGGAAATGATATGAGCGCAATTTACGTTATTGGCGGCGTGGTCGCAGCGCTGCTCTTGGGGTACCTCATCTACGCGCTGGTCAAGGCAGAGGATTTCTAAATGACGCTTCAATCCGGACTCTTGTTGGCGGTCTATCTCGCGGTGCTGCTGGCGTGGGTCAAGCCGCTGGGCCTTTACATCACCACGCTAATGGAAGCGCCACGCTGGCCGTCGCTTGCACGCGTCGAAGCGGGCGTGTTCCGCTTGTGCGGCATCCCATCCGAAGAAATGAGCTGGCGCCGCTATGCAGTGGCCGTGCTGCTGTTCAGCAGTGTCGGATTCATCATGGTGTATGCGCTGCAACGCCTGCAATTTTTCCTGCCGCTCAATCCGCAACAGCTCGCGAACGTCACGCCGGATTCAAGCTTCAACACTGCGATCAGTTTCATCACCAATACCAACTGGCAGGGTTATGGCGGCGAAACCACAATGAGCTATCTGACGCAGATGCTCGGGCTGGGCGTACAGAATTTTCTGTCGGCAGCGACCGGCATCGCGGTGGCGTTCGCGTTGATCCGGGGTTTCGCGCGCCATTCGGCGCAAACCATCGGTAACTTCTGGGCCGATCTTTATCGCAGCACCGTCTACCTGTTATTACCGCTGTCGTTCCTGTTTGCGCTGGTACTGGTGGGCTTGGGAGTGATTCAAAACTTTGCTTCCTATCAGGAAGTGACCCCGCTTGAGCCAACCACCTACGAGGCGCCGAAGCTCGATACTTCTGGACAACCGCTGAAAGACAGCACGGGCGCTGCGGTGACGGAAACAGTGAGCGTGCCGACGCAGACCTTGCCGATGGGACCGGCCGCATCGCAGATTGCAATCAAGCAGCTCGGCACCAACGGCGGCGGATTTTTTAATGTCAATTCCGCGCACCCATTCGAGAACCCGGCTGTGCTAAGCAATTTCCTGCAGATGCTGGCGCTGCTGCTGATTCCAGCGGCGCTGTGCTACACGTTTGGTAGAGCGGTGGGCGATACCCGTCAAGGCTGGTCGGTGCTGGCGGCAATGACGATTATTCTGGCACTCGCAACACCCGCCACCATGACCTTCGAGCAGCAAGGCAATTCGCGGCTTGCGGCACTGGGTGTTGACATGCAGGCTTCCGGTACCCAATCGGGCGGCAATATGGAAGGCAAGGAAACGCGTTACGGCATTGGCGCCTCGGCGCTGTGGGCAACCGCAACCACAGCGGCGTCCAACGGCTCAGTCAACTCCATGCACGATTCCTACACGCCGCTCGGCGGATTGGTGCCCATGCTATTAATTCAATTGGGTGAAGTCGTGTTCGGCGGCGTTGGCTCCGGGTTGTATGGCATGTTGATATTCGCCATCGTCGCGGTGTTCATCGCGGGTCTGATGATCGGCCGCACGCCGGAATACCTGGGCAAGAAGATCGAAGCCTACGACATGAAAATGGTGGCGATTGCCGTACTGATGACACCCACGCTGGTGTTGCTGGGCACCGCAATCGCTGTCGTCACCACCGGCGGCAAGGCGACTATTTTTAATCCGGCTGCGCATGGTTTCTCGGAAGTGCTGTACGCCTTTTCCTCCGCCGCCAACAACAACGGCAGCGCGTTCGCGGGGCTGGGCGCTAACACGCCGTTCTACAACGGTTGGCTTGGCATCGCGATGTGGTTCGGACGTTTCGCCGTCATCGTGCCGGTACTGGCCATGGCCGGTGCACTGGCGGGGAAGAAACGCATTTCGCAAGGACCTGGCACCCTGCCCACGCACGGTCCGTTGTTCATTGCCTTACTGATCGGCACGGTGTTGCTGGTGGGTGCCCTGACGTTTGTCCCGGCATTGGCGCTGGGGCCGGTGGTTGAACATTTAATGCTTTGGCAGGAGTAACACCGCCATGACACGCAGCAAACTTTCCCTGCTCGATCCGGCCTTGGTCAAACCCGCTTTGGCCGACACCTTCCGCAAGCTCGACCCGCGCGTTCAGTTACGCAATCCGGTGATGTTCGTCGTGTACGCAGGCAGCATCTTCACCACCGGCTTGTGGTTCCAGGCGTTGAGTGGTCAAGGTGAGGCTCCCACCTGGTTCATCGGCACGATCACGCTGTGGCTGTGGTTCACAGTGTTGTTTGCCAATTTCGCCGAAGCGCTGGCCGAAGGGCGCAGCAAAGCACAGGCGGCGAGCCTGCGCGGACTGAAACGCACCATTTCGGCCAAACGTTTGAAAGAACCCCACTACGGCGCGCCTTGGCAGAGTGTACCCGGCGATGAGTTACGTAAGGATCATGTGGTGCTGGTCGAAACGAGCGACATCATGCCATGCGACGGGGACGTGATCGAAGGCGTCGCCTCGGTCGACGAAAGCGCGGTGACTGGTGAGTCGGCACCCGTCATTCGCGAATCCGGCGGCGACTTCTGCGCGGTGACTGCGGGCACCCGCGTGCTGTCTGACTGGATTGTAGTGCGCTGTTCAGTTAATCCGGGCGAAACCTTTCTGGATCGCATGATCGCATTGGTTGAAAACGCCAAGCGCCAGAAAACACCCAACGAGATCGCGCTGACGATATTGCTGGTCGCCTTGACGCTGGTTTTCCTGCTGGTCACCGTCACGCTGCTGCCCTACTCGCTGTTCGCCGTGGCAGGGGCCGGAGCCGGACAACCCGTGACAATCACTGTATTGGTCGCGCTGCTGGTATGCCTGATTCCAACCACCATCGGCGCACTGCACTCGGCGATTGGCGTCGCGGGCATGAGCCGCATGCTGGGCGCGAACGTAATTGCAACTTCGGGACGCGCGGTCGAAGCGGCCGGCGACGTCGATGTGCTGCTGCTTGACAAGACCGGCACCATCACTCTGGGCAACCGTCAGGCCAGCGCTTTCCTGCCGGTGCGTGGCGTCACCGAGCAGCAGCTCGCCGATGCGGCACAGCTTGCTTCGCTGGCCGACGAAACTCCCGAAGGGCGCAGCATCATGGTGCTCGCCAAGAAACTCTTTAACTTGCGTGAACGGGATATTAAGGCGCTCGGCGCGACCTTTGTACAATTCTCGGCACACACGCGCATGAGTGGCGTCAATCTTGAAGGCCGCCAAATCCGCAAGGGTGCAATGGACGCAATCCGCAAGCACATTGAGGCGAGTGGCGGCGGTTTCCCGGATGAGGCCCTCCAGGCCACAGACGAAGTATCGCGGCGCGGCAGCACGCCGCTCGTGGTCGCCGACGGCATACGTGTGCTAGGCGTGATTGAGCTCAAGGACATCGTCAAGGGCGGCATCAAGGAGCGCTTCGCCGAACTGCGCCGTATGGGCATCAAAACCGTAATGATCACCGGCGACAATCGCCTGACCGCTGCTGCCATTGCCGCAGAAGCAGGTGTTGACGATTTTCTGGCCGAGGCCACACCCGAAGCCAAGCTTGCGCTGATCCGCCAATATCAGAACGAAGGCCGTCTGGTCGCGATGACCGGCGATGGCACCAACGATGCGCCCGCGCTGGCCCAGGCCGACGTCGCAGTGGCAATGCACAGCGGCACGCAAGCGGCGAAAGAGGCCGGCAACATGGTGGATCTCGATTCGAATCCGACCAAGCTGATCGAGGTGGTCGAAATCGGCAAGCAAATGCTGATGACACGCGGCGCGCTCACCACCTTCAGTATCGCCAACGACGTGGCCAAATATTTCGCGATTATCCCGGCGGCGTTTGTGGCCACTTATCCGCAACTGAACGCACTCAACGTGATGAGCCTTGCCAGTCCGTCGTCGGCGATTCTCTCCGCGGTGATCTTTAATGCGTTGATCATCGTGGTGCTGATCCCGCTTGCGCTCAAAGGTGTCAAGTATAGACCGATGGGTGCGGCGATTGTATTGCGGCGTAATCTGTTGTTGTACGGCGGAGGCGGCCTGGTGGTGCCGTTTGTAGGGATCAAACTCATCGACTTGGCCTTGTCGGCCCTTGGTTTAGTATAAGGAGAACATGCTATGACCGCTCTACTTCGTCCCGCACTGATGTTGTTTTTACTCCTTACGATCATGACCGGAATCGCCTATCCGCTCGCGGTCACCGGCATCGCGCAGGTAGTGTTTCCACACCAAGCCAATGGCTCCCTCGTAACCCTGAACGGCAAACTGATTGGCTCCGAATTGATTGGCCAGCAGTTCACCGCGCCGGAATATTTTTGGGGCCGCCCGTCGGCCACCAGCCCCCAACCTTATAACGCCGCCGCTTCGAGTGGCTCCAACCTCGGACCCCTCAACCCGGCGCTCACCGACGCGGTTGCTGCACGCATTGAGGCGCTCAGGGTAGCCGATCGCGAAAACCAAAAAAAGATACCGGTTGACTTGGTTACGGCATCCGCAAGCGGGCTTGATCCTGACATCTCGCTCGCGGCAGCTTACTATCAGGCATCGCGTGTGGCCAGAGCTCGCCAGAGACCCGTTGAGCACATCAACGTGCTTATTGAGCAACACGCAAAACGCCCGTGGCTCGGCGTGTTCGGCGAACCCCGCGTGAATGTACTGCAACTCAATATCGCACTTGATGGAAAACACTAGGCACCACGCATGCCGCAAGACGATCCTCGCCCCGACCCCGATGCGCTGCTCGCGCAAGCCAACGCGCAAGAAGCCGAAGCGCGGCGCGGCAAACTGAAAATTTTTTTGGCGCATCACCCGGCGTCGGCAAGACCTACGCCATGTTGTCGGAGGCGCGGCGTTTGCGCGCACAGGGGTTGGACGTGGTGGTCGGCGTGGTCGAGACCCACGGACGCAGCGAGACAGCGCTGCTGCTCGAAGGTCTGGAGCTGCTACCGCGCAAAGACGTCGAGTATCGCGGGCGGAAGCTCCAGGAGTTCGATCTCGATGCCGCGCTCAAGCGGCGTCCGGCGGTGTTACTGGTCGATGAGCTGGCGCATTCCAACGCGGCAGGCTGCCGCCACCCCAAGCGCTGGCAGGATGTCGAGGAGTTGCTATCTGCGGGTATTGACATATTCTCGACCGTCAACGTGCAGCACCTCGAAAGCTTGAATGACATTGTCGGCGGCATCACCGGTATCCGCGTCGCGGAAACGGTACCCGACCGCGTGTTCGGCAGCGCGAATGAGGTGGTGCTGGTTGATCTGACACCGGACGATCTGCTGGTACGGCTGCGCGAAGGTAAAGTCTATTTGCCGGAGCAAGCGGAACGCGCAATCCAAAATTTTTTCCGCAAAGGAAACCTGATCGCACTGCGCGAGCTGGCGTTGCGCCAGACGGCAGACCGCGTCGACGAGCAGATGCTGGCGTTCCGCCGCGCCACGGCGGCGGAACACGTCTGGCACACCCGCGACACGTTGCTCGCCTGTATTGGCCCGAGCGACATCGGCGAAAAAGTGGTGCGTACCGCGGCGCGCCTCGCCGCCAAACTCGATAGTGCCTGGCACGCGGTGTATGCGGAAACGCCCGCGTTGCAGCGATTACCTAAGGCGCGGCGGCACGCGATCCTGAATACTTTGAAACTCGCGCAGGATTTGGGCGCCCACACCGCGACCCTGCCGGCACAGGATGCCGCCGAGGCCGTGCTCAACTATGCACGGCGCAACAATCTGGGCAGTATCGTCGTGGGACGCAGCACGCGCGCGCGGCTGCGCTGGCCGGGACAGCAATCGTTCAGCAGACGGCTCGGTGCAAAAGCACCTGATATTGACATCATCGCCGTCGCGCGCGAAGAAGAGCGCGCCAAACAGGCGTCGGCGGCCGGAACCGAGTTGCACGAGGAAACCAAGTTTCCGCTGCGTCTGCCGGGCTATTTGTACGCCGTGTTGGTCTGTATTGCCATTACGGCAGCAGCCACGCCGCTGCGGCATTATTTGGAACTTACTAACATCGTGATGTTGTTTTTGCTAGGCGTGGTGTTCGTAGCGCACCGCTTCGGACGCGGCCCGGCGGTGCTCGCGTCGCTGCTGAACGTAGCGTCCTTCGACTTCTTCTTCGTACCGCCACGCCTGAGTTTCGCGGTCAGCGATGTGGAATATCTGGTCACGTTTGCAGTCATGCTGATCGTGGGTATCGTGACCGGGCATCTCACCGCCGGACTGCGTTACCAGGTGCGCATCGCACACTCGCGCGAGGAACGCGCGCGCAGCCTCAGCGACATGGCCAAGTCGTTGTCTTCGGCACTGGTCGAAGAACAGGTCGTTGAGATCAGCGACCGGTTTCTGGAGTCGACATTTAATTCCAAGGTGGCCATCGTGCTCCCGGACGCTTCCAACAACCTCCAGTCTGCGACCGCACACGGCGGCACACCCGCCTATGATCTGGCGGTTGCGCAATGGTGCTACGCCAAGAACGAACCCGCTGGCGTGGGCACCGATACCCTGCCCGCCAGCCCGCAACTGTATCTGCCGCTCAAGGCACCGATGCGCGTGCGCGGCGTGTTGGTGGTGGAACCGAGCACTTCGCGCATGCTGATGATTCCCGAGCAACGGCGTCTGCTCGAAACTTTCGCGGTGCTGGTAGCCATTGCGCTGGAACGCATTCACTTCGTGTCGGTTGCACAGGAGACGTTGATAAAAATGGAATCGGAGCGGCTGCGCAATTCGCTGCTTTCAACATTGTCACACGATCTGCGTACACCCCTCACCGCACTGGTCGGCCTGGCTGAAACGTTAGCGCTCGACTTGGCTGCAACAGAATCGTCACATGCCGGTAAAGCCAGCATCATCCGCGAGCAAGCGCTGCGCACCACCCGCATGGTGAACAATTTACTGGAGATGGCTAAACTGCAATCCGGCGAACTGCGACTCCGCAAGGACTGGCAATCGATTGAGGAAATTGTAGGCAGTGCGTTGCAGAGCCTCGAACCAGTGCTCGCGGAACATCCAATCAAACTCGATTTGCCCGTGGATCTGCCATTGATTAAATGTGATGCCGTGTTGCTCGAGCGCGTCTTCGTCAACCTTATCGAAAACGCTACGAAGTACACACCCGCAGGAACAACCATCGGCGTCACGGCAGCCAAGCTGGACCCGGTACTGCGCGTCGAGGTATGGGACGAAGGCCCGGGCTTGCCGCCCGGCCAAGAGCGCGCCATATTTGAGAAGTTCGCACGCGGTGAAAAGGAATCGGTGATACCTGGCACGGGTCTGGGACTCGCCATCTGTGAGGCGATTGTGCAGGCGCACACGGGTAATATTCGCGCCGAAAATCGTGTGCCTCACGGTGCACGTTTCACCTTCACGTTACCGCTCGACCCACAACCCGCCGTGGAACCCGAGGTACTCTGAGCCTTCGAGGAACGTCTTATTGAACCGCACGCCAACATTCTGATCGTCGAAGACGAAAAGGAAATCCGCCGCTTTGCGCGCCACGCGCTGGAGACGGAAGGCTATCGCGTGTTCGAAGCAGGGAACTTGCAACGCGGCCTGATCGAGGCCGCGACGCGCAAGCCCGATCTTGTCATTCTCGATTTGGGGTTGCCTGACGGCGATGGCAAGGACTTCATCCGCGACATACGCGCGTGGAGTGATATGCCGATCATCGTGTTGTCTGCGCGCATCGAAGAACAGGACAAGGTCGATGCGCTCAACGCGGGTGCAGACGACTACCTCGGTAAACCGTTCGGCATTGGCGAATTGCTGGCGCGGGTACTTGCATCACTCCGCCGCCGCGCGCACAGCGGCAACGAACAAGGTTCTGTCGTGCATTTCGGCGATGTCGTTATCGACCTGGCAAACCGCCGCATAACGAAACGCGGTGCGGATGCGCATTTGACGCAGATCGAATTTCGTCTGCTATTGGTATTGCTGAATCATCCCGAGAAAGTTCTGACGCACCGTCACCTGTTGCGCGAAGTCTGGGGACCTTCGTACGTGGGACACAGCCACTACTTACGTATCTACATGGGGCACCTGCGACAAAAGCTTGAAACTAACCCGGCACGGCCTAAGCATCTAATCACCGAGATTGGTATCGGCTACCGCTTCGTCCCGGCCTGTCACTCTACATAACCATGAAGTAGAGCGCACATCGCGATGGGCTTACACTGTGACGCCGATAAAGAAAGTGTGGCCGATGAAATATATACCCGCAATGGTGCTGGGCCTCATGACTTTGAACGCATGTCAGAGTGAAGCACCTCCGTCGCAAGTAACTGCGAAGCGGGCCACGCCTGCGGAGCCCAGCGTAGATCTTGCCGCAGGAAAATCGCTGGCCGCGAAATGCGTGGAGTGCCACGGTGCCGACGGTGCCTCGGGAAAAAAGGGCGTGCCGTTTCTCGCCGGACAGCATGCCGCCTATCTCGCGGGCGCACTGCACACCTACGCGAACGGCACGCGCAAACACGATGGCATGAAAGCGATCGCGCAAGCGCTTAACGAACACGCTGTCATCGACGTCGCCGCCTATTACGCGCAACTCAACACGCCGTGGAAAGGTGCAGCACCCCCGCCTGCGCCCAAGGTCCGCCACTTCGACAAAACCACCGTTGCGGTGGGACAGTCGTCGTCACGCCACTGCGACTCCTGCCATGGAGTCGACGGCAACAGCACACGCGCCGGGGTGCCAAGTCTTGCCGGTTTGCAACCGGAGTATTTCACCAAGGCTTTGCATGCATATTTTACCGGCGAACGCACCGACCCGATCATGAGCGTGTTCAAGGAATCGCTGGACAAGCCGGAAATCAAAACCATGGCGGCCTACTACGCCAGCCAACCTCGCGGCAAGACGCGCTTTCTTTCCAGCGGCAAGAGCGATACCGGAAAGTCAAAATCTGGCGCTTGCGTTGGATGTCACGGCGCAGAGGGCAATAGTATTAATCCCACCGTGCCCAGTCTTGCCGGGCAAAACGGCCCTTATCTTGAAAAAGTCTTGCTCGCGTACCGCAACGGTCAGCGCAAAGACAGCATGATGCAAGCGGCCATGACCGGCCTGCAACCCAAGGACTTGCGTGACCTCGCCGCTTATTTCGCAAGTCAGGAACCGCAGCTCCCCGGCACACCGGCCGCAACAACATCGAACAAGTTTGACCCGGTGGGTGACGGCGCACGTTTGGCGCTTAATTGCGCAGGCTGTCACGGCGACCACGGCAACAGCACCACGCCCGGCATTCCCAGCTTGAGTCGTTTGCACAACGGCTACCTGGTGAGTGCGATCAAAGCTTATCGCGATGGCGGACGTCACAATGCGACCATGAAAAATATTGTCGTCAATCTCAGCGATGCAGATATTGTCAAGCTTGGGCTGTATTACGCTGTTCAGGAACCTGCCCGCAATTCTTCGCAACTTAAAAGTGACCTCACGGCAGGTGAAAAACTCGCCGTCACTTGCGCGGGTTGCCACGGCGACAAGGGCAACAGCACAACTGCCACCGCGCCCTCGTTGGCTGGACAGGATCCTGCTTACCTTGTCGTCGCAATTAAAAATTACGCGGGTGGCGCTCGCGCACACGCCGACATGAAAAACGCGGTGAATGCGCTGAACGACAACGATCTGAATAATGTCGCCGCGTACTTTGCTGCACAACTACCTGTCAAGCCCGGGATCCGATTACCCGAAGCACCGGAAACGCTGGCAGAAAAGTGCGACCGCTGCCACGGCAAAAACGGCCTCAGCAGCGAGCCGACCAAGCCGCGCTTGAATGGTCAGGTGGAGCCCTACTTGATTCAAGCTTTGCTGAGCTACAAAAATGGTGCACGCGACAACACCATGATGCATGCGATGTCGGATGTGTTGAGCGACATGGAAATTGAAGCACTTGCAGCGTACTACGCACGCATGCCGTAATATCTGCCATTGATATTCGCGCTCCAGAAGGACATTGATGTCGGCTTTCCGGTATTGCCAGATAGCGTGGTAACTACACCTTTGTGTATGTTGGTCTGTTCAGGATGATCTTGCACACCGTCAAGGAGGACGTATGCATCACCGCGCGCTATTTTTCGTTTCGATCATTTGTTCTGCATGCGCTATTAATCCCGCTGGCGCAGCTGCTACCTCGTCAAACCCGACCCCACCGCAGCGCCTGGATGCGCAGCGCGGCCGTCAACTTCCCACCGCCTTGCAAATACCCGCGTCCCGAGAGCTCAGCGCACTGGATTCGGCGGGCCAGAACGTACTAAAGCGGGTGTTGGATTATTTAGGTTCCATCGGCATCGTCGGCGAGCTGGCCATCGACGTAGTGAAAAGCAATTGGACCCAGGTTTTGACTTATGTGCTGACCGATAATAAATCCGGGTTGGCGCAATTATTCAGTCCGCAAACCCTGTGTCCGTCCCTCGAAAAGCTCAAGGCCAATATGCAATCTGGCCCGCTTTACAGTACGGCCAGCGGGGTTTGCGTGGCAGTGGACGCACGCAATCCTGGCACGGGCCCGTTCTATGCGACACCCAGTTGCAGCGCGCAGATTAATTTCCAGCCTGAAAACTTTGCGGCGTTCTGCCGCGAGGCGCTGGCCGACCAGCCGAATCCCTATTTGGGAAATCCTGCGCAGTGGCCTGCGTCAAATGTCGAGGTCGATCCCCTTTCTACTTTACCCAGTGTGAGTTCCAAATGGAGTTTGTCGTCAGCGGCACAGCTCGCGGTGGGTGTTGAACCGATCAGCTCTAATCACATTCCGTTCATGAAGCGCATTAACTTTCGCCAGGCCGGTAACTGCGCACTGGAAATGCGCGTCTACAAAAAGGACATCGCCGCGACCAATCTCACTCCATTACTTTGGATGCATGGCGGCGCATGGACCTATCGCAGCGCTGGATTCCTTAGCATGGAAAGTTTGATCAGCAACTACACCGAAGACGATTTCGTGGTATTTGCGCCGTTTTATCGACTGGTGGGCGACAAGGATGCCAACGCCGAGTGCCGAAACGTTGCCTGGCAAGACACGGTCAGCGACGTTGAAGCGGCCTTGACCTGGGTGAAGGCGAACGGCGCAAGTCTGGGTGCTAACACCCGCGACAAGATCGCGGTCACCGGGCAATCTGCAGGCGCACATCTGGCCGGATGGTTGATGACGCATCGCGCCAACGATGTCAGTCGCGGGCTGCTGGCGTATCCGCCCACCGATTTCATTGATTTCTTCAAGCGCTTGCAGGGGGTCGGCGGCGCGAGCTTCCCGCCGTTGAGCGACCGTGCCAATACACCCTACGATCCCAGCGCGGCGCAGGGCATTGTCGAGACCTTGTTGCAATTGCGGGACGGTGGCGCGCGCGCCGTGGATCTTCGCAATCCACCGCTTTATCTCGTTGAAAATTCCTTCGCGCAAAAAATCGCTGGCGCCGCTGCCGATTATCCCGCGGCGTTCATTCTGCATGGCACGCGCGATAGCTTGCTGACTTACACGCAGTCGCAGGTTTTATGTCAGGCGTATGGCGGCACAGTGAACGTCGACTGGTCGACGACCCCGGATTTACGCGCGATATTTACCTGCGGCGCGCGCAGCCAATTGCATCTGTTCAAAGAAGCGGAACATGCGTTTGAGCTTTGCCCGTTCGCGACCATCGGCAGCACGTGCCGTGCGGGCAGCTCAGCGGGTGCAGCGCTCCTGGCGCACTCGTTACAGCAAGGACGTCGGTGGTTGCAGGACCCCGGCGCCGAAGTCACACCTGCGGCACCCGCCCGTATCAACGTGCCGCTTGTTAACTTTAACGGCAAATACACGGTATCGTGGGCAAACGTCACGGGCAGCGTGACGCACTATGAACTGTACGAATCCACTGATCGCAAATTCACAACACCCGGTGCGCTAGCCTACAGCGGACCCAACACGTCAGTGCAGTTCACCGATAAATCCGAGGGCCGCTATTACTACCGGGTTCGAGCCTGCAATAGCGAATTGTGCGGCGACTATTTAAAAGGCAGCAACGGCGTGTCCGTGTTCAGGCTACGGTTAGCTTTGTAAATTTGGCGAACTACGGTCAATGCAGCAGGCGGTCATGCTTGCACTACGCGGCCCATTCGTCGTAGCCAACATTTTCAATACCTGGCACGCTGATGTCTATTTGGGTTCGTTGTCGTGCAACGGTAACCCATCTTTATTAATGCCGGGATACGGGAATCGGCTGTCTCCATAGCGCACCACCAACACCGCGACCGCAAGTATCAACACCGCAGCGGTCACGGCGAATATACGCCAGCCATCCATCTCCTTCATATCCAAAATCAGGTAGCGCGCGAGCGCGACCATGCCGATGTATAGCGGGAAGCGCACCGGGAGTTTGCCGGTACCGTAATACAAACCCACCATCGCAAACACTTCCAAATACAAAAACAGCATCAGCAAGTCGGTCAGGGAGACGCGCTGCAACTCCCACATATGAAGAATCTCACTCACCATGGCGATCACGGTGGCGATGGCAATGGTGAGTAACCCAACATGTTCGACGAGGGTGAGCAGCCGCTGATTGATCTGCCGGATTGAATGTTTCATCGGAATCTCAAGATTGTGATGGCCAGGTTTTTAACGTGCCATGTCTATTCTTTATCGCTGCTTGGCAACGAGATCAGGAAAGGCAGGCGCAAAGTAGCAAATTGGATCGGTGGTCTGATGTTGTTTTGACCCACATATATGACATGTATGTGCGGTACCGCCCAGAGAAGCTCCGAATTATATGTAAAAACTACGCGGTAATCTGAATTGGTATTGCTGAAGCCGGGAAGCGGGTGCGGCAATACATATTGGATGTTGGATTTCTGTCCTGCTTCGCATATGGAAATCAACCATGACTACTTAGGAGCTTAATCGCGTGAACTCCCTTGCCAAAACAACTCTCGTCATCGGCTTTGCCATGGTCGCACTTCCGCTGCTGTTATTCGGCGGAATGATGACCAGCACCCTCATTGCTGAAGGTATGGTCGCAACCCGAGCGATGGGCGGCGCCCAATGGGTGGGATTGCCGACGTTGACCATGTTGGTCATCGGCACCCTGATGATCTGGGCACTCTTTGGGCAAAAAAATCCAGAAGAATTACCAAGCAGCAAGGGTGCCGGGTTTGGTAATGAATGAGTCCTGAGCGGTATCGGGATGCGGTAACACGGTGCCAATCAAGATGTTTGCAAGTACTCAACCCACTTTCAATATGGAGATTGAAGATGAAAAACTTTAACGAGGAAATCAGCGCAGGAAATTCCAACCAAAGCAAGACTGGCGGAATAGTCAAGCCTGTGCCCCTGACCTTGATGAACCGCCGACGTAGCGGCGGAATACGCGGCAGGAACCCTACTAACCCGGAAGGCATCGCTCCCGCTGCGGGCGGCGTTCAAGCTAGCGGAATGGGCGGTGGCGGCAATCCGGGAGGCACGCCCACCACTCCAACCCCGCCAGCACCGGGTCCCGGCGGCGGCGCGGGCGGCGGTGGAATGCACGGCGGTAACACAGGCGGCACTCCTCCTCCCGGTGGCGGCGGTGCAGATGGAGGAGGTGCTGGCGGCGGTGGACATGGTTGAATGTAGAACAATGTGCGACTAACAGCCACGGCGCAGCGTAAACCGCTGTGCCGTGTTCACTTGCGGTGTGTTGCGTGCGCCTGGCGCACTTTGCGGTATCTAAAATGCGACCGTCGGGCGCTTGGCGCACGCTACCTGACACGATAATCTGAATTTCT
>JANMQQ010000446.1:0-4505 GCA_031370545.1 Gammaproteobacteria bacterium
GAGCGCGCAGGTCGTGACACAAATATTCAGTCCCGGACTACATGAAGAACAACGTCAGCGCAGTGGTGTTCGCATACCACGACGTCGGCGTGCGCTGCCTGGCGGTATTACTCGCGCGTGGAGTGAATGTATCGTTGGTCGTTACGCATCGCGATGACAGCGCAGAGAATATCTGGTTCGGTAACGTCGCCGGACTCGCCGCGTTGCATCACATCCCGGTGATCACGCCGGATGATGCTAACGACGCTGTAACGGTGGAGCGCGTGCGCGCATGCAGGCCGGATTTCTTATTTTCGTTTTACTACCGCAATATGTTGAAGGCCGAATTACTGTCCATCCCAAAACGCGGTGCCTACAACATGCATGGTTCGCTGCTGCCCAAATATCGCGGGCGTGCGCCAGTGAACTGGGCAGTATTGCACGGCGAGCGCGAAACCGGCGCCAGCTTGCATCGTATGGTCGAAAAGCCTGATGCGGGTGATTTAGTCGAGCAGCGGCACGTGCCGATTTTGCCCAACGACACTGCGCACGAAGTGATGCACAAGGTCACTTATGCGGCCGAGGCCTGCTTATACGGCGCGTTGCCTACACTGCTGGACGGCACAGCCAAACACACGCCGCTGGATTTAAAGGCGGGCAATTATTTCGGCCGTCGCCGCCCCGAAGATGGGCAAATCGATTGGACGCGCAGTGCCTGGGACATTCACAATCTGATCCGCGCGGTTGCGCCGCCGTATCCGGGGGCGTTTTTTGAATACCAGGGTACGCGCATCGAGGTATTGCTGAGTCACTATTGCGCCGAGCTTGCGGCACAACGTAATGGCACGCCGCGCCTATATTGGCAAGGCGACGCGTGTTTTGTCGATTGCAGTGACGTACACCGATTGCAGGTTTTACGGCTGGTGATGAACGGTGCGCCACTGACTGCGCAGGTATTTGAACAACGCTTGGGTACGTGTGAGTTGTATTTGGAGATGTGACATTGAGACATTGGTGCGTTTACCGAAAAAATCCCCCTCCTCTTGTGACGGGGCAGCATTTTTGGTGGGGTTCCTTTTGTCGGGCACACGAGAGCAATAGATGCGTATCGTACTATCGACGCAATTGGTATTGATTCTAAGCGTATTACCGCTTATGGGATTGGCTGGAGACGGAACATCCGTTTATCGTGGACATTTGGTAATTGGGCCTGAAGTGGAAGTCTTTAAGCCCTGCGGCGCGAATACAGATTATTGGCTAGACGTGGACCTTGTTAGTCGCAATGCTCTCGCGGAGCGGTACATGAAGCTTGTTAAAGGTGCATATGACGGAGTGTTCGTGGTGTTTCGTGGTTCGCTTGGCCCTCAACTTGATTGCGGCTTCTGTGAGCACTACCCGGGTAGCTTCAAGGTTACAGAAACGCTTGAGCTTCGCTCGTCTGGTGCCGGTGATTGTTAAGTAGTATGCCTACCACGAGTTTCGAGGAGATCACATTCTTACCTTTCCCCTATTCAAAGGGGAGTAGTGCCACAGGTTTTCTGAGTAACTGGAGAAAAGTCACATGAAAGTTTTAATTTTGGGCGTGAACGGGTTCATCGGCCATCACTTGTCGCGGCGCATTTTGGACACGACCGACTGGCAGGTGTTCGGCATGGATATGTACGGCGAGCGCGTTGCACCGCTGACCAGCAATCCGCGCTTTAATTTTTTTGAAGGCGACATCTGCATCAACCGCGAGTGGGTCGAATATCACGTCAAGAAGTGCGATGTGGTGTTGCCGCTGGTGGCCATCGCCACCCCCGCCAGTTACGTGCGCGCGCCGCTGTCGGTGTTCGAGCTTGACTTCGAGGCCAACCTGCCAATCATTCGCGCTTGTGTGCGTTACAAAAAACGCGTGTTGTTCCCGTCCACCTCGGAAGTCTACGGCATGAGCGACGACACCCCGTTCCATCCCTACGAGTCGAAGCTGGTGCTGGGGCCGATCGAAATGCAGCGCTGGATTTATTCATGTTCCAAACAACTTATGGATCGCGTGATTTGGGCCTACGGTCAGGAGCAGGGTTTTGACTTTACCCTGTTCCGTCCATTCAACTGGATCGGGCCTGGACTTGACAGCATGCACACGGCGAAGGAAGGCAGCTCGCGCGTGGTGACGCAATTCCTCGGCCACATCGCGCGCGGCGAACCCATCAGCCTGGTGGACGGCGGCGCACAACGGCGCAGTTACACCTACGTCGACGACGGCATCGACGCCTTGATGCGCCTGATCGAAAACAAAAACAAAGTGGCCACCGGAAAAATCTACAACATCGGTAACCCAGCCAACGATCTGTCGGTGCGCGAGCTGGCGCAACTGATGCTCGAAATTGCGCATGAAATCCCTGAATACCGCAGCGGTGCGGAGAAAGTAAAGTTGATCGAAGTTACCGCGCAGAAGTATTACGGCAAAGGGTATCAGGACATCCAGACGCGCGTGCCGTGGATCGAAAATACCCAGAAAGAACTGAGCTGGGAGCCCAAGACCACCTTGCGCGCCGCGCTGACCAAAGTGTTCGAAGCGTATCGCGGTGAAGTTGGACAGGCGCGTGCGTTGATTGATCACGCGTAGCAGCGTAGGAGCGCCATGCGCGTCGCGCTCAAAGTAGATGTGGACACCTTGCGCGGCACGCTGGAAGGAGTGCCTGCATTGTTGCGCCTGCTCGACCAGTTCAGCATGCGCGCGACGTTTTTGTTTAGCCTTGGGCCTGACCACACCGGGCGCGCCATCAAACGCGTGTTTCGCCCCGGCTTTTTAAGCAAGGTGGGGCGCACCTCGGTGACCAGTCACTACGGCATTAAAACCCTGCTCTATGGCACCTTGCTGCCCGGCCCGCATATCGGCAAACGCGGTGCGCAGGTCATGCGCAGCGTTGCTGCGGCTGGTCATGAAACCGGCATCCACACCTACGATCACATTGACTGGCAAGACTCGGTGAGCAAGCGCGATGCAGCGTGGACGCGTACTCAAATGGACAAAGCGCGTGCCATCTATCAGGAGATATTTCAACACCCGGCACATACGCACGGCGCGGCCGGTTGGCAGATGAATGCACACGCGTTTCGACTGGAGCAGGAATACGGTTTTCGTTACGCCAGCGACTGTCGCGGCACGCAGCCGTTTTTACCGGTGATCGACGGCCAGGTTATCGCATGCCCGCAACTGCCAACCACGTTGCCGACCTTGGACGAAGTGATCGGTCTCGATGGTTGGACGGAAGCCAACGTGCACGGGCACATCCTTGCACTGAGTCAAGTCCAGCAACCTCACTGCCACGTTTACACGCTGCACGCCGAGCTCGAAGGCATGCGGCTGTTGCCGACGTTGCAAAAACTTTTGGAAGGCTGGCGCGCGTGCGGCGCTAACATCGGCACAACCGACGACCTGTTCAACACGCTGGACGTGTCCGCGCTGCCTAAGTTAGCCATCGTTTATGGCGAAATTCCCGGCCGCTCCGGTGTGATGGCGTTGCAAGGCAGTGGTTAACCCTAGAAACGGCAGTTGACCGCTACAAGGCACAAGCAAATGCGTACAGGTATTGATATTTTTGGTTCATACAGGCCTCACGCAGAAGGCGAGGCCCGCTACGGCCTGAGCAGCACGCCCCGTTGTGCACATGGCTGCGTTGCAACTCGTCCCACCCCGCGCAAAGTCAGCGCGGATGGGAATCATCGGAATAGCTCGCTATTCCTCGCTCGTCGCGCCTTGCCCTGCACCCAACGGGTCGCACTGCACCGGCCGTTCAACTGCCGTTTCTAGGTTAACATGTTCAACCTGTCGCGCTCCGATCTGGTTCCGGTCTATTGGCTGCTATTTGCTGTTGCGGTAATTTTTTTGTTTTCGATGGGTAATCACCCGTTTATTCCGTCGATGGAGCCGCGCTTCGGCGAAGCGATGCGCGAGATGATCGCCAGTGGTCAATACTTGATCCCTATTAAAAACGGCCTGGCCTATATCGAATACCCGCCACTGTATTACTGGTTGGCGGTTGCGGGCAGTCTGGCCGGATTGCCGGATACGTATGCGGTGCGCCTGCCCGCCTTCGTCGCGTTTCTGTTCTGGTTGGTGTGGATGGTGCGGTTGCAGCAATTGCTGTTTCCTGCCTGGCCAAAAATATTGTTGCCGCTGTTGGGCGCGACCGTCCCCATAGTGCTTTACAATTTCTTCATTGCGCAAACCGATGGCTTGTTGACATTGGGCGCCTTGATCGCATTCACCGGTTTTGCGCGTTATCGTTTGCGTTATGCAGCCATCGGCTTCCGGTGGGAGCTGTGGTTAGGCGTCACCTTGGCGGTCGCCGCCAAAGGCCCGGTAGGTGTCGTCGTTACCCTGCCAGCGATGTTCCTGGAAATTGTGCTGGCGAACGCACCGGTGTTTTCCGCTGCCGCTGTTAAACCCTACCCCTGGCGCGATGCGTGGCAGGAACTGTGGGGCATGGATTGGCTGCGTGGAATCGCGCTGATTTTGTTGTTCAACGCGCCGTGGTATA
>JANMQQ010000450.1:0-8600 GCA_031370545.1 Gammaproteobacteria bacterium
GTTGCAGGTTGAACCGTTGTTGTCATATGCCGTGGTGGGACTCGGCGCGGCGATTTACGGCCCCGCCAAATACGGCATTCTTCCCGAGCTGGTGGACGAAAAGCAGTTAGTGAAAGCCAACGGCTGGATCGAAGGCTCCACCATCCTGGCCATCCTCGCGGGCACGCTGGTGGGTGCACTGTTGTCGAAAAGTTCAGTGATGCTGGCGCTGGGTGTGGTCACTGCGTTGTATGTGGTCTCTGCACTGGTCGCATTGTGGATTACGCGCCTGCCGATTACGCCACACGAAAAGAAATCCGCGTTACCGCACTTCGTGGCAATGGTGCGCCGTTTATTGTCAACACCGCGCGCACGCTTCTCAACTTTGGGCGTAAGTTTGTTTTGGGCAGTATCAGTGGTGTTGCGGGTATTGTTGGTCGCATGGGCACCGGCGGTATTACTGATTACGCAAACTTCCAAAATCGCCGAGCTGGTGATGTTCCTCGCCATCGGCGTTGCGGTCGGCGCATTGCTCGCCGCACGCTTTATTCCGTTGGCGTTTTTGCGCCGCGCGCGACTCGCCGCGTACGGCATGGGCGTCGTCGTGCTGTTGCTGAGTTTGGTGGATAACCTGTGGCTGGCGCGCCTCGCGTTGTTTGCTGCCGGTATCGCGGGCGGCATGTTCGTCGTGCCCATCAACGCCGCGTTGCAAGAGATTGGGCATAAAAGTATTGGCGCAGGCGGCGCGGTTGCCGTACAAAATTTCTTTGAGAATCTTGCCATGCTGGTCGCGTCCGGGCTGTATTCGATTGCTGCGGGACTCGGTGTATTGCCGGTCCCGGCCATCATTGCGCTCGGCGTGTTTGTGCTGGTTGCCACCGCGATTATTTCGTGGCGCTTGCCTAAAGACAGTCCCGCAATCACCGAGCTGATTCCATCGGAGCGTTGATTACTTCGCTACTGCGTCCCGTATAATCGCGTGATGCCGTGCGAACAGCCCCTCTGCATTTCTTATCCGCTCGTCTCCGCTGCACCCACTCTGCAACCGGCGATGGGCGTCGTGAGGTTTGGCGCGCCTGCCCCGCTCGCAGGTGTCACGTCATTGCATTTACTCCTCGCGTCGGCGAGTGATGAAGCGCGAATGGAATTATGGAGTAGCGCTCTGCCGGTCGAGCACGCGAACTTGCACGATCTACACTACACACACAATGGCGTGGCGCTGTGGGGCGCCGTCACACGTGCAGTGAACAATGAAGCCAGCTTCGAACACAGCATAGAAACCTTGTACGCCGAGGTGCTTACGCAAATACGCGCAGCCGGTTATCCACATCTGTTACGCATGTGGAATTACTTTCCGGACATTCATACCGAACACGCAGGTCTTGACCGTTACCAGCGTTTTTGCGTGGGACGCCAGCGTGCATTTGATCAGCACCTGTTACGCGATGAACGTGAGTTTCCTGCGGCCACCGTGATTGGCACCCACTCAGGCGGCATCACGGTATATTTTCTGGCCGCACGCACGCCGGGCGAGCCGTACGAGAATCCCCGCCAGATATCGGCGTATCGCTATCCTGAACAATACGGCCCGGCCACTCCGGCATTTTCGCGCAGCGTGTTGATGCGCTGGGGTGGAGTAGCTCATCTTTACATTTCGGGCACTGCCAGCATTGTCGGCCATGAATCACGACACCAGCAACAGACCGAACAGCTCGATGAGATCGTACGCAACCTGCGTGCACTGGTTGCGCAAGCAAGCACCAGCGGCATCAATTTCAGCCTTGAACAAGGAGCGCAATTGAAGGTCTACGTGCGTGACATTAATGATTTGCCGGCGCTGCGTGCAGCTTTACATTCCGCATTACCTGCGACGCCCGCGCTGTTTCTCGTCGGCGATATTTGTCGTCGCGATCTGCAAATTGAAATTGAAGCCTTGATCTGGAGCAATACCGGTGCTTAGTTTGGTGCGGCTGGCATGCCTTGTCGTAGTAGCGATGGGTGCGGTGGACGTACATGCGGAACTCGCCCTGTGGGAGTTGGGCTTGGGCGCGGGCGGTGCGAGCCTGCCCGAGTATCGCGGCTCCGACGAGCAAAAAAATTATCTGCTACCAATCCCGTACCTGGTGTATCGCGGCGAACGCTTTGTGATGGATCGGCGCGGCATGCGCGGCTTACTGTTCGCGAGCGAGTCGGTAGCGCTGGATCTCAGCGCTGACTTTGGCGTGCCCGTCGACAGCCAGAAGAATCGTGCACGCGCGGGCATGCCCAATCTGGATTTCATGTTGCACTTGGGTCCGTCGCTCGAGTTCACGCTGCACGAGGAGCGCGATCATGGCGACGTGCTGAAAATAAAATTTCCTGCGCAGGCGGTGATCAGCATGGATATGTCGGAACCCGGCACGCACGGCTGGATTTTTTTTCCGCATCTGAACTACATCATCCGCAGTCGCTGGACGTTAGGCACCGCGTTCGGCGCGACCTTCGCCACCCGTGACTACCACCAGTATTACTATGGCGTGTCGGCCTCCAACGCCACCGCCCGGCGGCCGGAGTATTCCGCCGGTGCGGGGTACAGCAGCGTGCGGATGTCCGCATCACTCAGCCGACGCGTCGGTGATGTCTGGCTGGGAATGTTTGCGCGCTATGAAAATTTTTCGAATAGCGTGCAGGCGGACAGCCCGCTGATGCGCAGCAATTATTCGTTAGTCACCGGCTTTGGTGCGGCGTGGATATTCTTACGCTCCAACCGCCCAGCAGTGGATACGCCCTTGTCAGAACCGGACACCATGTAACCATGCCCGAGCTGCCCGAAGTCGAAACCACTGCACGCGGTATTCGTCCACACGTGGTCGGTAAAACAATCACCGAGGTCCTGGTACGCAACGCACGCTTGCGCTGGCCAGTGCCCGGCAACTTGTCGCAATGTCTGGTCGGCAACAACATCGAAACCGTCGAGCGACGTGCCAAGTATTTACTATTGCGGATCAGCGATGGCAGCTTGCTGATTCATCTGGGTATGTCGGGCAATCTGCGCATTCTTCCGGCCGCGACTCCGGCGCAATTGCATGATCATGTCGACCTCGTGTTCGCCGATCACACCTGCCTGCGCCTGCGCGACCCACGCCGTTTCGGTGCGATGCTCTGGTGCGAGGGCGATCCTCACCAGCACAAGCTGCTGCGTGCGCTGGGGCCTGAGCCACTCAATGCGGTGTTCGATGGTGACTATTTATTTCTCGCCACGCGCAAACGTACTGTCGACATCAAACAATTTTTGATGAATCAAAATGTGGTGGTCGGCGTGGGCAACATTTACGCCAGTGAAGCGCTGTTTCTCGCGGGCATCAACCCGCGCCGCGCAGCCGGAAAAATCACCCGCGATCAATGCGCCCGGTTAGTGGTAGAAATAAAAAACGTCCTGCACTACGCGATAACGCAGGGTGGCACGACGCTGCGCGACTACGTCGGCAGTAATGGCGACACCGGCTACTTTCAACTCAAACTGAATGTGTATGGACGCGAAGGTGAAGCGTGCTCGCGCTGTAAGTCACCGATCAAACAGATTCGGCAGGGTCAGCGCTCGACTTTTTATTGTCGGCAGTGTCAGAAGTAGAAATCCTATATTTTAAGCATCAAGCGGCGGTCGACTCCGACCTAACCACCCCTGCGGGGCGCCTTTCCTTGAACAAAGGAGGGTGAACAGAATTTTCACTCCCCTCCTCATTTTAGAGGCCGCTCTCGGGCATCCATGCGCTCTGCGGCACTTGCACATCCATGTGCGGCGGAGGGACGCGTAGCGGACGGGGTGGTTAGGTGGGAGCAGTTACCCGCTGAACAATCTCTTGAATAACCCCTCAACGCGCGGCGCCGCCGCAGGTGACTGCGGCAGCCCGGAAAAACACGCTGCTTGTTTGCGCACGAACTGCACGTGCAAAATTTGCACGCTTAGCACCAGCATCAGCACCCATTCCAGCTTCATCACCCGGTAATACGCGTTGCCGTCGCGCGGCGTTTCGACGGCAAGCAACTGCTTGTAAAGACTGTGCACTCGCGCCGGGTCAAAGATGCCGCTGTCTGCGAGGGCAGCGATGGACAGATAGCGGTCCAGTTCGGCGCGGCGCGCCTGGGTGAAGAACCATTCGCGGATCGGTGTGTAAAACGCGCGCTTTTTAAACTCGGAAGGGTGTTGCGGCAAATGCGGCTGGGCAATTTTTTTCAAAATGTATTTTTCGTTCATGCCGTTGAGTTTCAAATCCGGCGGCACGCGCGCCGCCAGCTCGACCAGCGGATGATCCATGAACGGCACGCGCGCTTCGACGCTGTGCGCCATGCTCAGGCGATCACTCTTCCACAATATCCAGCCTGGCAGGCGCGTCTTGGTTTCGATGTACAGCGACTGGTTGACGCGATGCCGCCCATCCAGATGCGGTTTCATGTCTGCGACCAGGCTTTGCATTTGGCGATTGTCACACGTGGCCTGTTCGAAAGCCTTGCTGAACATGCCGGGCAACAGGTCGGCGGTGATGTTCCAGAAATCAAACCAAGCCGGATAACAACCAAAATTTTCGACGGTCGCCTGCTGACGCTTTGGCTCGTGCAATTCGAGCAGCAACTGCACAAAGTCACGCGAAAAATCCTTGGTGTATTCGCTCAGATAATGCGCGCGCCGCCGCACCGGATCGGCAATCGCGTTGCCCCAAATACGCATCATGTCTTGCCGGTAGCAGTCGTAGCCGCCGAGAATTTCATCGGCGCCGTCACCGGTGTAGACCACCTTGTAGTTATTTTTTTGCACCAGCTCCGACAGCAAAAAATGCGGTATATCCACCGCCATGCGCTGCGGCTGTTCGAGGTGATAAATGCATTGTTCGAGATCGTCGAGATAACCTTCGGGACGGTCATCGTCCATGGTGATCTCAGTGTTGGCGACGTGCAGATGTTTGGCGATGGTGCGATAAATCGGCGCCTCATCCATGGCCGGATTAGTGAAGTGAATCGAAAATGTTTGCAAGGGGTCAGGATACGAGCGCGTCAGCAGCCACGCCATCGCCGACGAGTCGATTCCGCCCGACAGATACGAACCAATCGGCACGTCACCAATGGTGTGCGTGGCGGCGGCATCTTCCAGCGCGTCAGCAAATTTCTTGGTCCAGAATTTTTCATCGAGCGATTCGTATTCACCTTCGCGCGGAAATTCCAGATTCCAAAATTGTTCGATGCGCGGTGCACCACCCTTGCCGATCACCAATTGATATCCGGGCGGCAATTCACGCACCTCTTCGAACGTGGTGTACGGCGCTATCGCAAACTGGTAGGTGAAATAATTGCGGATCGAATTGAGGTCAAGCCTAGGCTCCACCAAGCCGCTTGCAAAAATCGCCTTGCACTCCGATGCCGCCACCAGTGTGCAGCCATCGAAATGATAGAACAGCGGCTTGATGCCTAAACGGTCGCGCGCGATGTATACCGTATCGGTGCTCAAGTCGTGCGCAACATAGGCAAACATGCCGCGCAAGCGCTGCGGCGCGTTGACACCTTCACGCTGCACCAGGTGCAGCACCACCTCGGTGTCGGAGCGTGTGCTAAATGTCACGCCCTGCTGCTCAAGTTCCGCGCGCAACTCGCGATAGTTGTAAATTTCGCCGTTGAACACCATCGCCCACTGCCCGTCGGGCGTGAGCATCGGCTGCGCACCGCCTGCGATATCGACGATCGACAGGCGCGTGTGCCCCAGACCCGCCGCGCCGCGACACAACACCTCGTGCGCATCCGGTCCGCGATGTTGCAGCGCAAAATTCATGCGCGCAATAACAGTCGGGTCAGGTGTTGACCCGGCGTTGTAGTAGATGAGTGAGATGCCGCACATGGTTTGTTGCTACGCCAGAAAGATCAGGGTGTAGTGTACTTTGGCTGCCAGCCGCTTACTAACCAAGTGCCTTTGGTTCTATTTAATGCGCGAGTTATAGGAAGATATCTAGCGTTATGCAGATCGTAGCAATCTGTATGGTCAGCCATCGACCCTGAGCGGACTTTCGATTGCGTGTGGCCAGAATACCCACGGGTTGCAGAGGAAGGCGACATGTGCCATTTTCTGTGCGCTATGAAAAAGCAATACATGGCGTCATAGACTGGTCGCCTTTCGAGAAGGAAATGCTATGCGCTTGAAGTCATTTAAGGTCACCAACTTCCGTTCCATCAATGACAGTGGATCAGTTGATGTCTCACAGATCACTGCCGTTTTAGGTCGCAATGAAAGTGGTAAATCTAATCTACTGCGAGCGCTACACAGCTTGAATCCCGCAGAGAAGTTTGCTGCGCTCAAATCAATCAAGGACTTTCCCCGGCATCGCCGTTTGGAAGAATGCAAGGACGAGACCCCTGTTGTTTCTACGCGATGGAGTCTTGATGAGGATGAGCAAGCCGCGTTAATAAAGCTACTTCCTCGCGCAGTCGGGGTTAGTCATATCAACATCAGTCGGCGCTATGACGTGACGCGTACCGTTTCATTCGAAGGACTGGCCGCACAGGAATTCGATGAAGCTGACATAAAAGGCAAGCTCCGCAAGATCGTTCCTGCCGTTAAAGCAGCTGCCGAGAAAATTGGTGATGCGCCGAAAGCACAATTGGAAAAAGCAGCTGACACATTCGATGGCGTAATGGTCCTTGACCAAGACCGCGTTAAATGGGCTGAGCGCGCGGTATTAGCTCTGAAAGACCTGCGAAAAGCGCTCGCTACTGCCGATGCCGAACTAAGCGATAAGCAAGAACAACTACTCGTCGAACTTGAAGGGCTGTCATCTTCCACCGCCAACGACAAAACAGCTCTAGAGAAGGCCAAGGTATGGGCGTTAGAACGTATGCCTCAGTTCATCTATGTTGATGAATACCCGGAACTGCATGGACACCAGAACATTGCTGAATACCTTGGACGTAAGAACCAGCCAACAACGTTGACCACTGCTGATACTAACTTTGAAAAACTCTGCAAAGTAGCAGGCTTGGACCCTCAAAAGCTGCAAGAGCTTCTTACTAAAAACGATCAAGAAACACGTAATCAGCTCGCCAACCGTGCTGGATCTGTGGTGACATCAGAAATCAGACGTTTGTGGAAAGATCGGGCCCTAAAGGTACGCTTCAATCTCGATTCGCATCATCTCGATACTCTTATCTCAGACCCCAACGCGACCTATGAAGTTGAAGTTAACCTTGACGAACGAAGCCGCGGGTTTCAATGGTTTTTCTCCTTCTACATCACGTTCTTTGCAGACACGAAAGGCGGCGAAGCGGAAGACGCAATTCTTCTTCTTGATGAACCCGGCCTCTACCTTCATGCCAAGTCGCAATCTGACTTATTGGGCCACTTCGAGAAGGACTTCAAGAATCAGATCATTTACACGACACATTCACCATTCATGGTGCCTACGCACGCGCTCGACTCAGTGCGGACAGTAAGCATCAGTGAGAAGTCGGGAACGACTGTCACCAACGACCCGACGGGTGACGCACGCTCTTCCCATTGCAAGCGGCGCTTGGCTATAGCATTGCGCAGAGTTTGTTTATAGGGCCGAATAATCTCGTTGTAGAAGGTGTGACGGACTTTTGGGTACTTTCATCCGTGTCGGCATATTTGGCCGAGACCGGACGCATAGCGCTGCACCCCGACCTTACGATTACACCGGCCGGAGGCGCACAAAAAGTTTCGTACATGGTTGCGCTCCTTACGTCGGAACAACTGAATGTGCTGGTGTTACTCGACCACGAAAAGGACGCGAAGACGACCAAAGATGATCTGGTAAAAAACAAACTCATTGCTGAGCAGAATGTAGTCTTTGTATCCGAGGCATTTGGTGCAACAGCGCCAAAGGAGGCCGATATTGAGGACTTGCTTGACCCAGTAACGTATGAAAATGTTGTTCGTGAAAGCTATGCCTCAGAACTCAAGGGAAAGAAGCTCGTGCTGAACGAGAACATCCCGCGTATCGCAAAACGTTGCGAGTTAGCTCTGAATGATTTGAACATCACCTTCCACAAGACTAGGCCCACACGCCTAATGCTCCAAAAGATGTCGGCCGACCCTGCGGCCATCTTGTCTGAAAGCAGTGCAAAACGGTTTGAGGAATTATTCAAGATCGTGAACGAAAGGCTAGAAAAGCACATTTACCGGGCAAGCAAACCGTTTCTGTAGGCACTCGAAACACGATTAAAAATGATAAAGATGCAATGAGGGACGCTGCGCGATCATCCTTTTTTTTAATTGCCACAATCCGATCCGAAACGGCAACTGGAGGTCCGCTTCTGGTCGGCACAAGACATTTTAAAACAACTTCCGTGACCTTTCCGATCTGAGCGTCCCGATGCTTTTTGTACTCAAACCAGCCTGCGTTCCGCCGCCTTGATCGGCAGGTCGTTGATGCTGGCGTAGCGGTAGCGCATCAAGCCGTTTTCGGCGAACTCCCAATTCTCGTTGCCGTAGGAACGGAACCACTGGCCGGAATCGTCGTGCCACTCGTATTCGAAGCGCACGGCGATTTTATTTTCCATGAAGCACCACAGTTCTTTTTTCAAACGGTAGTCGAGTTCTTTGGCCCATTTGCGTTGCAGAAACGCCTGGATGGCTTCGCGTC
>JANMQQ010000468.1:0-21181 GCA_031370545.1 Gammaproteobacteria bacterium
AACGCATCAAGTTTTTTCATCTGGAATACCCCTCAGCAAGTAGTCTCTGGTCGCCTTTCTGCTTGGAATCACCGTCTTCAAGAAATAATAGTCAGGCTCTTCAACATAAGGCACCAAGCAAACGTAACCATCGAATCCCACAACGAGAACGGACTGGCTTGGCCACGCTCGATTTTCAGCGCCTCGTTTTTTTCGTGGTTCCAGCGAAATGGCTTCACGCTGTCAGTATATTTTGACGTGTGCCTACATCACCCGTCACGCACCCATACTCCTTCTGCTAATCAATCTTGCTCTATCAGAGGATCGCCGTACCGGCAATGTTGGCTAACTGCCGCTACAGCGTTTCGGGGAGTTGTTGCGCCCCGTGAAAGACGGCAATCACATCAATGCGATCTGTCATCACGCGGTAAATCAGTCGATACGGGTAGACGATCAGTTCACGCAGATTTTGATCATCGTATGCTGGCACAACGCGTCCGGAGTGCGGATGATCGACGAGCTGCTGCGAGTGCCGCGTGAGCTTATCGACTACGCCCTGAGCGTAAAACGGCGCATCGTGCTTTATGTACTGGTAGATGCCATCGAGGTGGGATTGCGCCTCGGGGGTCCAGACTACTTTCATTCGGCAAGGCCGTACTTGGCGCGCACCGTTTTTACATCATTGCCGCGACCGGCATCACTGTCGGCTATGCCACGCTCGATTGCCTGGCGTTCGTAAAGCTCGCGCATCATGTCGTCGTAGGTAGCATCGTCTGGAAGCTGGTCGATCAGTTGATGCGCCACCTGTTTTCGATTGGTGTTGGACATCGGTCTATCCTATTAGCGTGGACTTGCTCGCAAGCATATCACGGCCATTTATTGGTGTTAGTTTCCGCAACTAAAGCAGTAAGCGCCTGCGTGCTATCGACCAAAGCTGCCACTCGACGAATTTAGAAAAAGCGGACATTGATCCGCGATAATTCACGGAGTGCTTCTTCACAGCAACTGCATAACGAGTCGTGACCGCATTAAATCGTGCCTGACCCCAAAAGCACTTCGCGCGCGCTACGCTTATCTACACTATCTGCACATGTTGATCCGACCGCTGCTGCGCAATCGGGGTCAGATCACTTTCAAGCTGTGAATGGACTGCCTAACAATTTTGGCAAAAGCGGACAGGAGTCAGCAGCATGAGGTCGGTAAAGAAAGTTGAACGCATCGGCATCAATGATTACCTGCGCCTGGAAGAGCGCGGCGTCTCTGGTCGCCTTTCTGCTTGGCATCACCGTCTTCAAGAAATAATAATCAGGCTCTTCAACGTAAGGCGCCAAGTAAAGATAACCATCGAATCCCATGACGAGAACGGACTAGCTTGGATATTTTCCCGCGTTGCTTGATCGGGCAGCAGTCGAGACGAACCTTTCGACTGCTGGAGCGTGATAATGCAACAATACAAGCCTGACCCCGTTCCCGTTCCTCGCGTTCCTCGTGACCCCGTTCCTCACGTTCCTCATATAGCAAGAATTGGATAACTGAAATTATGTTGACCACTGACAAAACGAGCACTCCAATAAGCGCGATCGACAATAAATTAGTAAAAGAATCCTTCAAATCGTTGAATCATGAATCAGATCGGGGTGCAGTCCTCGTGAGCATCGCTATTCTTGATGAAATGATAACTACTCGATTAGAGGAACTGCTTCATCATGGAAATTCCAAAACAAGGGCTAGGTTTCTGAAGTCACCTTTCTCCGCAAAAGTTGATCTACTCTATTGTCTTGGTCATATACAGGAGCGTATTCACAGCGATTTAAAACTGTTAAATCGCCTGCGAAATAAATGCGCGCATGAGTGGAACACTTTTCATTTCACTCTTGAAATAGTTGATGAGTTTGTCGAGCCAATGATATTGACTCAAGGGTTGCGATCGCTTGAGGGTACTAACTCGCCATTTCAGCCATTGAAGGGTAAGGGTCACCGGGATGTTTTTCTATGGTCAATGTCTGTTTTTATCCCGACTTTAAACCGTCTTTTACCTTTGACTGTTTGACAATCCCAAGCATAACGGCCTGAGGGTCGACTGGGATTCGTCTACGCAGCTACCCACAGGGATAAATTAGGGTCAAACACGAATTAATGCCTTTCAGTCACGACTGCTTCCCTACTCCGGACCGAAGCAGGTTGGGTAGTCGTTGCAGACTTTGCAGCTGGGTGCTTTGCAGATGTTGATCTCCGCGCGCGCGCACAGTTGTTTGTAGAAGAATTTTTTCCACTTCATGTTGCCGGTATTATTTTGGAACAGGGTGGTGAAGTGACGGCGCAACAAGTCCGAAAGAATCGTGCAGCTGGTGAGGCCCATGTCCTGGTAGATGTGGTTGTCGCCCAGGCATGCGGTCGCGATGGCGTGCGCCAGCCAGGAACGGGCTCTGGCTTGCCTTATTGCATTTTCGCGGTTGCCTCAATGTATCTCATAGGATACGCTTGCGGTTATGATTGAGGTACGCAAAACCGATGTGTATGCAAACTGGGAAAGTAGTTTGCGTGACCTGCAGGCACGTGCCCGGGTGCAGGCCCGAGTAGAACGGCTCATTCACGGTAATCCCGGCGACGTTAAACCCGTGGGCGGCGGTGTTTCGGAATTGCGCATCGATTACGGCCCCGGCTATCGCGTGTACTACGTCATGCGCGGTCGGTCGTTAGTCATCTTGTTGGCAGGTGGAGACAAGCGCTCGCAATCCAAAGATATCGCTATGGCAATTCAATTGGCCGACGGGCTTTAGGAGGAAATGATGAAAGCGAAAGTAAAAACAAAAACCACGCTCTACGATACCGCCGAACATCTACGTACACCGGAAGAGATCGCATTGTATCTGGAAGCATGTCTGGAAGAGGCAGGTGACGATGCCGCATTTGTGGTACATGCATTGGGTGTGGTGGCTCGCGCAAAAGGCATGACGCAATTGGCGCGTGATACGGGACTTTCCCGTGAAAGTCTATATAAGGCACTTTCTGGTCAGGGCAACCCGGAATTCGCCACGGTGATGAAAGTCATCAAGGCGCTGGGTATCAAGTTGCACGCGGAAGCCGTGATTGATATCCCCGCAACACGCAAAACTCGGCGCAGCAAGGCGGCGTGAGCGTTGCCCTAACAAGAGCTATTGGTGTTAGTTTCCGCAACTAAAGCAGTAAGCGCCTACGTGCTATCGACCAAGCTGCCTCTCGACGAGTTTAGAAAAAGCGGACGTTGATCCGCAATAATTCACGGAGCGCTTCTTCACATTAGCTGCATAACGAATCGTGACCGGCATTAAATCGTGTCTGACCCTAAAAGCCTCCAAAAGCCCTCCTGGGTTGGGGTCATACCTGGCTACGAAATAATATTACGATGCCCAATGAACATGACGCGATTGGCGTGCTCATAGGCATTCTAACGGGGTATTGGCATTCTGCACCGCCCACCGACGCACCCATTGTTCGTCATCCATTACGAGCCGCGTGAGCACCTCGGCCGGGGTACTGGCATTCCCCGCCACCTGCTGACCACCCATTGGTTGTCATCCGCCGCAAGCCGCGTGAACACCTCGGCCGAGGTACTGGCATTCCTCGCTACCCGCCAACGCACACCGTGGTCGTCATCCGCCGCGAGCCGCGTGAGCGCCTCGGCCGGGGTACTGGCATTCTCCGCTACCTGCTGACGCACCTCTTGGTGGTCATCCGCCGCGAGCCGCGTGAGCACCTCGGCCGGAGTACTGGCATTCCCCGCTACCTGCCGACGCACATCGTGGTCGTCATCCACCGCGAGCCGCGTGAGCACCTCGGCCGGGGTACTGGCATGCCCCGCTACCCGCCCACGCACATCGTGGTCGTCATCCGCCGCGAGCCACGTGAGCGCCTCGGCCGGGGTACTGGCATTCCCCGCTACCTCCCGACGCACTTCGTGGCGGTCATCCACCGCGAGCCGCGTGAGCGCCTCGGCCGGGGTACTGGCATGCCACGCCGCCCACATACGCACACCTCGGTCGTCATCCGCCGCGAGCCGCGTGAGCGCCTCGGCCGGGGTACTGACATTCTCCGCTACCTGCTGACGCACATTTGCGTCATGATCTTCGGCCAGCTTAGCCAAAACCTCACCTGGCGTTTGGCGATCAACTGCAATGGCAATCTTCCTCAGCTCAGATGTTTGACAGTAATTCCACACATAAGCATCAATCCCGTTGCCTTCCTCTGCCATCGATACCCCACTGCGCCGCCATAAATGTAGCGCCGTGCGCAGCCCACTGAAGGTGCGCTCTTTTCCATTGATGATGCGAACATCATAGCGTTGATCGATCAACCACTCCGTAGCCGCTTTACGTTGCTCGGCTGTGCTCAGGCTCCAGGTAAGCGCCAGCACTTCCTGATAATCGGGTTGTTGCCAATAGCGTTTCACTACGTCCACCAAACTACTTTGCTGAATATTGGCCTGCGCCAGACACCATTCCTGAAACGTTAAATGCAGGAATTCATAATGGTGCCCATAATCCTTCAGCAGGCCTGCTGTCAACGCCACGTTCAGGAGCGTATCTTTCGAAAATCCATCATCCTGCCCGTTGGTTTTCAATTGGCGGTAGGCGTCATCCAACTCGCGTGGCGATATTTCGGTGCCACGTTGCACGTTCTCGGAGGCCACCAGGTGAACAAGCCATGCTTGCACCACCGTAAATACCAGACTATCAATCCCCGCAGGGTGACGGTTTTGACATAATTGGTAAAACGCTTCCTGGTAAAACTGCGCACGGCTTTTTGGTAATTTGATCTCTTTACCCGGCGGACTCACCAAGGCGATCAACGTGAGGAGTAAAGGATTCGCCACCAGCTCCCTGAGCTTGTCATCGCTTTGGAGTGTCTGCCACAGATTGTCGGCCCACAGTGCATCTACCTCGGCCAAGCGCTGCCGCACCAAACCACTATGGCGACTTCCTTGCCATGCATCGACCACGGCTAATAAAAACGCACGCTGGTCCTGGGGTAACATCCCCATCACGTAATGAATCCGATCATCAGCGGTGAGTGCATCAAATTCACCATGGTAGCTGGCCGTGCGGCAAGTAACGATTTTCAAACCCGGTAAGGTGGCGACGTGTTCAGCACGCCGTTGTGACACTGGCAGCTCGTCCCAACCATCTAGCAACCACAAGCGGGGCGTTAGCCCACTATCCTTCGTGGTTGGAACCCGACCGAGATCGCGTAACCGGAAAGCCGCGATATCCTCGCGATTTTGGCGGCTCTCTTCGTACCAATGTTTGGTGAGGGTGGTTTTGCCACTGCCCGGCTCACCTAAAATTAGCGCTATCCCCGCACCTTTTTGTAGATATCGCTGCCAAACCGTGTCTGCATTTTCACGTTCGAACTGCTTGTGCGACACATGCTCTTCGGATTCTCGCCAGCCGATGGGGAACTCAAGAGGATTACTTTTTTCTTCTTTGGCGGAGTGAATGCTCTTCGACTGCCAGACCAGTCGGCCAAGCTGCAATGGATAGTAAAAAGAGGGATAGAGCCCGTCGAGGCTACTTTTGATCTCGGGTTGATGGCGTGGCGATTGTTCACGCTGTATTAACGTATCAAGCTTTCTATCAACGTCATTAAGCACACGAGTCTGCATATACGCACGAAACGCGTCGGAGCACGACAGATTCTCTTTGAGCTTTTCTAGCAGTCTTTCTGTTTCTATTCTGAAATCGGCATTGATGGGTGATGTGCCCACGGCGCACTGCCACACCGAAGCGATGCATTCGATATTAGGTCGTTTTGAGAAATCCAAGAGCAAGACGAGTTCATTGCGAACATCGTCATTAAAGAGGGGGCCTTGAGTTAACAACAAAGCGTCCGCTAACTCTTTTTTGGAGGCACAGTCACCAACGGAATCTCGATACCAAATTAGGGTATCCCTCAATGCAGCTTCAAATGCGCTACGCTCTTTTCTGTCTTTTATGACGTCATTTAAAGCCGTGCGGCCCACGTAACTGACAATAAACTCAGTCACCTTTACCGCAATAGTCACTGGATCGATAACCATAATTGCTTCTTTGCCTTAATGTCACCGACAAAGCTCCGGCTTACAGCCCTAATTTCCGAGCCCGCCGAATGTTCGGTCTGTGAATATTCTGGGGGCAGTTTTGGTGGAACTGTTACTTCTAATATTTTGGATCGTAAAGCGGGACTTGAAAAATTACAAAACACTGCACCCCGGTAACTTATTAATGCTCGCGAGTTACGGGTAGCGCATAAACGTCGGTGAAGTCGATGCGGGCAGTGCGCGCGAGCTGCACCTATTTAGTGAACTGGCGGATTACGTGGCACGGCGCTCGCGCGGGTTTGGTAGTCAAGCTCCACGCGGCGCGGGCCGAGCAACTCTTCCAAACGATGCATCAATTCCCCTGTCGGCCGCACGCGCCATTCTTTGCCGAAGCTGAGATTCACTTTCACGCCGTCGCCGACGAACTGTACCCGGATCGGGCATGGGCCTTCGCGAAACGGGGTGAGCACTTTGGCCAGCGCGGGCGCGAAGTCGGTGGTGAATTTTTTGCCGTCGATTTGCAGCACCAGCCGCCGTCCGTACACTTCCCGCGCTTTGTCGATGTCGTAGATTTCGCGCGCGCTCATTTTGTACGAACCGGTGTAGTCGTCGACGCTCACTTCGCCTTCGATGACGATGAGTTTGTCTTTGGCCAGCAGGTCGCGGCAGCGGGTGTAGACATCTGAAAATACCGCCATTTCGATGCGTGCGCTGCGGTCATCCAGCGTCACGAAGGCCATGGTGTCGCCCTTTTTGGTTTTCATGGTGCGTAGCGCCAGCACCAGTCCGGCGATCACCAATGTGGCGTCGCGTTTGGGTTGTACATCGACAATGCGGCAACTGGTGAACTTGCGCAGCTCGTCTTCGTAACGTGTGATGGGATGCCCAGTAAGCCACAAGCCGAGTGTTTCTTTCTCGCCGTTCAGTCGCTGTTCTTCACTCCAGTCTTTTTCGGCCACGTAGTTGCTGGAGGGCTCGTTCACTGCATGCGCCGCACCGAACAAGTCAGTTTGGCCGCGCTCGTGATTGTGTGTGGTTTGCTCGGCAAGCTTGATCGCCGTGTCGAGCGATGCTGCCAGCGTGGCACGGTTGGGTCCGATTTTATCCAGCGCGCCGGAACGGATCAGCGCTTCGAGCACGCGGCGATTGGCCTTGCGCAAGTCGATGCGTTTGCAGAAGTCGAAAATGTCTTTGTACGGCCCGTGCGCGTTGCGCTCGTCGATGATGCCTGCGATGGCCGACTCGCCCGCGCCTTTGATCGCGCCCAAGCCGTACACCACGGCGTGATCGTCCAGCACGGTAAACCGGTAGGCGCAGAGGTTGATATCCGGCGGTAAGACTTTTAATTTCATGTCCCGGCACTCGTCGATCAGCGTGACGACTTTGTCGGTGTTGTCCATGTCCGCCGACAACACCGCCGCCATGAACGCGGCCGGATAATGAGCCTTGAGCCAGGCGGTCTGGTACGACACCAGCGCGTACGCCGCCGAGTGCGATTTGTTGAAGCCGTAACCGGCAAACTTTTCCATCAAGTCGAAAATATGCGTGGCGACGGTTTCCTTCACACCGCGCTCCACTGCACCCTTGGTGAAAATCTCGCGCTGCTGCGCCATCTCTTCCGCTTTCTTTTTACCCATCGCGCGGCGTAATAAATCAGCGGCGCCCAGCGTGTAGCCGGACAACTCCTGCGCGATCTGCATCACCTGTTCCTGATACAAAATCACGCCGTAGGTCGGTTTTAAAATTGTTTCGAGCGCCGGATGCGGATAGTTCACCTTGGCGCGGCCGTGTTTACGATTAATGAAATCATCCACCATGCCCGACTGCAAGGGGCCGGGTCGAAACAAGGCGACCAGCGCGATGATGTCTTCGAAGCAGTCCGGTTGCAGACGCTTGATCAAATCTTTCATGCCGCGCGATTCGAGCTGGAAAATCGCGGTGGTGGCGCAGGCTTTGAGCAGGTCGAAGGTGGGCTTGTCGTTGGTCGGGAGTAAGGTGATGTCCAACGTAGGAGCGCCGCCCCCGGCGCGATTACCTTCACCCATCGCGCCGAGGGCGGCGCTCCTTCCAGCATTAATATTTTTCACCGCCCAGTCGATGATGGTCAGCGTGCGCAGGCCGAGAAAGTCGAACTTGACCAAGCCGACCGCTTCCACGTCGTCCTTGTCGAACTGCGTGACCAAATTGGCCCCGCCCTCTTCACAATACAGCGGCGAGAAATCGGTGAGCTGCGACGGCGCAATCACTACGCCACCCGCGTGTTTCCCGGCATTGCGCGCCAAGCCTTCGAGCGTACGTGCCAGGTCGATGAGCGCGCGCACGTCGTCTTCTTCGTCATACAGTTTCTTGAGTTGCGGCTCTTGCTCGAGTGCCAGTTCCAGCGTCATGTCGATGGCAAATGGAACCAGCTTGGCGATTTTGTCGACGAAACCGTACGGCTGGCCGAGCACGCGGCCGACATCGCGCACCACTGCTTTGGCCGCCATTGAACCGTAGGTAATGATTTGCGACACCTTGTCACGACCGTAACGCTGTGCCACGTAATCGATCACGCGGTCGCGGCCTTCCATGCAGAAATCCACGTCGAAGTCGGGCATGGACACGCGCTCAGGATTCAGGAAACGCTCGAACAGTAAATCGTATTTAAGCGGATCGATATCGGTAATGCCCAACGCATAGGCGACCAGCGAACCGGCACCGGAGCCACGACCTGGCCCCACTGGTACACCGTTGTTGCGCGCCCAGCGGATGAAGTCTGCGACGATCAGAAAGTAACCGGCAAATTCCATCTTGGTGATCACGTCGAGTTCGAACTTCAAGCGGTCATCGTAAGGTTTGCGTTTTGCGGCGAAGTCGGGTGAAGCGCGATCAAGCAAGACATTTAAGCGCTGCTCCAAACCCACATTGGATTCGTCGCAGAAAAATTCCGTGATGGTCTTACCCGCCGGGACCGGAAAATCCGGTAGAAAGTTTTTGCCCAGCGTCAATTCAATGTTGCAGCGTTTGGCGATTTCGAAGCTGTTTTCCAGCGCTTCGGGCAGGTCGGCGAACAATTCCGCCATCTCTTGCGGTGTGCGCAGGTATTGCTGCTCGGAATACAGGCGCGGACGGCGCGGATCGTCGAGCGTGCGTCCGTCGTGAATGCACACGCGCGCCTCGTGCGCGTCGAATTCATCTTTAGTCAAGAACCGCACATCGTTGGTCGCAACCAGCGGCGTGTTACTGGCCAGGGCCAACTCCACTGCGAGAGCAACATGGTCTTCATCGTGCTCACGCCCGGTGCGCTGCACTTCGAGATAAAAACGCTCGGGGAACAAACGGCGATAGTCGTCGAGCAACTGGCGCGCGACTTCGGCATGACCAGCCAGCAACGCCTGACCGACATCGCCCGCGCGCGCTGCCGACAGCGCAATTAATCCGTCGGTGCTACCCAGGAGCCAGGACTTGTCCAACATCGGCCGACCCAGATGCTGGCCTTCTTGATAACTGCGCGACACCAGGCGCGTGAGATTCAGATAACCGGCGCGGTTCTGGCACAGCAACACCAAGCGCGTCGGTTGGTTCGCATCCAGCGCGTTGCGTATCCACACATCCACGCCGACAATCGGCTTCACGCCTGCTGCCAACGCCGCTTTGTAAAACTTCACCAGCGCAAACAGATTGCATTGGTCGGTCACCGCCACCGCAGGCATGCCCGCCTGCGCGACGGCCTTCACCAACGCATCGACGCGCACGATTCCGTCAACCAGCGAATACTCGGTGTGCAAATGCAAATGGATGAAGGGTGTCGTCACGGGGTGAAGTTTCGGGCGTGATCGCAGCCGATGCAAGACTTGCTTTTTGCGCGCATGAATTTCCCCGTATCGCGCTTCAAAACCGCCCTAAAAAATGTTTGACACCACCGCGCTCGAAACGTAGAACTTCGCAGCGTGGGTAACTTCAACAACTTAAAACATGAGGAGTGATTTTATGAGCAAAGGCGAAGACAAGAAAAAAGAAACCAAAAAAGCACCCACCAAAACCTTGAAAGAAAAACGCGCTGAGAAGAAAGCGAAGAAGGGTTAAGTAGATAACAGCGGGTGAACCGGCGGGCGGTAGCGCCCGCCGGTAATTTCAGACTGCGCGCGTCGCTACTTGATGGTCCGCAACGACATCACGTAATTCACAACATCCTGAATCTGTTCTTCAGTCAAGTCTGTACCCCATTCCGGCATATCCTCGGAACGTGACACGGCTTTGCCGCCTTTTTTCGTCATATCAACCATGTAGGGGCGCGCTGCACCGGCAATCCGGAAATTGGTGGGGGCGGGTTTATACTTATAGGCGTCCTTGCCGTTGCCGGTGCCGTCCATACCGTGGCACTTCGAGCAGAATTTTCCGTAAACGGTTTGCCCGCGAGTATCCGAAGCCGGGTCGGATGATTTGCTTGCGGATTCATCTGCGACGGCCAGCCCACTGAATGCAATCAGGAAAATCGCTACCGATGCTTTCATCTTGTATGCTCCATCATTTCATTGGCAGGCGGCAGGATGCCGCCTGCAGGTTTTGTTAGCCGCGATCAATACTCCGTCATCACTTCTGCGCAGCAAGAAAGGCCAATAAATTTGCACGCGCTGTTTCATCACCTAGCCCGTCATACTTCATCTTCCCGCCGGGCACGGCGACTTTTGGGTTGGTGATATAGGCTTCGATTTTGTCAACACTCCATACCACGTTATAGGCACGCATCGGGTCAGAGTAAACAAAGTCCGCAATACTTGCGGACTTGCGATCGACTACGCCAAACAGCGATGGTCCCTTTTTATTTTTGCCCGGCTTTACGCTGTGACAGTCAGAGCACTCCTGGTCAAAAACATCTACACCCGCCTTGGCATCACCCACCAGCGCGGCGTGCGCGTTGTTGACAATAAGAAAACCAGCCAACAAACCAAAACTCATATGCACCGCGACATCTCGACGAAAACTCACGTGTGTGCTCCTTACAGTGACAACCAGGCAAATGCCATCATGGTGTTGGCATCACTAGCATTGCTGGTGCTGCCGTCCAGTTCATTAAACAGCGTGTATTGCAAACCCACGCGCAGATTGGCCCACCGCGCCCCAGGAGCTTTCTTTGCCGAACGGCGTCCAGTCGGCCTGCAAGGTCCAGCCATTGGAACTGTCATCAAGTTTTGACACATTGAAGTAGCGCACGGTCGCACCGTAGGTTTTGTTCAAGTAATACGATCCGGCGATGTTGAATTGATTAACGTTGTCGGGCCCGCTCTCATGAATGTAAGCGCCGTTCACTGACCAAATGTTCATGCGATTGCCGAGCAGTTGGTAGTGAGCGTCGATGCCGACATCGGTAAATGTCTCGGCTTCGAATTCATGCGCGTAATCTCGTACTTTCGCGAACATACCCACCAGACCTGCGGAAAAGGCTTCGCTCTTCATGTCTTTAAAATAGGCCAGACGCCAGTAAGGTGCTAAGCCACGAACCTGAGCATCTGCGCCGAGATTAACTTTCTTTAAAAAGCCTTCGCTCAAGGCATGATAGGCGCCGAATTCGGCGTACAAACCATTGGCTAACTGCGTGTAGGCCGATGCGCCGAATACTTGTCCAGCAACGCCGTCGTCTAATAATACTCCGGCGCCCGGTGCAGGCCCGAAGTCGGAGGAGGTATACGGAAACCGAAAGCCCGGCAGCGTGTTAAACGGATCCTGGAAGCCAGGACTATTATTCAGCGAAACGCCAAACGTGCTGCCTTCGCCTAGCAACTTGTCCGTCGCATAACGAATGTCGACGTTATCCAGCGCGGTCTTTTTTTCCACACCGCTGAAAGTTACTTGCGCGAACGAGCCGACGTTGTCAAACCACTTGCCTGCAAGAAAAGCCGACAACTCCTGCATTGCAGTGTTGTTGTTCTTGCTGAAAAACTTGGGAGCCTCAGGCAGATCCTCGTTGGTATGCGTGTAAGTTTCAATCAACATCGCCGCCAGCGGAATATGCCCGGGCTTGCTGTCCGTTTCAGTGTATCCGCCAATTTTGAACTTCATACCGTGTGGGGTCAGTTGTGGACCAAATGAGCCGACATGACATGCGTCGCAAGCTTCGCCGGTTTGACGCGCAAAGCTTGGAAGTGCAAACGCGTTCGAAGCAAAGACAACAGACAACGCTGCAAGCATCAGCGCATGGTGGAATGATCGCACAACTTTATTAGCCATCGGTAGATACATACAACTCTCCAATTTTGTGATTGAAATTTTTGCAAACCGGTCAGGAAAGTTGCGGATGCCGCAGGGCAGGCGTGACGCATGATCATTTGAAATACAAGCTCCAATCGGACTCGCAATTGCGACCATCCATCCACTTGGAGTTGACCCCACAGACTCGAGACCTCCCCAGACTTGGCCTTACATACTTCATGTTTCTGAATTCAAGCTTAATCCGGCCCTACTTTTAAACGATTGCGTACCGGAGCAAAACTGCGGCGGTGGATGGGCGTGACGCCGAGAGTGTCGAGTGCGCGTAAATGCGCGGGGGTGGGGTAACCTTTATGTTGCGCGAGACCGTAACCAGGATAGTGCGTTTCCCACCCGACCATTTCCAGGTCGCGAGCGACTTTGGCGATGATGGAAGCAGCGCTGATGGCGGGTACTGTGGCATCGCCGTTGACGATGGCTTCAGCACGGCAACGCAATACCGGGCAGCGATTGCCGTCTATATAGGCAAGGTCGGGGGCAACGTGCAGTGCGGCGACGGCGCGCTGCATGGCAAGCATGCTGGCCTGCAGGATATTGAGCTCGTCGATCTCGTCGACTTCGGCGCGACCAATGGCGTAAGCATAAGCGCGCGCGCGGATTAATATGTCAAGCTCGGCACGGCGTTCCGGGCTCAGGACTTTTGAATCGGCGAGACCGTCAATGGGCTGGTTGGGATCAAGGATCACTGCGGCGGCGATGACCGGGCCCGCCAAGGGTCCGCGACCCACCTCGTCAACACCGCACACCCAACCGAGAACACCGCCGAAGTCGAGCTGGATTTGATTTTTACTGGCGGGTTTTTTCTGCATCACCGGCTTCCTTTGTGCCCGATTAATTCCAGCACGGCATCGGCTGCTTGCTGTGCGGCGTTGCGACGTAACTGCATATGGATTTCACGAAATTGCACTTGCAGCGCCTGCGCCCGCTCGGGCTCTTCCAAAAATCCCAGCAGTTGCCGGCCGAGTTGGTCGGCGCGTACCTCGTCCTGCACGAACTCGTCGACGATTCTTTTTCCGGCCAGCAAATTGGGCAAGGAGTAATAGGGCACACTGATCATACGGCGCAGCAGAAACTCCGATAATTTCGAGACCCGGTACGCCACCACCATCGGTTTCTTCAACAGCATCGCTTCCAGTGCAGCAGTGCCGGACGCAAGCAGTACCACATCGGCAGCCGCCATCACATCGTGCGACTTTCCCTCGACCAGAATGAAGGGCACTTCGCCGCGATGTTGCGCCAGGATTTCCTGGAACAGGGCGCGCGTTTTGGCACTGGCCACGGGCGTAATGAAACGCGTGCCGGGGCGGCGTTGCAGAATCCAGGCGGCGGTGCGCACAAATTCCGGACCGAGGTTTTGCACTTCCATGCTGCGGCTGCCGGGCAAGATGGCGATGATTTCGCCCTCGAGTTCCAAACCGAGCTTCGCGCGCGCGGCACGCATGTCGTTGTCGAGCGGAATCATGTCGGCCAGCGGATGACCGACGTAACGCGCAGTCACATTGTGCTGCGCATAAAACTGCTCTTCAAACGGAAACAGGCACAACACCAGATCAGTGGAACGTGCGATTTTTTTTACGCGGTACTGGCGCCACGCCCACACCGACGGGCTGACGAAATGCACGGTGGGAATGCCGCGCGCTTTGAGTTTACGTTCCAGGCCGAGGTTGAAATCGGGTGCGTCGACGCCGATGAATACGTCGGGTGGGTCGGCCATAAACTGACGTGCCACGTCGCGACGAATACGCAGCCCCTCGCGCAAGCGTCCCAGCACTTCGGTCAGCCCCATCACCGCGAGTTTTTCGCTGGGGTACAGCACACGGCAACCGAGTTGTTGCATGCGCGGGCCTGCGATGCCTTCGAATTCAACACCTGGCACCCGCGCCTGGATCGCCTGCATCAGGCTCGCTGCCAGCAGATCGCCCGAAGCTTCGCCCGCGACTATACCAATGCGCATGGTTTTCGATTTATTGCGGTGGTTTTCATAGGCGTCATCGAATCACAGCAGCTGCTGTTACGCGGGAGTGGTATTCTAGCGCGCCTTCAAAAAGCCGCTATGGAAAAACTCATCTCCTTCACACTTGAATCGTTGCTGCTACCGCCCGGTGGCGTGCTGCTGTTGCTGGTCAGCGGACTGCTGCTGCTGAAATTCAAACGCCGCGCGGGCTACGCTGTGCTGGTCACCGGCGTGGTGCTGTTTTACGCACTCAGCGCGCCGTTAGTTTCTTCTGCGCTGCTGAGTTTGCTCGAATCCGCCGCGCTTCCACCCAGCGGCGATCTGCATGCCGATCCGCACGCTGCGATTGTGATCCTGAGCGGGGGGCGCTATCACAACGCGCCGGAATACGGCGGCGATACGGTGTCGACGCTGACGCTGGAACGGGTGCGTTACGGCGCACGTCTGGCACGTCGCACCAAACTTCCGGTGCTGGTCGCGGGCGGCACGGTGTGGAAGCAGCGCGCGTCAGAAGGGTCGCTGATGAAACAGGCGCTGGAAGAAGACTTCAGCACACCGGTGCGTTGGGTCGAAGGACAAAGCCGCACCACTTGGGAAAACGCGCGCTACACCAAGGACATTCTCGCCAGCGAAGGCATTACGCATATTTACCTGGTGACTCACGCCTGGCATATGCCGCGTTCAGAATTTGCGTTCCGCCATTTTGGCTTGGAGGTCACCCCAGCAGCTACCTCGTTCACTAACCAATCCGAACTCGATCCCGACGCGTCGGATTGGTTTCCTGAGGCGCGTGCGTTACGGGGCAGCTATTTCGCACTGCATGAAATGGTGGGGCTGTTGTGGTACCGGGCGAAGGCGGCAGCGGAGTAAGATAAGCACGAGAGTCGCTTCAGGCAACCACCTGGTCCGCTGCGCGTCCACCCCTCCGCTGCACATATAAGTGCGAGTGCCGATAATGGCCCGTATTGCCCGGGTGGTGATGGCCAAAGGCGAGTCGTACCGGCCGGCGGTGTAACGCGCCGTGGTGTTGTTGGACGTTGTAGCAGTAGGTTAAGAAACGAAAACCCGTTCATACGATTGCGAAGACAAATTCGTGGATGTTGAGATGGGTCAGACCGGCCCCTGCAAAACCTCGGCAACTGCTCCTGCGTTGCTCTACCTCCGGCATCCATGCAGTCGTGTTTCGCGCAAGAGGCTTACCCATGAACTACATCCGTCGCTTCGCTGAGATCGGTATTCACGACGTTGCCCTGGTCGGCGGCAAGAATGCCTCACTCGGCGAAATGTATCGAGAACTGGCGCCCGAAGGCGTGAAGATTCCAAACGGCTTCGCCACCACCGCGCAAGCCTATCGCGATTACCTGGAACATAACGGCCTGACCGCACGCATTGCGGAGGCACTGAATGCGCTCGACACACGTGATCTCGCCGCGCTGACGCGCACTGGAAAACAGATTCGCGACTGGATCAATCACGGCACGTTACAACCGGAACTCGCGGCAGAAATCAACACCGCCTATCAAGAGCTCGCGCAAGAATACGGCGCCGATCCTGACGTCGCAGTGCGCAGCTCGGCCACCGCCGAAGACTTGCCCAACGCCTCGTTTGCTGGCCAACAGGAAACCTACCTCAACATCAGCGGCGCGCAAAATCTGCTCGCGACCTGCAAGCGCGTGTACGCGTCGCTGTTCACCGATCGGGCGATTTCCTATCGCGTGCACCAAGGCTTTACACATTTCGATGTTGCGTTGTCGATTGGCGTGCAGAAAATGGTGCGTGCTGATCTGGGCGCGGCGGGCGTGATGTTTTCCATCGACACCGAAACCGGCTTTCGCGACGCAGTATTCATCACCGCCGCCTACGGATTGGGCGAAAACGTGGTGCAAGGCGCCGTCAATCCCGACGAATATTACGTGTTCAAAACCACGTTGCCGCAAGGCTTTCGCCCGATATTGAAACGTCAGTGTGGCGAGAAAGCCTTGAAGATGATTTACACGCAAGATGCGTCGGCGGGCATGTCGACACGCAATATCAGCGTGGGTCGCGAGGAACGTGAACGCTTTGCATTGAGCGACGATGAAGTGCTGCGACTGGCACGCTATGCAGTGGCGATTGAAAACCATTACAGCGCCAAGGCTGGACATTTCGTGCCGATGGACATCGAGTGGGCCAAGGATGGAGTTAGCGGAAAATTATTTATTTTGCAGGCGCGGCCCGAAACCGTGCATGCGCAGGCCAACGCGCATATCCACGAAGTTTTCAAATTGCAGCAACGCGGCACAGTGTTGGTGCGGGGTCGCAGCGTCGGTCAGAAAATCGCATCCGGCAACGTGCGGGTGATTCTGGAAGCCGCCGACATGCGTCAATTACAGCCGGGCGAAATTCTGGTGACTGACATCACCGACCCGGATTGGGAGCCGGTGATGAAAATCGCCGGTGCCATCGTCACCAATCGCGGCGGCCGCACCTGCCACGCAGCGATTGTGGCGCGCGAATTGGGAATTCCGGCTCTGGTGGGCACCGCCACGGCGACACACGACTTACTCACCGGCCAGGTCGTGACTGTTTCGTGTGCTGAAGGTGACACCGGCGTGGTGTATGCGGGTCTGCAAAAATTCGATGTTGAACGCGTTGATCTTTCCAAATTGGAACGACCCAAAACTAACCTGATGCTGAACCTGGGAAATCCCGAACGCGCGTTCGAATTGAGTCGGTTGCCGGTCGCAGGCGTCGGCCTCGCCCGCCTGGAATTCATTATCAATCACAGCATCCAGATTCATCCGCGCGCGCTGCTGGAATACACAACGCTCGATGCGGCGACACGTGCGCAAATTGACAAGCTCGTGGCGGGCTACCCGGATCGGCGCGCGTTTTATGTGCAACGGCTGGCGGAAGGCATTGCCACCATCGCCGCTGCATTTTATCCGCGCCCGGTGATCGTGCGCATGTCAGATTTCAAATCCAATGAATACGCATCGCTGATCGGCGGTGCCACGTTTGAACCGAAAGAAGAAAATCCAATGCTCGGCCTGCGCGGCGCCGCGCGTTATTTTTCTCCGCAATTCGCACCGTGCTTTGCGCTGGAGTGCGCAGCGTTGAAATATGTGCGCGAAACGATGGGCCTGCTGAATGTGGCGGTGATGATTCCGTTTGTGCGCACCGTCGACGAAGGTTTGAATGTGCTGGCGCTGATGAAGCAACACGCCCTGGTGCGCGGCATGAACGGTTTGAAGGTCTACCTGATGTGCGAGATCCCGAGCAACGCCTTACTCGCCGATCAGTTTCTGGAACACTTCGATGGCTTCTCCATCGGCTCCAACGATTTGACGCAACTCACATTGGGGGCAGATCGTGACTCCGGCCTGCTGAAAGGATTTGACGAGCGTAACCCCGCCGTATTGAAGTTGATGGAACTGGCCATCAGCGCATGCAAGCAACGCGGCAAATACATCGGCATCTGCGGCCAGGCACCGTCAGATTTTCCCGAGATCACCCGCTGGCTAGTGGAGCGCGGCATCCAATCCATCTCGCTGAATCCCGACAGCGTATTGCCGATGACGCAGGTGGTGCTTGATACCGAGCGGGAGCTTGCTGAGAACTCCAAGTAACGTATTGCAATCAATAAAATTGAAATTTCGAAGAACAGCGCGTTGAGGCATACCACTGTCGACTCAAAGTCGATCTTGACATTTCGTAGGCTGGGTTGATAAACCCAGCATTCATGCCGTCATTTACGAGCATCGCTGGGTTTCGTACCTCAACCCAGCCTACGGGCTCAAATAAAAAACTCTGGTACGCCCCCGAAGAGTACGTACACTGCCTCGGACCCAGCGACCGGATCGCAATAAACATGAGGCGTGTAATTGCTAGTACAAAATACTATCTGTGGTACTTCGTACTAAATTTAGTACGAAGTACCATGACGTCTACTTTACGTTAGACATAAAAAATGAATGAGACACTTAGAATTTCAATAGCCGAACAATTTAGGAATACAACATTGGGCTTTTTGAGGATAAAGAGAAATCTAGATATTTTGCATTTTTCAGATGCTGAAACAGAATCCTATTTAAAAAAAATAATATTATCAACGCCTCTTGAAGATATAGAAGCCAAAGGAAAAAATTTTTATTTCAAATATTTTAAAAGCAATGCCATTTTGACCGTTAATTCTCACTCCTTCACCATTATTACAGCAAAACAAATTTTTAAACGTTGAAGATATTGAAAACTCATGGCGTCGCGCAGCTCATATCATTCATGCAGGTAAGTTCTATGAATAGCGCAGCGTCTAACCCTGCGTTCGAGAGGGACGCCGCAAAAGCGCGGCGCCCCTCAACTTTACGTTAAGCGTCAGAACGAGCAGCACTGCATGTCTAAGCGCAAGAAGCCCTACCTACTCCACGCGTCGTTCCGACCGGATGCGGAGATCGACTACGACTCCTATCCGTTCAGCATTCCAGCGGTCCGCGAAATCGAAAACATTGAGTTCCACCCGAACGTAACCTTCTTCGTAGGCGAAAACGGTTCCGGCAAGTCAACGGTCATGGAGGGACTCGCAATTGCACTGGGCTTCGGCTCAGAAGGCGGAACCAAGAACGTTCAGTTCAAAACCGCCGATTCGATTTCTCCGTTACATGAGGTACTTCGCTTGGCTCGGGGTGTACCGAAGCCACGTGACGCCTACTTTCTCCGCGCGGAAAGCTTCTTCAACGTCGCCACTTACATGGACGAAACGGGGTATCTGGCTGGTTATGGCGGTCGCTCACTGCACAAGCAGTCTCACGGTGAATCATTTATGGCTGTCTTACTCAACAAGCTGCGAGGTGACGGCATCTACCTCCTGGACGAACCTGAAGCCGCGCTATCTCCCGGCCGCCAGCTCGCAGCACTCAGCGCAATTCATCAGCTCGTCGAGGCCTCGTCGCAGTTTGTCATCGCAACTCACTCGCCTATCCTGTTAGCATATCCGCACTCTAAGATCATCCAATTTGACCGGTCGGGCGTGAGCGAAGTAGCGTTTGAAGACACCGAGCATTTCAGCGTCACCCGCGACTTTTTGAATAACTATCCGAGACGCCTGGAACAACTGCTAGCCGATGACACTGACGCCTAACCCCTCGTTCAAGGTGAATAAAGGGGATGAATAAAGGGGACGTTACCCAATGTCAGTAAGTTAAGCGCTATGATGTTTAAACTCCCCTCCTTATTTTCAAGGAGGGGTGGACGCGTAGCGGACGGGGTGGTTGTTAGGCAACGCCTCTGCGCCGCCGCAACCACCCCGTCGCCTTCGGCGCCACCCCTCCGTCGCACACGGATGTGCAAGTGCCGCGAAGCGCAAGGATGCGCGAGAGCGGCCTCGAAAATGAGGCGGGGAGAAAACTACCCGCGTCCTCGCCACGCGGCGCCTATTCAGCCTTAACTTACTGACATTGGGACGCTCCGTTTGAACGATTGCCGCGCACCTTAACGATTTAGCCGCAGTCGCTTGAGGTTCTGCAGCATCGTGCTTTTAAATTCCTGGAAATTTTTTGCCGCCAGGTTGGTCACGTAACAGTGTCGCTCCAGCTGGAACACCAAGCCCCGCAAATTCGCATCAATCTTATATGTCACGCTCGCATCCCTTAGCCACTGGCGCAGCGTCATCGAACCCTGATGTCGTTCCGCGCCACACGCGTCGAATTTGAGTAACGCAGTTTTGAGTCCCTGAATGTCCTCAGCGCGCGCAATTCGGCGCAAGCCACACCGGCGGGTGTGCCGCCGACGGAGTGCGGCCAGCGCGCGCCGTACTGGCCACGCTAACACGATGATGGAGATAACCACGCCACCCAGCCACACTGCGGTTGCGCGCACCGGGCTCAACGCTGTGAAATGCTGCTTCGCAAGCACGACGGTATTGAGTCGTTCAGTTTGTGGATCGAAATACGGAATCGACACTTCGGGCATTTCGAAGTCGCCGCTGCTTAACACTTGAAATGGCAGTGTGACGTGGAAGGTCTGCAACAATGTAGTCGAGCGGGTTGCATCTTCGGCTTCGATTTTGAGCGGATAGAAACGCATCCCCGCTGCCGCGCCGAGTGTCGTTGACACGATGTGCGCCAAGCCATTTTCACTCAAGCCGCTGCCCGTCACGCTGAACTGCCAGTTCACGGGTCGGTTCACGACAATATCCTGCGGAAGAGTTTCCGCGCGCAGTTCCGGTGCGGGACCCACCGGCATGACTACCGGCACGTACCCTGGCACCGCTTGCGCAGCGAACTTTAGCGGTGCCGCTGCATAACGTAGCCGCACTCCAAATTTGTTTGCGCGCAGTAACGGAAATTGCACGACGTGATCACCTTCGCGCAATGCCGTCGCCGCCCATTGGTGGCGCACGACCTTAAACGCTTCGCCGTCGATGCGCGCATCGCGACGCACTTGTGTGAGTTCACGCAGGTGCATGCCCGGCGCAGTCGGCGCTTCGACCGCCGACCAAACCAGGCTGCCGCTGTCATACACGTCCAGCCACAACAACACGGTCTCGCGCACGTGCGGTGAATTCGGCTCGATTCCAGAACGTAGCACCACGCGCGGCATCATTGCGCCGGGCTCCTGCACGATGATCGCCAATGCCGGACTGCGTGCATGCAAAATGTTGAGCTCAGGTATCTTCAGCCGACCGCTGCGCAACGGATAGAGCGTTGCGGTCAGCGTCTCCACCCGGCCGTCACCCAGCTCGGTCCGGGAATTGCGTGAAATATCGACGGCGTAAAAATCAGTATTCAGTACGTCCAGCGACAGACCATCCAACATCGGTACGGTACTGTCGCCGCGAGCGGAAATTTCCAACTGTAGCGATTCGCCCAAGCTCAACGTGGATCGGTCAACCCGCGCGGTGAGCGTGGTCGCCATCGCGGTGTGAGATGCGATGAGCAGCAGCATCGAGAGAAAAGCTCTTACCATGGCGG
>JANMQQ010000002.1:0-5019 GCA_031370545.1 Gammaproteobacteria bacterium
CCGGAAGTCGCTACAATGCGACGCTATGTCAGGCAACACGATTGGTAAACTTTTCACGGTGACCAGCTTCGGCGAGAGTCACGGCCCCGCCTTGGGTTGCATTGTCGACGGCTGCCCGCCGGGTATGGAATTGTCGGAAGCCGATTTGCAGCACGACCTTGACCGACGCAAACCGGGTCAGTCGAAATTCACGACGCAGCGCCGCGAAAATGATCGGGTGCAAATTCTTTCCGGCGTGTTTGAAGGTAAAACCACCGGCACACCCATCGGGTTGTTGATCCTCAACGAAGATCAACGCTCCAAAGATTATTCGAAAATCATGGACCGCTTCCGCCCCGGTCATGCGGATTACACCTATCAGCAAAAATTCGGCGTGCGCGACTATCGCGGTGGCGGACGTTCCTCGGCGCGCGAAACCGCTGTGCGGGTAGCCGCCGGGTCGATTGCCAAGAAATATTTATTTGAGCGCTACAGCGTGGTGATTCGCGGCTACCTGGCGCAGATCGGCCCGATTAAAGCCGAAGCGTTTGATTGGGACGAAGTAGAGAACAATCCGTTTTTTTGTCCCGATGCGTCGAAGGTAGCGGAGCTTGAAAAATACATCAATGCGTTGCGCAAAGCGGGTGACTCGATTGGCGCGCGCATCAATGTCGTGGCTTACGGCGTGCCGCCGGGGTGGGGAGAACCGGTCTTCGACCGGCTCGATGCCGACATCGCCTACGCCATGATGGCGATCAATGCGGTCAAAGGCGTGGAAGTGGGCGCGGGCTTCGCGAGTATTGAACAAAAAGGTTCGCAACATCGCGACGAAATGACGCCGCAAGGCTTTCTGAGCAACAATTCCGGCGGCGTGCTCGGTGGCATTTCCTCCGGGCAGGAAATCACCGTGAGCATTGCGCTCAAGCCGACCTCCAGCATCCTCATTCCGGGCAGGACCGTCGATCTGAAAGGTAATCCGGTGGAGGTTGTCACGACCGGTCGCCATGACCCCTGCGTTGGCATTCGCGCGACCCCCATCGCCGAAGCGATGCTGGCCCTGGTGTTGATGGATCATGCCTTGCGCCACCGCGCGCAGAACATGGACGTGCGCTCCGCCACGCCGGTCGTGCCTGCACGTGCACACGAGCTGCATGAAGAAATCGCGGACGCGGTCGCGTTTGAAGAAGCGGTCGATTTCGATGTTCACGCGGGTGCCGATCTCGCCGCAGTATTGGATGCAATCGACGAGCTGGATGCGCATGAGGAAACAGCGCCGCCGGTGGTGGTTGAAGAGCCTAAGCCCGTTAAAGTGAACGAAGTCACCAAGATTAAACTGACTGAAAAAAAGACAGTCGACGAGAAAAGCGATCCCGATACGTTATATATTCCTGACTAATTGCCGGGCACGAAAAAACTCGACGTGCCTAATCTTTGCAGTTATTTCGGCGCTACTCGTTAACCATGCTGCCAGCCTCGGTGCCCTACTGGCGCCTCTCCGGATTTTATCTTTTCTATTTCGCCGCACTCGGCGTATTCCTGCCGTACTGGGGTTTGTATCTACATGCACTAAATTTTTCGCCGGTTGAAATCGGCGAGTTGATGGCGACCGTCGCAGTGACCAAAGTGATCGCGCCCAATGTGTGGGGGTGGATCGCCGATCACACCGGCAAGCGCATGGTCGTTGTGCGCGTGGGCATCGCCTGCGCGATGCTGGCATTTGTCGGCGTATTTTTCGCACACGACTACTGGTGGTTGTTGCTGGTGATGTTGGTGTACGGATTTTTCTTGAATGCCGCGTTACCGCAGTTCGAGGCGACTACCTTGACACATTTGGGTGATTGCTCCGGTCACTACAGTCGCATCCGGTTATGGGGCTCGGTGGGTTTTATCATATCGGTCGCGGCACTGGGGCCGCTGTCGCAATACTACGGTGAGAGCGTTGTGCCGATAGTGCTCGCACTGCTGATCGGCAGTGTCTTCTTCGCCAGCTTATGGGTCCCGGAAAACACGGTGGGCAAGATACCGATTACGCATGAGCCAATGCGTACCCTGGTGCAGCGACGTGAAGTGCGGGCGTTGCTGGTGGTGTGCTTTTTGATGCAGGTCAGCCACGGCCCGTACTACACGTTTTATACGCTCTATCTTGAAGAACACTTTTATTCGCGCACCTTGATCGGCCAGCTCTGGGCGTTAGGCGTGATTGCCGAAGTGGGTTTGTTTCTGGTCATACATCAGCTCATCGCGCACTTCGGTCTGCGTTCTTTATTGCTGCTGAGCGCGGCACTCACCACGCTGCGCTGGATCATCATCGGTGTGTATGTTGACAATTTAACCATCGTGGTGCTCGCGCAAACACTGCACGCAGCCAGCTTCGCTATTTATCACGCTGTTGCGATTGAGCTCATCCACCGTTACTTCACCGGCAGGCATCAAGGCAAAGGGCAGGCGCTCTACAGCAGCCTGAGTTTTGGTCTCGGCGGAGCGGTCGGCAGCCTGTATGCGGGTTATCTATGGGACGGATTGGGTGGTGCAATGACGTTCGCCGGTGCCGGGGTATTTAGTGCGCTGGCCTTTGTAATTGCATGGCGGTTTGTTCCACGCAAAAACGATTGAAAGATTTGCGGGTAGTGTGACAAACGTGCTGGGGCGGTGCTGTCGAGCCTCGCAGCGGCCCAATTCAGTCCGCGTAAGTACGCTTGCCGGCGCTTGCATCGAACCGACGTGCCCACACCGGCCCGCACTGTCATCAAAGATTCATCGCTCCGTTAAAATTTGTTCACACTCCCACCGTAGTCTCCGTCTCGCACCAAAACTAAAGAACGTGCACCACGCCAACATCACGGGGGATTTCCATGGATGTAAAACCCACACGGGCGTTGATCGCTTGCCTGCTGTTGTCCAGCAGCGTTCAAGCCGCAACCACCGCTCAGCTTGATACGGCACGCAACCAAGGATTGGCGTGGCTGTTCACGCACCAGTCCAGCGAAGGCCAATGGCAAAGCCCCGGCGGCTTGCCGGTGCAAACCACGGCGGCGGCCGTCGATGCGCTGAAGAATGCTGGCATCACACGCGGCTACTTTTACGCGGGCGCCGTGGCGTCGTTGCGCAATGCGGAAGCCTTGAGCAACGACGCGCTCGCAAGACAGATCGGTACGCTCAGCACCACCGGCACCAATACGCAGGCGTTGGTCACCACCTTGCTGGCGAACCGCACCGATCTCTCGAAAGCGTGGGGCGCGCTGCCCAAATATCAGGGCAGCTTCCCCGATACCGCGCTCGCCCTGGATGCGCTGCTGCTGACCAACACCAGCTACGCCGACACCGCCACTACGCTGGGATTCATTTGGGGAAAACAGAATGCGGATGGTGGTTGGCCGTATGCCGTCAACGCCCCGGTGGCGCTGCAAAGCCAGATCATTCCGACCGCACACAACACCTTGACCCTGAGCCGCGCGAAACTGGCGGCTTGGAATGTCGACAGCTACATCACCAATGGCGTGAACTGGCTGGTCGCGCGCAAAAAATCCGACAACGGTTTTGCCGAAGACAGCGCCGCAACCACCGGCAGTGTGTACGAAACCGCGTTGGTGTATCTGGCGATGGCCAAAGCGAAACAGGCTAGCAACGCCGCCGCAGCCACCGCGCAAACGGTCCTCGATGGCGCGCAGGATTTCCTGGTGATCAAGCAATCGAGCGATGGCAGCTGGAACGGCGACGCACTGGCGACCGCGCTAGCCTTACAAGCGCTTCCCACTGTAGTGCTGGCCGATACCGACAAGGACGGCATTCCCGACAGCGTCGAACCTTTGCTTGCCACCAATGCCGCAACCCCCGACGGGCGCAATCTGGCCGTGGGCAACGGCAACAGCGTGCCCGGCACCACCGCGCCGGTGACGCTGGCCGCGCAGGAACTCGGCAGGGCGATGAGCGTGGCGCTTCAAAACGGCGGCGGCACCGGCCCGTTCACGTGGTCCCTCATTTCAGGTTCGTTGCCACCTGGCACCACTCTCAACAGCGGCACCGGCGTCATCAGCGGGATGCCATCAACCTCAGGCACGTTCAACTTCACCTATCAGGTGAAAAACGGGCCAGGCACGACTCTCATGACCGCTGCGCAACTGCGGGTGGCCGACGCACAGAGCACCGACATCCCCACAATGCCGGAATGGGCCGCGATGCTCATGGCCACCTTGCTCGCGCTCACCGCGCTGCGCCAAGGGCGCCGCCCCCGTGCTTGACATTAATATTTCCCCTTCGGCTGCGGAAAGGCCCCGTGCGGCATGGGCGCCCAAAGTTTTCTCCCCTCCTTATGTTCAAGGAGGGGTGGCACGAAGTGACGGGGTGGTTGCGGACGGCGCCTATAACCTCCAAGCAACCACCCCGTCGCCTACGGCGCCACCCCTCCTTGAACAAAGGCGGGGAGTAAAAATGTGCCAGCGCTTAACTTACTGGCATGGGGGGCGGAGGGTGTCAAAGGGGGAAATACAGCAACACCACGACGGCCTGAGCATTCTGCACAAGACCTATATCCGAAAGAGGGGAGTTGTCATGAAGGGTCCAATTCGTTTTCGCGGGCAGCGCGCAGGCTGCGCACTCGCCCTTGCCGCGTGTCTATCGGCCGGGGTTTCCGCCGCGCCCAAGGATACATCGCCGATTCCCGACGACATCATCGAAAAGCTGGTGCGCCCGCACACGAGCGCAGCGGCGCACCCGCTCGCGGCCAAGCTGGAACAGCAGCTCGACGCCATTCAGCAGGTTTTGAACGAGCTGCAACGGGCTGGTCTCGACAACGGTGCGCGCGCGACTCAGCTGCAGCTCCTGGAAGCAGCGGAGGTGGAACTGGAAGGCGATCACACCCAGTGGGACGAGCACTCCAAAGAGTTGCGGAAGCAGATTCAGCAGCGCGGCGGCTATCAGCACACGCGTGACTGGGATGAACTACAGGTCAAAGTCACCGAGCGCTTCGGGCGTTTGAAACACGCCCTGCGTGCGGTCGGCGAGGTCAGGAACGACAGCGCGCGTACTGCTGCGCTCACCCAG
>JANMQQ010000013.1:0-12612 GCA_031370545.1 Gammaproteobacteria bacterium
GCTGCTGATGAAAGTGTCCAACAGCGCGATTTATCGTGCGACCAAACCGATTGCGACGATTGAAGACGCCATCGTGCGCATCGGGCTCAAGGCGCTGCAAAATTTCGTCATTGGTTTTGCGATGCGCAAAATGTTTAAAACCAAATCGCCGCACATAAAAAAGCAGATGGAAAATCTGTGGGCTCACAGCACGGAAGTCGCGGCCATCGCCTACGTGCTGGCGAAAAAGATCGGTAAATTTAACCCCGACCAAGCCATGCTGCTGGGATTACTGCACGACGTCGGCACGCTTCCGGTGCTGAGTTACGCGGAGAATTTTCCGGAGATCGCCAGTGATGAGCAGGAGCTGGTCGCCACCATTAAGGAGCTGCACGGCGATGTCGGGGGCCTGGTCATGACAAAATGGAATTTCCCCGATGACTTCGCGCAGGTTGCCACCGAAACGGACGACTGGCAGCGCGATCACGCGGGCGATGCGGATTACTGCGACGTGGTGTTGATTGCGCAGCTTTTCAGTTTCATGGGCAAACACATCGGCCACGACGCGCCACCTTTCAACATGCGCGTGCTGCCAGAACTAACCACGCTACCGGCCTATCGCAAACTCGGGTTGGGCGAATTGTCGCCAGACAGCGGCGTCACCCTCCTGCAAAATGCCAAAGAAGAAATCGCCGAAGCAATGCATCTGGTCACGATGTAGTTGCCGCACGCGGCACGCCTCAAGAACCTATCCAAAACTGTCGATAGCACTGGCATGCGGCGCCCAGCGCGAACCGTCGTGCCTGAATCCGTTTTTGTTCTCCACTCGGGCGAAAGCCGTTGACTACCAACTGTGTTGCTTATGACTGATCCTGCATCCACCGACGTACCGCATCCGTCCAAAGAATTGCGCGTGTTGCGCAGCAAGAAAGAGACGTTGCAGAACGTCATCAAAATTGCGCGCGCGTTGGCACGTTTACACCAAGGCTTGCAGGCGGTGCTGCTGCTGGGGTGGGCGTCGTCGAAAGTGCCCAAGCATGCGGTGCGTTTTTACGACGCGCTAAGCGAAGACGTAAAGCATCTTCCTGCCAACGTTTTACAGCAGGATCTAAAAGCTGTTGACCGTTTGGTACGGCAGGATTTCGATAGCATCTTAGCCATCGCTGACGCCAATGAAACGCATTTTCCTTTGGGCACGCCGCAAGCGGTCGCCGAGTCGCAAAGTCAGGACGAAGCACGCGTTCACAAAATGCTGGATGAATTTCGTCGGCGCGCCCAAACCGCCGTGTGCTTGCGCGTCATCCTGCGCGAACGCGGCATTGCCACTGCACCGCTCGCGCTGCCAGTACCCGAGCCGGTGTTGCAGAAGCAGATTGAGGTTTTAGAAAAAAAGGAAACGCATTATAAAGTCAAGATACGCGCCGACGTACTTGCCATGAAGGCCGACGTCGAGGCATTGTTAAAGAACACTGCGTTCCCTGATGCGATCAAGCAGGAACTCAAACAAACCCAGCTTGGCCTGCAACTGGATCTCGAACACATCGACGCCGGAAAAGATCTCGACGATCTACCGTTTCCAATCGAGGCGGTCGAATCAGCAGAAACGGTGCTTGCGCCGCATGCGCTTGCAGACACGCACACTAAAGCATCCGCACCACCAAAAGCCGCAACTCCACCGCGCGCCCCGCTTCCTGAGATGGGATTTTTTTGCAAATTATGGTTGTGGCTAAACAACCCGATGCGCGAACCGTGGAGCAAAATCGGCACGAAACATTCTTCGTACCGTCCGCACGATTAGTTCTCGCATCAGGTTGGTGGGTCACCACTCATTACGCAGCCTGTTCGACAGATTTTTCCAGCGGCAAGCCCGCTTCACTCCAATCCTGCTTTCCTTCCACGTACTCTGCGACATGGCTGTATCCCAGCATCGCCAAAGTGCGCGCGGCTATTGTCGAGTCCTGGCACGGTGTATTGGCGCAATACACAACAATAAACGCGCTTTTATCCGGCAAGAGTTGCGCTGCACGTTCGCGAATCTGGTCATGCGGAAGGTTAATGGCGCCAGGTAAATGACCCGACGTGTAATACATTTCAGGCAATGCTTCGAGCAGGATCATTGGGTGCCTTGCGGCGAGATGAGCCTGTATCTCTTCACGATAAATGCGGCTGAACATGGTGTTTTCTCCTTGGTAAGTTGAGTAGCTAATATCTAGTTGCAGTTGCAACTAGATAAAAATCTAGCACGCATGAAAACTAGTTGCAAGTACAACTAAGTATGGATAGCATTCTGGCATGAACGCAAAATTGACCCAAGCCGCCATCGAGTCCTGGGCGCGATTGATCCGCGCGCAGCAACTGTTGATCGAACGTGTCGAATCCGATTTGACGGCGGCGGAATTGCCGCCGCTCGCGTGGTACGACGTGTTACTGGAAATAAATCGTGAAGACTCGGGGCAGTTACGTCAGTTTGAAATCGGCGACAAAGTGTTGCTCAGTAAATACAACGTATCGCGTTTGCTGGATCGTTTGGAGAATGAGGGGCTAGTTGAGCGCCAACGTTGCGAACAAGATCGACGCGGTGCGAATGTCATCATTACCAAAAGCGGAAAAGCGTTGCTTAAGAAAATGTGGGTTGTCTACGAGCGCGGACTCGAGCAGTATTTTTCACGTCATTTGTCTAAACAAGAAATCGAGCAGCTTGCGGTGCTCACTGCTCGATTGATCGAAAATCCAGATTGATCTCGCCCTAGGGGCAAGGACGACGGATCGTGCCACGTGAAATAAAAACCCAAGTTAATATCAACGCCAGTGCGCAGCACGTGTGGCAGATATTGACAGATTATCAAGATTACCCGGCGTGGAATCCGTTCATCACCAAGATAGCCGGACAATCGCAGCCGGGTGGACAAGTACGTTTTTGCTTTACGCTGCCATATGGCGGCAGCTTGCCAGCGCGCGCCACCATACTAAAGTCGGTGCCTGAGCTTGAGTTACGTTGGGCAGGCGCTCTCCCCATTCCAGGCTTATTGCGTGCGGAGCATTATCATGTGCTCGAGGCGCTCGGCCCACACCGAGTTCGATTTCATCAAGGGGAAATATTCAGCGGAATTCTGGTTGCTCCGTTTTGGTCAGTATTCGCTGAACGTGGCGTACGGTTGTATGAACAGTCAAGCTTGGCACTAAAGCAGCGTGCCGAGTCGGCAATCAAATAAAATTGTTCAACTACTCCCCTCTATATTTTCAAGGAGGGGTGGTAGCTGGACGTACTGTGCCCGCTTGAGGATAAAGCCATGCAAAAAATTTCCAGCAGCATTGATGCATTAAAAGACCACTATGAAGTCGTCGTCGTTGGCAGCGGTTACGGGGGCGGCGTCGCCGCTGCACGTTTGGCGCGCCTGGGACGCGAGGTGTGTGTGTTGGAGCGCGGCCGCGAAATTCTGCCCGGCGAATATCCGAGCACGCCAGTTGAATTTCTGAAGGAGGTGCAAACCGATACGCCGCTCGGTCACATCGGGTCATCAACGGCGCTGTTCGATATGCGCTACAACCATGACATTAACGTCGTCGTGGGCTGCGGGCTGGGCGGTACGTCGCTGATCAACGCCGGGATTTGCATTGCGCCGGACGCACGTGTGTTGCAAGACTCGCGTTGGCCACAGGCTTTGCGTACCGAACAATGGCAAAAATATTTCGCCCGTGCGGAGCAGATGTTGACTCCAAGCTGCTATCCGGAAACTTATCCGCCAGTGGCGAAATACGCTGCGTTGCAGGACGCGGCGCAGAAACTCAATCTCAAGTTCGAGCCCGCAAAAATCGCGGTCACATTCAAAGATGGCATGAACGGCGCCGGGGTCGCGCAGCGTGCCTGCATTGGTTGTGGCGATTGCGTAACGGGTTGTAATTATCATGCGAAAAACACCGTACTGATGAATTATCTGCCGGATGCTGTCAAGCATGGCGCCCTCATATTTACCCATGTCAAAGTGTTGAGCGTCGAACGCGCTGGTGAGCGTTGGCAGGTGCGCTGCCATAGCATGCAGGATAACGGTGAAAGCATTTCCACTCGCACATTTTCCATTGCGGCGGATGTCGTAGTTCTGGCGGCGGGCACCTTGGGCAGCAGCGAAATTCTGTTGCGTTCGGCGCAACGTGGCTTGCCATTGTCTGACCGTGTCGGGCAGAAATTTTCCGGCAATGGCGACATGGTGGGATTCGCTTACAACAATGATCGCGAGATTAATGGTGTGGGCCGCGGCGCGGCGGCATTCACAGACTCAACTCCGCCCGGCCCGTGTAGTAACGGCGTGATGCGCTTTGTCGACGCCAACGATGTGACTCAGGAAGGGGTGTTGGAAGACGGCGTGCTGCCCAGTGCATTCGCAGCATTTCTGCCCGCCTTGTTTGCGGCGGGCGCAAAACTCACCGGTGTTGACACTGATCCCGGTATCGCCGACAAGCTCCAAGAGCTGGCGCGTGAACTGCGTAGCAACGTGCTGGGTTCACAGCAGGGGGCAGTGCATAACACTTTATTCATGGTCGCGGCCGGACATGACACCGCCGCTGGAACGCTTTACCTCGACAACGACCGGCTGCGCGCACGCTGGCCCAATGCGGGCAAACAACCGCAAATTGAGCGCGCGCATCAACGCATGCGGGCGGTGACGCAAACCTTGGGCGGTACCTACATCAAGAACCCGGTATGGAATGCGCTCACCAATCACAGCGTGGTGACCGGTCATCCGCTTGGCGGTTGTTGCACCGCCGACGACGCACGCGATGGCGTCGTCAACCATCGTGGCCAGGCATTTATGAACACGCAAGGCGATGCCGTGTACCCCAATTTGCTCGTCATGGACGGCTCCGTGATCCCCGGTTCACTCGGCGCCAATCCGCTGATGACCATCACCGCGCTCGCGGAACGCAACAGCGAATTGCTGGCAGAGGAACGCGGGTGGGGGAAACGTGATTAGCCGTTCGCCCGCACTGCGGCGTTACTGCCGCGTATAATATTCAGTCGATACCAGGCACTGAGCATCGCCGCTATCCGACTCGGCACAAGACGTATTAGGTACGACGCCACCCTGATACAGTCGCGCTGCCGACGGAATCGAGTCGTCGACGAACCAGATCCATTGTTCTTGGGCGCCGCTTGAGGCGGTAGCTAGAATGCGGGCCACGGTGGGTGCGGCGATGCCTGGGCTACCGTCGGCCAGGGTGGGTGGTGCGGTGGTGGTTGCTCCGTCAGTCCAGTTGGTGAGGGTGGCGCTTCCAATATCTGAAATTGTATATGTCAAGCTTGACGCCTGCGCGCGGGTTCCACTGCAACTGCCATCGGTGCTGCCGACGTGAATCTCGCTGCGCTCCAATGCCGTGCTGGAGATCGTCAACACATTGTCAATGTCATACCCGGCGCGGGGGTCGAAGTTGCAATGGCGCCAGGTGCCATCAACTGCAAAATATGTTTCGCGTGCTGCGCGTGCCGCCGCAACCGCATCCACCTGGAGTTTGTAGGTGCCCGCAACGTCATCGTCTTCGCCTACGGTTAAGGAGTAGGTTTTGGCTGCCGCCAAGGTGCTTGAAACGCACACTTCATTGCCAGCTTGAAAGACGTTGTCGCAATCCTGGATGAATGCGCCGAAATTAGCGTCGCCATACAGCGTCCAGTACAAATCAGATTGGGTGTTCGTGAGCGATATTCGGTAGGCGCTGCTCGCTCCGGTGGTGAAGCGATAGTAACTGGTGCCGAATTTTCCAATGCTGCCGGTATGGGAGGTGCCCACCGTTAGGGTTACCGGTGCGCTGGGTGTTCCTTCGTTACTCGCGGAGGATTTATTACCGCCGCCTTTTGAGCATGCGAATAGCGATAAAATAATAATGAACGTTGCCAGTCGGGGAGCTAGATCACCACTGAAAATCCGTGCGGGTTTCACCAACTGTACCTCCATTTACCATTGCCGCCGAGGCGTGCGACGCTGCGTCTTGCTCGGCAGTGGCGCAAAAAAGCGCCATGCCGAGACTATTTGCTCGAGCGTAAAGCGGTCAACCTCTGCTTTTGCGAACCCATGCCTATTTCTCAATCCCCAACTTCTTTGCGGCTGCCTTGGTTTCCGCCAGATGCTGTTCAAATCCGGGAAGGACTTTGGTCACCAGCGCCTTGAGTTCCTGGTTTTCGATCGCAGGCAGTAAGGTTTTCTTGATCGCATCGACCACCGACTGATGGAAAAGCACTTCATGTTGTAAATAGGCGCGGTCAAAATCGGCGCCAGATTTTGACTGTAACATCGCCACAGTTTTCGCCAGATTCTCGGCGCTGGAATCATTGTCGGGCGGCGTGGGAATAATGCGCAGTTTGGTTGCCAAGTCGCGCCCCATCTGCTGCACCGCGACGTGATCGACCGCGACCATTTTGCCTAGCATCTGCACATCTTCTGATTGGCCCTTTTTCACCGCGAGCCGTCCCACCCACAGGTCGGCGGTATTGGTTTGGTCAAAAATCGCTAGGATGGTTGCGTCGTCGAGCTTGGCACCTGCATTGCTTTGAGTGCTTAACATGGCAGCGACGACCACAACTCCGGTGGATAATGTCTTGATAAGGTAGTTCATTGTGAATCTCCTAAAAATTTTTCGGTGAAGGACGCTCGATGTGTATGCTACGCCCTGGCCGATCTATTCGAGAATCGTGCATATTCAAATACAGAAATAGTTTTTGGCTATTAATGTGCTGGGAGTTGTTTTATGAATCTGGTGCAGCTCAATTACGTGAAGGTGGTTGCCGAGACCGGTTCGTTCAGCGCGGCGGCACGTAATTGCGGCGTCTCGCAACCGAGTGTGTCGAATGCGGTTTCGGATCTGGAAGCGGAATTGGGTGCGAAGCTGTTCAAACGCACGACACGCCGCGTCGAGTTGACGGCGTTCGGTCGGCATGTGCTGAGCGCCGTCGAAGCGGTGTTGAATTCGGCAAGCGATCTGGAGCGGCACGCCGAAGCATTTCTGAATCCGCAGCGCGCGCTGCTACGCGCAGCATTTTCTCCGATCATCGACAGCAAGCGGCTGATGGTGTTGTTCGAGCCCTTCAAGCAGGGTCGCCGCGAACTGGAAATTATCTACAAAGAATGCAGCGTCGAAGATCTTGAGGATCGCCTGGAAGGCGAAAAAGCCGATGTGATCTGCGGCATCCGCCTGCGTGACACGGCCGGGCGTGGCCGCTGCGTGCTCTATCAAGACATTTTGCGCTACCTGCCGCGCGGCGGTCTGGAAACCTATCGCGGCGCGCCCAGCATCACCACGGGTGAGATCGCGCGCGAGACGTTGATACTCACGGTCGGAACCTGTGGGCTTGCTCCCGCGACCCGCGAACTGTTCCGGCGCAACAAGCTCAAGTTGCGCGAATATTCCGGTCAAGCGCTGAGTTATCACGTGCTGCAGGAGTGGTCGCAACTGGGTATTGGTGCTGCGATCTTGCCTGAATCAAGAATCGCCGGAAACGCACAAGCCTACCCGGTCGTCGTCTCGAACCGGCGGCCCGTGACGATAATTTACGAAGCCGTATGGGACCATCGCGCATCGACTACGGCGCACGTCAAAGCGTTTGCCCGGTATTTGAAAAGCGCGATTGCGGCGTTACCCAAAGCAACCAAAAGTTAATAGTGCGGTACCTATGAGACAAAAAATTATGGGAATGGCGGGTTATCTCGCGGCGGCGATGCTGCTATTCGTCACGGTCCTGGTAATTCTGGATGTGACCTACACGCGCAGTCTTGACATCCCAGCGGGACTCGCGGGCAGGCACGTTGAAACCGATGGGTTTACCCTGCGGATTGCTGAATTTGGTACCGGCGCTAAAGCAGTCCTGCTGGTCCACAGCAGCCTGGGTAGCATCGAAGATTGGGAAACGGTTGTGCCGCTGCTTGACAAAAAATATCGAGTGATCGTCATCGACCGGCCGGGTCACGGCTACAGCGCCGACCCGCCCGCACCCAGCAGCGTGGCACTCAACGCTCGGGCGGTGCGTGCATTAATTTTAAAGCTAGGTCTGGATGACGTTGTGGTAGTGGGCCACTCCTATTTGGGCACGTCCCGGCCCGATCCGCGCGCGCGCCGAGCAAGCGATGGTATTTGACGAGGAGTTAACTGCGATGGTGCCTGCCTATCCCAATATTCGCGTGCCCGTTGTAGTGTTGCAGGGCGACGCCGATGAGTATCTTCCCATCCGCAACGGATCGCCGCGCCTGGCGCACGCGATCCCCGGCGCTGAACTCAAAATATTTGCCGACACCGGGCACTATTTGCAATACGTTCATCCTGAAGCGGTGGCCGAGGCGGTGATGCGGTTACATTTAAAATGAAATTTTTGGGAATTGTTCTGGGCAATTAGATATACACATGTGCTTACATTGCATTATGTGGTTCTCTCGAGTTTGTCTCAATGGGCCGATGTTGGCCTAGAATAAACGCATGCGACTAGATATCTGGAAACAACGCCCATGAATCCAACCAACGAACTACGCTTCTCGCTCAGCGACCAGATTGACGGCGCGGAAATTAGCCCCGCACGTGTGCCGTTGGCGCTGCTTGGGCAGTTTCAAAACGACGTGAGCGAATTTCTAAAGGGATCGAGTCGTGATGTTGATCCGATGCAAGTTCAGATCGCGATTGAAGACGGATCAGTGGCACTGGTCGCATCTGAGCTACTGTCGGCAGCTTCTTTGTGGCATGACCTTGACGTCCTCCGGGAGGTGGAAAGCCTAGACAAAATTGACCCGAAGCGGGCGGACGTAATCGAACGTTGGCAAACGGCTGCGCGTCAGTTTCCCCATCGACGTTATGCGGTGGGCGAGCGGGCCCATCCGAAGATGTTGTTCGTGGATGCGCAAAGCAACTTTCGCAGGGTGGAGGAAGACGCCTGGGTCGTTGTCGATAAATATTTGTATGGCCGAGTTGTTGATCTGGGCGGAAAGACGAAAGCGAATGTTCATCTTGAGCTGGAAGGTGGCGTCACTCTCAAGGTTGCATCAGCTCAGGATTTACTGGCGAACGAAGATCGCAATCGGCTGTATCGGCCAGCGTTGTTACATGTGACGGCTGAAGAAAATCTGCATACCGGAGAGCTGCGTAATTTGCGGCTCCTGGCCTTCGAGCACTATGAGCCATCCTACGACGAGGGTGAGTTCAAACGCATGGTCGAGAGAGGGACACGTGCGTGGGCGGATGTGGAAAACGCGTCGGAATGGGTTGAGAATTTGCGCGCGGGGCATCGGTGAGCGCCACGATTCTCGTCGATACCAGCTTTCTCATTTCGCTCGTTGATGGTAAAAGTCGTCCGCATCATTCGGCTGCGGTTCAGTATTATCGCTGGGCACTTGAGCAGCGGATGCCGATGTTTCTTTCGGCTATCGTTGCGGCGGAATTTGCAGTCAAGCAGCCGCTGACCGATCTGCCGTTGCGGCAATTCCGGATTCTCCCATTTAATATTCCCCATGCGGTACGGGCAGCCGATCTGTGGCGACAACTCGAGCGGTTGTACGTGATGACCTCAAGCTGCTCGCTCAGGCGGACAAAGAATCCATCTCCGTTGTTCTCACTGAAGATGCGAAGACACTTCACAAATATTGTGAGCGGCTACGACAGCAAGGCGTAATACGCGTGCGGACGACACTGCTGGCGAATGGATTCGATTCGAGCGGCCTGCGTGAGGACGGTCAGCGTGATTGGATTCATCCCATATCTCAAGCTTCGTCTGAATCAGACGGTGAGACGACTTAAAGATTCTTTTCACTCCTTCACACGTATCGCTCCCATTAGCAAAAAGAAGCCGAAGACAAGACCTGCCACTACCGCTCGCTCTGTGCAATCACTTCCACCTCCGCTCGAGCTGCCGCCAGCCAGTCTTGCATCGGAGCGAGCGACTGCATCGCCTTGATGTATGTAGCGCTGACCGGATCGGTGTCGACACCGTAAGTGACAAAGCGGAACGTCACGGGTGCAAACATCGCATCGGCGATGCTGAACTTGCCGAACAGCATGTCACCACCTGCTCCGTAGCTGTTGCGGCAGTCGCGCCAGATTGCCGTGATGCGGTCGATGTCGTCCTGCACGCCGGGGGCGCGGCCTTTGCCGGGTAAGTGTTTGCGGCAATTCATGCTCATGTTTTCGCGCAATGCGGTAAATCCGGAATGCATTTCCGCGCTGACCGAGCGCGCGACTGCGCGTGCTTCAGCCGACGTGGGCCACATTAGGTGCTGCGGGAATTTTTCAGCCAGATATTCACAGATGGCGAGTGAGTCCCAGATCGTGAGCTTGCCGTCGCGCAATACCGGCACGCGGCCACTGGGTGAATTTTCGCGCAAGCGCTGCAATGATTCGGATTGGAACAGCGGAATTCGCACTTCATCAAACGCGATTCCAAAGTGCTTCAGCAGCACCCAGGGGCGCAATGACCATGACGAGTAATTCTTGTTGCCGATCACCAGTGTTAGTCTATCCATCGATAGTTTCCTTTTCTGAATAATTAATAGTCAACAACGCCGACTGAGGTGGCCGCAAAAAGGTTGCCGCTAAGTGAGACATCCATGCCCAACGATATCGTTCTGCCGACCAATGCGCTAGTCGGACTGCTGATCGCCCTCGGCGCGATCCAGTGTCTCTATGGGTACCGTGCGTTTAAAGTCGTGCTGGTGTTCGTCGGATTCGTGCTTGGATATGCGCTCGCGTTTACCGCTATTGAGACCATGTTTCATCATAAATATGCCGCGTTTTTTGTCGGTGTGGTGGCAGGTGTGGTGGTGGGGTCGTTGATCAACAACGTGTATCTGATCGGCGTGTTTATTGTCAGCGCGCTGTTTGGCGGAGCGGTGGCTTTGCAGCTTTACGCCATCGCAGGTCAACACCCGGAACCAACCATGCTGTTTATTTTTGCATTACTGGCCGGGTTGCTAGCGTTGTTCTTTCAAAAACTCATGATCATTATCGCAACTGCGCTGTCCGGTGCCTGGGGGGTGGTTGCGGGTATTGCGTGGTTTGCAACGGCGGCGATTGATCCGGTCAACATCACCAGTGTCCAGAAAATTTTTCGCGCCGGGGATGCGCAAGGTTACATCATTGTCGCGTGCTGGCTGGTGCTGGGTATTATCGGGGTCTTGTTTCAATATCAACGACTGCCGGGGATGAAGGCGGGCTACACCTAAGAATAGTCACGACCCGCGTCATTGCATCAGCAGAAGCACCTAACATACTGCCCTCGTCGTCCTGCATTCCTGAACATCTTCAGTTCTGATTTTTCCTGTCGATAATTTCTCCGCAACGTTGGCTCCTTAGCTGGTCATAATGCGCGAGACGGTGCTTGCGCATTACAGCCAGTCGGCCCATTGAATCAGACTCAAATTGATAATGTGTGACAGATAAATAGGCGATGAGCATCGTACTGACCTTGATGATCGGCCTGGCAATGGGTGCAGCAGTTAGCGCCTTTTGGTTACGCCGGACTTATGTTCGTCGCTTGCAATTGCAATGGCAGGCGGAGCGCGCGCAATTACTCGACGAGGTCGCCCGCCGTGTTCCTGCAACCGAGATTGAGCAGCTGAACAATGAGCATGCCGTGCTCGTTCGCGATAGGGAGTCTGCACACGCGATACAAATTCAGCAGGCAGTCCATGAAAAATCTGTTTGCGAGCAGGAAATTATTTCCCTGCGCCGCGACTTTGAGCGGAACCAGCACACGCTGGAAAACACTGTTGTGCAGCACCAATCGCGCGTCGCAAATTGTCAAGCAGAGATCAAAAAGGACGTGCTCGATCTGCTCACGATTCTGTCCACCTTCGAGCGCTGGAACGATGGCATGGGCAAGTTAGTGGAAGCCAATAATGTCATGCAGCAACGCAACCGCGACTTTGCTGAAATCGTGCAGCAAATCATTATTCTCGCGCTCAATGCGACGATTGAAGCGGCGCGCGTGGGCGAGGCCGGGCGCGGCTTTGCCGTCGTGGCTTCGGAAGTAAAGTCGCTGGCGAATCGCTCGGAAACCTTCAGCGCCGGTTACAAGGACTGCCTGCATAAAAGTGACGCGGTCACCATCGCGACCTTCCAGGACATCCAGGCCAGCGGCAAGATGATTCTGACGGCGGTGCATGCACTAAATGTCAAGGTTGACCAGTTGAGTGATCAGGAGCGCGCATGAAGCCCGCCCAGAATGTATTGCCACAAGCTGCAAAAGACGCGTTGACCAGATTACTGGCCGACAGTCTGGAAGAATCGCTGAAGACCGACACCTACGCATCCTGGACGCTTGAGACCGTGACGAATCCTGACCAAGTGGTCGCGCCCGAATTCACCATGCTGACGATTTCATCGTACGACTTTCGCATCTTCGTGCTGCTGCACTCCTCATGCAGTCCCGCATCAATGCGCTATGCCGCTAATGCGTTGAGCATGCCGCAGGAGCAGCTCACCACGGCGCGCTACTACGACTTTTTGGGTGAGTTAGGCAATCGTTTCTGTGGCGCTTTCAAGCGCGACCTGGGTCACTGCTTTCCGCATATGGGAATGTCAACACCCAATCGTTTGCGCAGCGAGAGCCTCAAGCATCTCAAGAATCTGTCGTTTGCATACGATATGCACGTCAGCGCGCAGTCGAGTGAG
>JANMQQ010000023.1:0-3567 GCA_031370545.1 Gammaproteobacteria bacterium
GCGCTGGTTTCGCTGGCGGTGAGCACCGTGCTTTCCTTCGTGCTCACCAGCCAAGGGCAAATCTGGGAAGTAGCAAATATTGTGGTGACCTTGTTGGTTTTTTCTGCTTTGTTTGCATCAATTTTTAAGTTTCTACCCGATATCCAAATTTCATGGCGAGATGCATTTTATGGTGGACTGGTGACCGCCATTCTGTTTGCGGTTGGAAAAAGCCTGATAGGTTTTTACTTAGGCCGCAGCGCGATAGGGTCTGCCTATGGCGCAGCTGGATCTCTGATTGTTCTTTTGGCTTGGGTTTATTACTCCTCTGTTATCGTCTTTATGGGAGCAGAAATCACGCGCGTTCTCGCAGCCAGGCATCCTGGCTCGGCTACCGCGCGCAAAGATAAAAAAATAGCTCAAAGAGATTAAGAAATTTAGGGTGCACGACGCGGTACCAGGCCGATTTTCGACTAGCGTCTCCAAAACAGGCGGGTTCAGACTGTTTAACACTTAAACCCGTTCTCCTAAGCAGCCTTTAAATAATAGGTGCCTGGAAAACGGCATTCTCTCGTATTCTTTGTACGTTAGCGCACCGATGCCGATTTTTTTAGCAGCTAAGCTGATTATTCAAACACAGGAGATTACGATGAATACAACCCATAAAATATTCGCAATTGGCACCATGAGCGCGATCTTGCTCGGCGGTTGTGCCGGCACCGATCCCTTTTCCAACAATGCCAGCAACAATTATCCGAACAATTCTTACCCAGACAACCGCAGCAGCAATTCTGCCCGTGTCATCAGCTATGGTGTAGTCGACTCTATCGATACCGTCAGGCCCAACAATACCTCAGGCAGTTCGATTGGTATCGGCACCGTTATCGGTGGCGTCGTAGGTGGCGTGGTGGGCAATCAAGTCGGCAAGGGGAATGGCAAGACCGCAGCCACTGCTGCAGGCGTCGTGGGTGGCGCCATTGTGGGCCATGAGCTGGAAAAGAATCGCAACAATAACACCACGTATAACTACCGTGTCGGCGTGCGGCTAGATAACGGAAATTACGAAAACTTCGAACAAAACGATATCGGCAATTTGCGTGTAGGCGATCGAGTTCGCATAGAGAATGGTGTGCTTACTCGTTATTAAAAGCAAACATCCGTATACCGGCGCTGGGCATTTAGAACCCAAAAGGCCTCTCGATTGGCGCGCCGGCCGGTCGAGTTTTCTGTAAGGAGAAAACATGAATTGGGATATCGTTGAAGGCAATTGGAAAAAATTTAAGGGCAATGTCAAACAACAGTGGGGCAAGCTGACAGACGATCATCTGGATCAAATCGCAGGGAAACGTGACCAGTTGGTCGGCAAGCTCCAGGAAGCTTATGGTTTAAACAAAGACGAAGCGGAAAAGCAGATAAAGGCTTTTGAGGAGCGAAATAAAGACCTCAATCCACCTTCAGGTACGCATTAACTACTGGCATCAATGTTGCTGTGAGCCTATCCTGATTTTTGTGTGTAGAGGTCATATCATGCTAACAGAAGGAGACATGAATGACCGACACGACGAAGAAGGCGCGCCAGCGCAAACCCCAAGGCCCGTTTTCCGACGAGCTGCTTGACCAACTACTCGCCCAAGTCTCAGGCAAAGATGCCGAGAGCCTACTCGGCGAATCCGGCCTGATCGGGCAACTCAAGAAGCAACTCGCCGAACGCATGCTCGCCGCCGAACTAAGCCATCATCTGACCAGCGAAGCGGCCGATGAAGGGGCGGGTAACCACCGTAATGGCAGCAGTTCCAAAACCGTCATCACGCCCAACGGCGCACTGGATCTCAACATCCCGCGCGACCGCCTTGCCACCTTCGAACCGCAACTGGTGGCCAAATATCAGCGTCGCCTGCCCGGCTTCAACGACCACGTGATCAGTATGTACGGGCGCGGTATGACGGTACGCGAGATTCAGGGGCACTTGGCCGAACTATATGGTCTGGAAGTCTCCCCCGAGTTGATCTCCACGATTACCGACGAAGTCATGGCCGAGGTAACCGAGTGGCAGACCCGGCCACTGGAAGCGATGTATCCCATCGTCTACTTCGATGCATTGCGGCTGAAGATTCGCGACGAAGGCACGGTCAAGAACAAGGCGGTCTACCTGGCGCTGGGCATTGATGCCACCGGCCGCAAGGACGTGCTGGGGCTATGGATCGAGCAGACCGAGGGCGCTAAGTTCTGGCTCAAGGTGTTCAATGATCTCAAGCAGCGCGGCGTGGCCGATATCCTGATCGCGGTGGTGGATGGTTTGCGCGGCTTTCCCGAGGCGATCGAAGCCGTGTTTCCGCAAGCGCAAATCCAAACCTGCATCGTGCATCTGATCCGTACCTCGCTCAATTACGTGGGCTGGAAAGATCGCAAGGCGCTGGCTGCGGAACTGAAAGCGATCTACCAGGCTGTTAACGCGGGCGCAGCGGAAGCTGCCCTGGCTGAGTTCGAGCAAGGCACTTGGGGTCGCAAATGTCCGCCCATAGCACTTGCCTGGCGCCGCCAATGGGCGCAGGTGATTCCGTTCTTCGCCTACCCGCCCGAGGTGCGCAAGATTGTTTACACCACGAATGCCATTGAGAGTTTGCATATGCGATTACGCAAGATTGTGAAAAATCGCGGCCACTTCCCGAACGATGAATCGGCCACGAAACTGTTGTTCCTGGCCTTGCGCAATATCGTCAAAGATTGGAAGATGCCACCACGTACTTGGAAAGAAGCGGCCAATCAATTCGCCATTATCTTTGGCGAGCGATTCACGACTTCATTGAATTGAGATCGTAAACAAACCGACCTCACACACAAAATTATGGATACGCCCTGGCTCAAGTCTGGTATCTTGTGTTGCTGTTTTTCATTCCTGCCCCGCTTGTTTTAAATAGTTCAACCACACCATTACAATTCAATCATACCCTCAAATACTTCCATCGCTGGCCCAGTCATCATCACTGGCTGACCTTCGCCCGGCCAACGAATAATAAGATCACCGCCATGCGTCGTGACGCGCACACTGGCGTCGAGCAAGCCGCGCTGAATGCCCGCAACTACCGCGGCGCATGCCCCACTGCCGCAAGCCAGCGTTTCACCTGCACCACGTTCATAGACGCGCAATTTGATATGGCTGCGGTCCAGCACTTGCATGAAGCCGGCATTGATGCGCTTAGGGAAGCTTGGGTGACGCTCAATCTGCGGGCCATCCAACGTCACTGGCGCGCTATCCACATCGCCCACCACCTGCACCGCATGCGGGTTGCCCATGGAGAGCGCATTGATCTCGACGATTTTATCTGCCAAGGATAATAGATAAACCGGCGCGCGGTGATCGGTGAGGAAGGGGATTTCTTGCGGCTCGAAGCGCGGCACACCCATGTTCACCGTGACGTCGCCATTCGCTTCTACGCGCGGCACGATAATGCCGCATTGGGTCTCGACGCGAATCTCGCTCTTATCTGTCAAGCCGTGGTCGCGCACATAACGCGCAAAGCAGCGCGCGCCGTTGCCGCATTGCTCGACTTCGCCACCGTCGCTATTGAAGATGCGATAGCGGAAATC
>JANMQQ010000029.1:0-4618 GCA_031370545.1 Gammaproteobacteria bacterium
GGAACAGAATGATATACAACCGGGCAACAACACGGTTCGTGTGTCACTTCCGTACGTCGCACCGGTCGCGCAGGACGACGAGGTCATCTTCGTGGTTGATCCAAATAACGCTGGCTTGTCGCAAGAGATCGACGTGCTGGCGAATGACTCAGGTGCCACGAGCGGTGCATTGCTGACGATCATGTCGTTTGACGCAACGTCGGCTCACGGTGCTGTGATCGAGAAGGTGAATGAAAAATTAATCTACCATTCAAAAACTAACTACACGGGTATCGACACATTTAAATACACTATGCAGGACGGCGCAGGAAACAAAGCCGCGCCCGCGACCGTCACCGTGTACGTCGACACACCGCCGGTGGCCGTGGATGATCACGTCTCCGTGGCGGTCGGAGACAGCATCACGATTTTGGTGCTCGCCAACGACACCGATATAAATTTTTCAACCGCAGGGTTCAACGACGAACTGCGCGTGGTCGCGGTCGAATCGCCAAGCGCCAATAACGGTATCGTAGCTATCCTTGACGGGGGCCAGAGAGTGACATATACGGCGCCCAATGGTTACGCGGGCGAGGATACGTTCACTTACACCATCGACGACGGCAAAGGCGGGCGCGCCACCGCAACGGTTTTTGTTAATGTCACGACAGGCACTGTAACGCCTCTGCAACCAGCGCCAGATATTGCCATTGTGGAAAATAAGCGTAAAAATGGCGGTGCAGTGGATGCCTTTGCTGTGCTCGCACTGCTGCTTATCCTGGCATCGCGTGTCCTGCGTCGTAAAAAACAAGGCGCAGAGGTCGATTGAGAAAAGACTGCCATGATTCAGTAACAAACTCTCGGTATATGAGCCTCTTGCAAAACTCCCCGCGCGTATCAAGCCGCAGATTATCTGACCGCCTTGGAAGCTGATTTTTGAAGGATTTTGGCGATTTCTGATGGCTACGGCGGTGGGATCACGAATTTCTCCTATTGCGGGTGATCGTCTTCCCAACCCACGCATCCGAGGGTGCTTTAATCCGGTTCGTCGAGCTGCGGCTCATTCCTGGAGTACACATTCTAATGTAGCGAATCATTGCAGTGCGGCTTACGTTCACTACACGCATGCCGTGTGACGACATCCTGCTGCGCCGGTATACTCCTTGCCCATGCAACACGACAGCGGCTACCACCTGCTTTTTTCGCATCCCGAGTTAGTCGAGGACTTGTTCAAGAGCTTCGTCAGCGAATCATGGGTGGAGCAGTTGGACTTCTCCACACTGGAACGGGTGAACGCCAAGCTGCACGCGGAAGGTTTGGAACGCCGCGACGGCGATTTGATCTATCGCGTGCTGTACCGCGATGGATCGGACGACTCCAAGGATGGAGGAGGTAGAGCAACGCAGGGAGCGGTTGCCGAAGTGTATCTCTATCTGCTGCTGGAGTTTCAGTCGCAACCCGACCCGTGGATGGCGTTGCGCGTGCTGGTGTACGTCGGCCTGCTGTATCAACAGTTGATCCGCGAGAACCGGGTCACGAACGGCAAGCTGCCGCCGGTGTTCCCGCTGGTGCTGTACAACGGCGATGCGCGTTGGAACGCGGCTCAGGAACTCAAGCAACTGATCGCGCTGCCGAATGCAACGCCGTTGTGGTCTTATCAGCCGTCCATCCGCTATTATCTGGTGGACGAAAGCCGTTACCCTCAGGGTAAGGCGGGCTCCTTGGTCGGCATGCTGTTCGAGATCGAGAACTGCCGCTCCCTGGAGCAACTGCAACCGGCGCTGGACACCCTGATGGAACACGGCAAGGCGCTGATGCCATCGTCACTGCGCCGGGCTCTCGCCAGTTGGGTGCTCCGCGTCGTTGCCCCCGGCAAGAACATTGATGTCAATCAAATCGACGTTGAGAATTTTTCGGAGGTCCAAATCATGCTGCGCACACACCTCAAACAATGGGAACAGGAACAGTTCGAGAAAGGCATTGAGAAAGGCATTGAGAAAGGCATACAAAAAGGACGCGAAGAAGGCGTGCTCACTGGCGAGGCCGCGATCCTGCGCCGTCAACTCAAACTACGTTTCGGTGCCTTGCCGACGTGGGTTGACGACACCCTTGGGCACGCCACGCGCGAACAACTCGAACTTTGGAGCGAGAATATTCTCGACGCACGGTCGTTGGAATCGGTGTTTGAGCCAGCGCCGGAATTGTAGGGAAACGCCGATTAAATCCGTTCGCATTGAGCCTGTCGAAATGCCGCCTACATGAATCAGCACGTTGGAAAAGGCTTCGACAAGCTCAGTCCGAACGGGCTGAATAAATCGGCGTTTCCGTAGTGTCGACACACAACCCACGTCCGCCACTGCAAATGACTGTGCGAGGACAGACGATCAATATTTTCGACGTCGGCGACCTCGACTCGATTGCAGACGAAGACCTGCCGGATTTACCCGAGATCATTGCAATGCTGGTGAATCACATCAAACAGATGGAAAGTACCGCTTTCGATAACGGCCTTCTCAAGGGAACGATGCTCGGAATGCGTATGGGCATGGCGGGTTTGCTGCGTAGACAGTTGACGCGTCGCTTTCGCCCGCTGCCCGCGCGGATCGACGAACAGATCGAGCGTGCCCGGCCAACTGAATTGGAACAGTGGAGCGAGCAGGTGTTGGACGCCAAGACCCTCGACGCCGTCTTCGCGTAAGCCGCAGGCGGTTCCCTGACCGCTACGGCCCCGCAAGGGGCCGTCGTCGTTTTCGGGTAAAAACACCGTCGCTACGGGCGACGGACTTCGCAAAATTTTAAATGCAATAACGCAAGCCTGACGCCGTTTCTTTCATTTTTCCTGGGAACGCGAGCGTCCCGCTCGCTGTTTTGCGGGCAAGATGCCCGCGCTCCCGGGGCTGACGCATGCTGGTCCTTCAGAGCAAAGGAGAAATAGAGACCTTTAATCCTAGAAACGGCAGTTGACCGCTGCAAGGCAAAAGCAAGTGTGTACAGGTATTGATATTTTTGGCCCATGCATGCTTCACCCAAAATGCAGTGATTCACGCTATTTGGAGCTTATTTTGGAGCGCGGCCATCCTGGCCGCTTGCTTCATATTCTGGCGGGCTGGAAGCCCGCGTTCCTATCTCTTTCAGCCGGGCGAGGACGTTGACCTTGTGACGACCGCCATGCGCCCGATCAGTTCCGGCAGGATGGCGGTCGCACGGCGCTGATTCCAATGATCGGAGATGCCCTGCGTGTGGCGTTCCATGCCATCACCTGTCACGGTTCCCTTTTATCTATTATTCGGGTATTTTGTTATTTATTGTTTCACTACCTTATAGGTGAATAAATGGTAACCCCCAATGAAACGATCGACCACATGACCCTGGAGCGACTCATCGAGGCAGGCGCAGTGCGTGGTGCAAGTATTATCGGTCAACCTGGCGGCTGGGGCGTTGTGATCCAGTACGGCATGACCGAGCGTACCTTGGCCGCCAAGCGTGGGGCAGTGCGTATCTTCCGTAAGTTTGAAACCCTCGTTGGCTACCTCAAGGGCATCGGCATCGCCACGTATCAGGTGGACGCCACCAGGTTCGATCCCGTGTCCCGTAAAACCGGCACGCGTAAGGACGCGGCCACGCGCATGAAACACGCTCACGAAGCCGCCGCCTATGACACCTGGTTCCGCGAACAGGTCCAATCCGCCTTGGATGACCCGCGCCCGGGCATTCCTAATGAGGAAGTAAAGGCCCACTTCGCCTCCCGCCGCGCCGCGCTGCGTAAGCGCATCGCAACCAAACCAGAAACCCACCGTTGAAGCTGATCTGGAACCCGCAGGCGTATGACGACCGATCCGCCATCATGGATTACATTGCGCAAGACAACCCCACCGCCGCATTGGAATTGGACGAGCATATCGAAGCGCAGGCCGAGGGTTTGCTCGATCACCCGGAGCTTTACCGGCGCGGCAGAATGAATAACACACGTGAAATGGTCGTGGGCCGTAACTACGTTGCGGTATACCGCATCGACGGCGCGTGCATCGAAATATTGCGCGTGCTGCACGCTGCCAGGCAGTGGCCACCGAAGTAATCCGGGCACTTCCATCCCTACCTCAAAATGTAGGGCGGGTTAGCGTTGTTTGCGTAACCCGCCAAGCGTGCGCAGCACACCACCTTTGATGAAGGAGGTTTTGGAGCGTGAATGGTGGGCGGTGCCCATCCTTGACATCACTCCAGCGACGCCGAGCCAAGGCGCGTGCGCGCAAGCCAACAAAGTATTGAGCTGCGAGTTAGGTGTCATCAATGCGAATGGCAGCATCGTCCTCACGCTGGCGCTCACACCACAACAAGCGGCGCCCATGCGCTTCGAGGTGAGTGTGTTTGCGGAGCAGAATGATACACAACCGGGCAATAACACGGTTCGTGTGTCACTTCCGTACGTCGCACCGGTCGCACAGGACGACGAGGTCATCTTCGTGGTTGATCCAAATAACGCTGACTTATCGCAAGAGATCGACGTGCTGGCGAATGACTCAGGTGCCACGTCCGGTGAGCCTCTAATTACATGGGCGAAGATGCGTTTACTTACACCATCGACGACGGCAAAGTTTTCACTCCTGCTCGCCTTCGCTCCGCGCGTCCTGCGCCGAAGAAA
>JANMQQ010000172.1:0-14791 GCA_031370545.1 Gammaproteobacteria bacterium
ATACGTACGGCGGAAGCCGTTTAAGACGCGGGAAATCGGTGATCAAGCATGTCGTCCTAAGTAACTGATAATACCGGCGCTAAAAGCTGTGTAACTTACTGGCAGGCACCCACCCTGTCAATGCGCGGATGCGGCAAACGAGCCGAGAAAGTATTTGACGCCGGGCGATGCGCTGGGCAAAGTTGCTGCGCATGAAATTCACTCAGGATGCCGGTCCTGCCGGCTACACCATTCGCAGTTACGCACCCGGCTGCATTATGGTTGCCTACCCGCCTGCGCGCGCCGCCGATAATGTGGTGGCGTTGTCACCCGCCAGTACTGAACGGCCTGTCATGCTGGAAGAACAGTTGACCGTGAGCTTCATTATCGCTCCCCAGCACCTGCTGCGTGACTGGCCACCCCAACGGTTTGAAGACCTCAGCGAAGAACATCTGCGTTTGATTGCAGCGCTGGAACCAGAGGTAGTGTTGCTGGCGACCGGGGCGAAAATCCGCTTTCCAAATCACGCCTGGCTCCGCCTGTTTCATCAACAGGGCGTGGGCGTGGAGATCATGGACAACGGTGCCGCCAGCAGGACCTATAACATCCTGATGGCGGAAGGGCGAAATGTAGTGGCAGGATTTATCTTAGGCTGAAATCGTCAACAACCGACGCCTCACTTCAACAACACATCCATCGAAAATCCGTCGCGCTCTAAAATTTCACGCAGGCGCTTCAGGGCTTCCATCTGAATCTGGCGTACGCGTTCACGCGTGACACCCAATTCGGCGCCGACTTCTTCCAGTGTCGCGACGTCGCGGCTGTTGAGGCCGAAGCGGCGCTCGACCACTTCGCGTTGCTTATCGTTGAGCTGATTCAGCCATTCTTCGATATTGGAACGGATGTAATGGTCTTGCAGCAGCGTGGCGGGATCAACGTTTTGTTCGTCGGGAATGGCGTCAAGTAGTGACTTATCGGTGTCCTTGATTACTGGCACATCCACCGAGGTGACGCGCTCGTTCAAACCCAGCATGCGCTTAACATCGCTGATCGGCCGATCAAGCATCGCTGCGATATCTTCCGCGCTCGGTTCGTGGTCCAGCTTCTGGGCAAGATGGCGCGCAGCGCGCAGGTAAATGTTGATTTCTTTTACGACATGAATCGGCAAGCGAATGGTGCGCGTCTGATTCATCAAACCGCGCTCGATGGTTTGACGAATCCACCAGGTCGCATAAGTTGAAAAACGGAAGCCACGCTCGGGATCGAATTTTTCTACCGCGCGAATCAAACCGAGATTGCCTTCTTCAATCAGGTCGAGCAGCGCAAGACCGCGATTCAGATAACGCCGCGCGATCTTGACGACCAGGCGCAGGTTGCTGACGATCATCACGCGCCGCGCATCTTTGTCGCCCTTGAGCGAACGGCGTGAGTAATACACTTCTTCCTTGGCGGTCAGTAACGACGAGAAACCAATTTCGTTGAGGTACATGCGGGTGGCGTCGAGCTCGCCTTCAGACACTTCGCTCGCTGCGTAGGCGGTCGGGCGTTTCTTTTTTTCTTCTTCGTGTTCTTCCTCGACGATGGAGTCATCGGGATCTGCTTCAAGCGTTTCGAGAATCGAGTCGTCATCGAGCATGACGGGAATATCTTCAACTTCGGAAACGCGTTCGACTTTTTCTGTGTGCTCCAACATCGCTAGCCCCTTCACTGCTACTACCGCACGGGAAGATACTCAATGGGATCCACCGGCACCCCATCGCGCCTGATTTCAAAATGCAGCATCACGACATTTGCGCCGCTGCTGCCCATCCCTGCGATTTGTCTTCCCACTTCTACAACCTCTCCTTCGGTGACGAGGAGATCTTTATTGTGTGCGTACGCGCTAAGTAGCGTCTCGTTATGCTTGAGGATAATAAGCTTACCGTAACCGATTAGTCCACTCCCGCTGTAAACAACTTTTCCTGCCGCCGCAGCGCGCACCGGCTGGCCAACTTCACCAGCGATGTTAATGCCTTTTTTTGACGGATCACGCGCATCGAATCCTCCAATTATTTTGCCGTCCGCCGGCCAATGCCAAGTCACGACCCCTGTATGTTTTTCCGCAGGCGGTGCACGCGGCACAGCAGGAGCAACATGTGTTACCGGGGCCGCAGGCTCGACAATTACCGGCTTGGGCGGCGGCGCGGCTGCTTTCACACCGGTTTGCGGTACCAAACGGATGCGCTGGCCGGGCGTCAATTCGTATGGCGATTGCAACCCGTTCCAACGTGCCACGTCTTTATAATCATAACCGTACGACCAACTGACGCTGTACAAGCTGTCGCCGCGCTGGACCAAATGATAGGTGTGCGTGCCGCAACCGTTCAGCGTTATCAACAACGCGCACAATTGCATCGCGCGGAACCACATCAATGTGCGCCTACTCCCGCCCACCGCGCAGCGCAACAAATCGCACCTTGTGTAATTCTTCACGCTCAAATCCGTCACGTGTGCGCACGTACAGCAACAGCTGTTGTTCACGCAGCGCGCCGGTCGGAATCACCAGACGTCCGCCGACCGCGAGTTGTTCAAGCAAAGACAGCGGCGTTTCCAGCGGTGCGGCGGTGACGATAATGCCATCATAGGGCGCCTCTTCCGGCCAGCCCCAACTGCCGTCGCTGTATTTGTAGTGCACATTATTCAAACGCAGCGAGGTCAGACGCGTGCGTGCCTGGGTTTGCAACGCGCGAATGCGTTCAACGCTGTACACCTCCCCCACCAGTTGCGCCAACACCGCAGTTTGATAACCCGAACCCGTGCCCACTTCCAGCACCTTGCGCAAGGGACCGGCAGCGAGCAGCGCTTCAGTCATACGCGCCACGGTGAATGGTTGTGAAATGGTCTGGCCATGGCCGATGGGTAACGACACATCTTCATAGGCACGACTCGCCAGGGCTTCGTCCATAAAAATGTGGCGCGGCGTATTACGTATCGCCTGCAACACGTCACCGCTGGTGATGCCTTCCTGTGTCAGACGCTGGACCAGGCGTTCGCGGGTGCGTTGCGAGGTCATGCCGATGCCGCGCATATCCGGTGTTGAGTTCAAGCGAACCCCCGTACCCAACTCGCCACTTGATCGAGCGCGGCGTAATGTGTCAAGTCGACTTGCAACGGCGTGATTGAAACGCGCCCGCATTTAATCGCATTAAAGTCGGTACCTGGCCCGGCATCCTGCTCAGGGCCGGCCGGACCTACCCAATAAATCGGACGCCCACGTGGATCAGCGGACTTCACCACGCTCTCGGATTTATGCCGCCGCCCCAGCCGTGTTGCCTCAAAGCCGGTCAGCGCATCCCATGCAATGTCCGGTACGTTGACATTTAAAATGGTATCGGTCGGTAAGGGATCGTCGCGCAACCGCTGCACCAAAACTCTCGCGACGCGCGCGGCGGTCGCATAGTGTTGCGGTGCATGGCCGACCAGCGAGACTGCAATGGCGGGCAACCCCAGGAAGCGCCCTTCGACCGCTGCTGCGACGGTGCCGGAGTACAACGTATCGTCGCCAAGATTGGCACCGGCGTTAATACCGGATACGACAATGTCCGGTTCAGTTTCAAGCAGTCCGGTGATGGCCAGATGCACACAGTCGGTCGGAGTGCCATCGACGCGCGTAAAGCCGTTTTCGCCAAGCGTGGCTCGGATGGGATGTTCCAGAGTGAGAGAATTACTGGCACCGCTGCGATTGCGGTCGGGCGCGACGACGGTGATTTGCGCAATCTGCGCGAGCTCGTGAGCGAGCGCGACAATGCCCGGTGCCTGATAGCCGTCGTCGTTGCTGATGAGTATACGCATAGGATTCCGGTCAGCGAACTGGGCCATGTTTTACTTGAACGACCCTCTGGACGCAAGGACCTGTTGCAGATTCAAGCCGCTGCCGATTCAACTCAATGCGCGCAATTCCGCTGACGCTCAATTTGTTGGTGTGTGCTGCCGATATACCACGCATACCGGCATCCGCTTACGGCTGAGAAATCAATGCAGATGGCTCGGCTACGGATCTAACTCGAGTCCGCAGTAATCGATCTTTGAGCGATAGACAGCAATGGCAAATGTTCTGCAACAAGTCGACGAGCGCACCAAGCTTGCCGGTACCAACAAGCTGGAAGTGTTGTTGTTCAGTCTGGGCGTAGACGAGCGTACCGGCCGCGATGAGGTGTTTGGTATCAACGTGTTCAAGGTGCGCGAAGTCATGAAGGTGCCGGATATCACCCATGCACCCGATATGCCGCCGGGCGTGGAAGGCATGATCAGCCTGCGCGGCTCGATGATCCCGGTACTCAACCTCGGGCACTTCTGCAACATGCAGATCAAGGACAAGCCCAAAGTGCTGATGGTGACTGAATACAACCGCACCATTCAGGGCTTTCTGGTGCAGTCGGTCGATCACATTTTGCGGCTGGAGTGGGGTCAGCTGAAATCACCGCCGTCGTTGATGTCGCATCAATTGGGAGGTCTGATCACCGCCGTATGTGAAATTCCCGACGGCCGCATCGTGATGGTGCTGGATGTTGAAAAATTACTCTCGGCGGCGGTGGGCAACGACGACATCAAGGAAGACTTGTCGGAAGTCTCGCGTTCGAAAGAGCCCGGTCTGGTCGTGTTCGCCGACGACTCCTCGGTCGCGCGCAAACGCATCTCGGCATTGCTGGATCAAATGGGCGTGAAGTACATCAGCGCGAACAACGGCGCGGAAGCCTGGCAGAAATTACAAGATATGGCCGAGCGTGCGATTGCGAACAACACGGTGTTGACAGATCAAATCAGCGTGGTACTCACCGATGTAGAAATGCCGGAAATGGACGGCTATGTGCTCACGGTCAAAATCAAGCAAGACCCACGCTTTAAAGGGATTCCGGTGGTCATGCACTCATCGTTGTCGGCAGCGACCAATGTCGCGATGGGCAAACGCATCGGTGCCGACGGCTATGTCGCCAAGTTTGATCCAATGGAGTTGTCCAAGTCGCTGGCGCCATTTCTGGACCAGGACAAAAAAGCCAAGGCCGCGCTTTAACACTACGGCAGCGAGTCAACCTCAGCGCCTTCTTTCTTCACAGGCATCAGGTTTTCGCGCGAAATTCCCAGCCACATCACAATCGGGCTCGCCACCAGCACCGACGAATAAATGCCGAATAAAATGCCGATGGTTAACGCCAACGCGAAGTAAAACAACACGTCTCCACCCAACAGCAACATCGAGAACACCATAGTCTGTGTCATGGCGTGCGTCATGATGGTTCGCGACATGGTACGCGTAATTGCATTATTGATAACTTCCGGCACCGTGGCTTTGCGCATCTTGCGAAAGTTCTCGCGAATTCGGTCGAACACCACCACCGACTCGTTGACCGAATACCCCAACACGGCGAGCAGCGCGGCGACCACCGTCAGTGAAAACTCCCATTGAAAGAACGCGAAAAATCCCAGGATGATAATGACGTCGTGCAGGTTGGCGATAATCGCCGCCACTGAGAAGCGCCACTCGAAACGAATCGCCAGATACACCATGATGCCTGCGACCACCAGCAACAACGCCAGCCCGCCGTAGTTATAAAGTTCTTCGCCGACCTGCGGGCCGACGAACTCAACCCGGCGTACTTCTATCCCCGCATCTTGCTGACGCAGCGCGGCAATCACGGTGTCGCTCAGCTTTGATGCAGAAGCATCATGCTTGACCGGAATCCGGATCAACACATCGAGCGCGGTGCCGAAGTTCTGCACCGTCGCATCCTTGAGGTCCAGACCTTCCAAGGTCGTGCGAATCTTTCCCACATCGGCCGGCTGCTGGTAGCTGAGCTCCATCAGCGTGCCGCCGGTGAAGTCGATACCTAAATTCAGACCGCGAATTGCGAGAAACAGCACCGCGAGCAAAAACGTGACGCCGGAAATCGTGGTCGTCCACCGGCCATAACTCATAAACGGAATGTCGTGCTTTATTCTGAACAATTCCATGACCGACTCCTGTTAAATTTTGTATTCAGCGCGGAGCTTGACATCCGCCCGCGCTCCGCGTCAGCCAATGGCAAGCTTCGGCACCTTGCGGCCACCGTAGATCAGGTTAATCAGTGCACGCGAAACCAGCACGGCGCTGAACATCGAAGTGATGATGCCGATGCACAACACCACCGCGAAGCCGCGAATCGGTCCCGAACCGAGCAAAAACAGCGCGAAACCCGCGATCAAAATGGTGATATTGGAGTCGAAGATCGTCGCCCAGGCACGCTCGTATCCGGCGTGGATCGACGCTTGCGGCGTATTGCCGTTGCGTAATTCTTCGCGGATACGTTCGAAGATCAGCACGTTCGAGTCGATGGCCATACCCACCGTCAGCGCGATACCCGCCATGCCGGGCAAGGTCAAGGTCGCCTGCATCATCGACAACACCGCGATCAGCAACATCAGATTGATGCTCAGCGCGACCACGGAAACAAAGCCGAATGTCAGGTAGTAAATCGTCATGAAAATCGCGATTGCGCAGAACCCGTACAAGGTTGAATTAAAACCCTTGCTGATGTTTTCTGCACCCAGACTCGGGCCGACGGTGCGCTCCTCGACAATTTGGATCGGCGCCGCCAACGCACCCGCGCGCAGCAACAAGGCCAAGGTGTGCGCCTCGGTGGTGCTGTCAAGACCCGTGGTTTGAAACCGTTTGCTGAACGAGTCGCGAATGGTCGCGGTATTGATGACTTCTTCAATGCGCTTGGAGGTTTTCACCGGCTGACCGTCCACCATTTTGGTTTCAATGGTGTTCTCGATGTAGACCACGGCCATCGGCTTGCCGATATTTTCCTTGGTGGTCTCGCCCATCTTGCGCGCGCCCTTGCTATCCAAGGTTACGTACACCGCAGGTTGACCATTTTGCTGGTCGACGCCGGACGACGCATCGGTGATTTGATCACCGGTCACGATCACGCCGCGCTTGAGCAACACGGGTGTACCTTTGCGTTCGCGGTAGAGTTGCGAACCCGCCGGTACGCGGCCTTCAACCGCCGCCTGCACATCGTGCTCGGTGTCGACAAGGCGGTATTCCAGTGTCGCCGTTGCACCGAGAATTTCCTTGGCACCCGCTGTGTCTTGCACACCCGGCAACTGCACCACAATGCGGTCTTGACCCTGCTGCTGAATGACCGGTTCGGCCACGCCCAGCCCGTTGACGCGATTACGCAGCGTCACGATGTTCTGCTTCACGGCGAAGCTGCGCACTTCACGCTCTTCAGCTTCACTCAAGCGCGCAATCAGCACCGCCTTGCCGCCAATGTCGTCGTCAGACAATTCCAGCCGGTTGTATTCCTTACCAATCACCGAGCGCGCGGCGCTGCGCTCTTCCGACGTGCTCAAGGTAATCTCCACCATGCCGCGCTGACCCGCGACATACGGGCGCCGTTCGACGCTGACGTAACGCACTTTCTTTTCGCGCAACAGCGAGCGCACATCGCCGGTGTAACGTTCCACGGCTTGACTAATGGCCGCTTTCATATCGACTTCCATCAAGAAGTGCACGCCGCCGCGCAAGTCCAACCCCAGATACATGGGCTTGGCGCTGATGGCGACCATCCACGCCGGGGTCGACGGCGCCAGATTCAGCGCCACTGAAAACGCACGTTTCTCGGTGTCTTTAAATAATTCTTCGTCGATGTGCGACTTGGCTTTGATCTGGTCGTCGGTATTAGCGAAACGCGCCAGCAGCTTTCCTTCCGTAATCACAATCGACTTGTATGGAATTGAATGCCGTTGCAGCAAGGCTTCCAGATCGCCTTGCACCGACATTTCGACTTTGGCGGTACGCGTCGACGTAATCTGAATAGCAGGATCTTCGCCAAACAGATTCGGCATTGAATAAAACACCCCCGCCGCAACGATCAGCGCGATGAGCAGGTACTTCCATAGAGGATATTGGTTTTGCATGCAGCGTCACCCGAAATACGGAATTGCGTTTAGGAAGCTGCTTTGATCGTGCCCTTCGGCACCAAGGCGGTCACTGCATGACGCTGTACCTTGATGCGCACATTGTCGGCAACTTCAACAGTGATAAAGCCTTCGTCCAGATCTGCCACGCGGCCTAACACACCACCACTGGTGACGACCTCGTCGCCTTTGGCGAGTGACTCGATCATTTTCTTGTGGTCTTTGGCGCGCTTGACTTGCGGGCGCACCATCAAAAAATAAAACAACGCGAAGATGCCACCCAGAAACGCCAGCTGCGTCAGCATATCCCCGCTCTGCGGCGCGGCCGCACCTTCGGCAAACGCATCGGAAATGAAAAAGCTCATGAGGGTTCCTTTTTAAATTAGGTATCCAAACAACGACCACCAGCCGTCAAGGCGCGCCATTATTACACAGGCGGGCCGATTTGCGAGCGCCAGTGCGCGCACCTCATAAAATTTTAGACGTAGGGTGGATAAGGCGTAGCCGCTATCCACCCTTTTGCGGCCCGCACCCAAGCGACCGATTTTATTGTCAAGCCATGCTGCTTCGATGCGGGTAGATCATGAACCGCGAGCGGATAACATACGCCGCATATAGCTTTAGCACATTCGATACTCGACTTCGTCCATCCACAACTGATCCCTAATGCGCAAATAACTTGCGACGCTTGCGCACCGCATCAGCGAGATCGTTCAGCAGCGGCACGCTGTCGTCCCAGGCGATGCAACCGTCGGTAATACTCTGCCCGTACACCAGGGGCTGGCCAGCCACCACCTCTTGCCGACCCGCCTTGAGATGACTTTCTATCATCGCGCCGATGATGCGGGTGTCGCCGTGCGCGATCTGTTGTGCCACGTCGTGACCCACGCTGATTTGCCGCTGATATTGCTTCTGACTGTTGGCGTGGCTGAAGTCGATCATCAAATGCGCGGGCACTCCGGCTTTTTCCAGTTCGGCAGCAGCGCGTGCCACACCTGCCGCGTCGTAGTTGGGCTCTTTGCCGCCGCGTAAAATAATGTGGCAGTCGTCATTGCCTGCCGTATAAAAAATCGCCGAGTGCCCGGCCTTGGTCAGCGACAGAAAACAATGTGGCTGGCTGGCGGCGCGAATCGCGTCCACCGCAATGCGCAAGGTGCCATCGGTGCCGTTTTTGAAACCCACCGGGCACGACAACCCCGACGCCAGCTCGCGATGCACCTGACTTTCCGTGGTGCGTGCGCCAATGGCACCCCAGCTCACCAGATCCGCAACGTACTGGGGCGTGACAATATCCAGAAACTCGGTCGCGGCGGGCACGCCCATGTTATTGATGTCCAGCAACAACTGGCGCGCGACGCGCAAACCCTTGTTGATCTGAAAACTGCCGTCAAGATCGGGGTCGTTGATCAGTCCTTTCCAACCCACGGTGGTGCGGGGCTTTTCAAAATACACGCGCATGACAATCAGCAACGCATCCTTCAAGCGCTCACGTTCCTGCTTCAAGCGCGTGGCATATTCGCGCGCCGCATCCGGATCGTGGATCGAGCACGGGCCGATCACTACCAGCATGCGATCATCGTTGCCGTGCAGCACATCGTGAATGGCGTGACGCGTTTCAACCACGGTTTGCGAGGCGGTGTCAGTCAGCGGCAGCTCGGCGTGCAATTGCTGCGGCGAAGTCACTTCGCGAATTTCAAGAATACGTAAATCGTCGGTTCGATTTTTCATGGGAACGTAGCTATAAAAAAGGAGCGCTCATTATACACATCCAAACCAACCCGCCGACATGCGGCTAGGCTTTTACGCAGTCGGCAAACTACACTGGAGTATCTCCGCACCGCCGCGCAAACGAGCCGACCATGTTTAATCAAGACACCGACGCCCTGCACAAGGAGATTGCCGCACTTGAGGAAGAACACCGCACGCTGGATCGACACATCGGCGAGCTCGCGCACGACGCAACCGTCGATCAGGTGGAATTGCGGCGCATGAAGAAGCGCAGGCTGGCGATCAAGGACGCTGTTGAGCGTCTGCGCAGCCAGTTGATTCCGGATTTGAACGCGTAAGCTAAAGCGGCGCTGACTGTTGTCAGTATTTGTCGCGATCCAGCTCTTCCCACGGCCCGCTCCATTCTTCCGGATGGATGGCGTGACCGGTGTCGCCCAGGTCATCGCGTGCCACGTTGTCGAAGGTGCCGGTCCAGTCCTCCGGCGGATTGATGGATTCCACCGGTAACGCGTACCACACACTCAGCGTGACCTCTTCAAGCTCGCCGCCGAAGTGCTGTAGCTCGACACTTTCGTCGTCGACTGCAATCACCTGAAACGTCTTCCCGGCGTTGTCACGATACCACTCATGGATCTCTGGATCATGTTGCACATTCATCGAACCCACCTCCTGCATGAAACGGAATTGACGATAAGTCATGCTAAGCGCGCGTCGCGGGGTGGGAACTGGTGGAACTACGTATTACCGACTGGAGTCACCGGTGATAAGCGCGGTGCCGTCGGCATTTTCCAGAGTGACCGATTGCACCCGCTGCCCGAGGATGACAATTTTGCCGCGCCGCCGGTCTGCGCCGTTGTCGCTGAAGTCAAATGAAAACACCCGGCTGAACACCAACTGCCCGCGCGCATCACGCCCTAAACGCAAACGCTCCACGCTCACCGACTGATCAAGAAATTGCACGTGGATGTCGGCACAGGCGCGCGCGCCGGTGCGCAGCGCCAGTTCACGCGCGCGCAGGCTGTCGAACCAGAACCACGCAAGCGCCGCAAGCGTTGCCAGCAGAAAAATACCCGTAAATGAATCAGTCACGCTCCGCCTCTTCCAGCTTCGCACTGGCTTCCAGCCAGGCTTCTTCACTGACGTTAAGATCTTGCTGGGTCTTGGCCTGTTCTTGTAGCAACTCCTTGAGCTTCTGTTTGTTGCTGTCGGCGTAAATGCTGCTCTGCGCCAATGCCTCGTCAATGCCTGCGCGCTGTGCGGTCAGACGCGTCATGCGTTGTTCGAGCTCCTGCACCTGTTTGCGTAGTGGTTGCAGACGTTGACGTTTTTCCGCTTCGCTGCGTTTGCGGTCTTTGCGTCCTGGCGCGCTGACAACTTTTTCGGCATCGGGCGCTACTGCACCTTGCGCGCGCCGCCGTTCGCTCAACCAGGCGCGGTATTCGTCCAGATCGCCGTCGAAATCTTCTACGCTGCCGTCGGCGACCAGCAGCCAGCGATCCGTGACACTGCGCAGTAAATAGCGGTCATGTGACACGATCACCATCGCGCCTTCGAAATCCTGCAAAGCCATGGTCAAGGCGTGGCGCATTTCCAGATCGAGATGATTGGTCGGCTCGTCCAGCAACAGTAGATTGGGCCGCTGATAGACCAGTAGAGCTAATACCAGCCGGGCTTTTTCACCGCCGGAAAACGGCGCCACCGGCGCCATCGCCGCGTCCCCCACAAAACCGAAGCCGCCGAGAAAATTACGCAACTCCTGCTCGGTCGCCTTGGGGTCAAGACGTAACACATGTTGTAACGGGCTCGACGCGTCGTGCAATTGCTCCAGTTGATGCTGCGCGAAATAGCCGATGCGCAAATCTTGCGCGGCAATACGCTCGCCCGCCATCACCGGCTGCACGCCCGCCAGCACTTTAATCAACGTAGATTTACCGGCACCGTTTGGCCCGAGCAAACCGACGCGATCGCCTGGCACCAAGGAAACCTCCGCTCCCTTTACCACCAAACGATCTGCGTAACCGGCGCCCACGTGCTCCAGCGACAACAGCGGATTCGGCACTTTCAGCGGCGCACGAAACGCAAAATGAAACGGCGTGTCGACATGCGCGGGCGCGATCAATTCCATGCGCTCCAACGCTTTCATACGGCTTTGCGCCTGGCGCGCCTTGGTCGCCTGCGCGCGAAACCGGTCGACGTAACTGCGGATGTGCGCGACCTCGCGCTGCTGTTGCGCATACGCCGCCTGTTGCCCGGCAAGTTGCGCGGCGCGGCGCACTTCGAATTCCGAATAATTGCCGGTGTAGACCGTGAGCTTTTCGTGCTCAATGTGCGCGATGACATTCACCACCCGGTCGAGAAATTCACGGTCGTGTGAAATCAACAACAGCGCCCCCGCATAACCGCGCAGCCAGTCTTCCAGCCACAACACCGCATCCAGATCAAGATGGTTGGTGGGCTCGTCGAGCAGCAACACATCCGAACGCCGCATTAACGCACGTGCCAGGTTGAGACGCATACGCCAGCCACCGGAAAATTCCCGCACTGGCGTTGCGTGCTGCGGCGTTTCGAAACCCAGGCCGAACAACAATTGCGCCGCGCGGCTGTTCGCGGTGTAGCCACCGTGGGCTTCGTACTGCCCATGCAAAGCCGCGATGCGCACGCCTTCGTCGGATTGCTCCGCGCTAAGTATTTTCTGTTCGAGCGCGCGCAATTCTTCATCGCCGTCGAGCACATAGTCGATGGCGGACTGGTCGGTCGCGGGCGATTCTTGCGCGACGTGCGCGATCACCCACTGCGCGGGCAAGTCGACTTCGCCGGCATCGGCGTGGAGTTCACCGCGCAGCAACGCAAACAAGCTCGACTTGCCGACGCCGTTGGCGCCGGTGATACCGACTTTTTGGCCGGGAAATACGCTGAAGGTAGCGTCGGCGAACAGGATGCGGCCGCCGCGACGGAGCGTGATGTTTTGAAAATTTAGCATCGCAAATGCACCTTCCTTGTCGCCATTAAGTACCCCTTCCCCCTGCAAGGGGGAAGGTTGGGATGGGGGTGTGCACGCACACTGCCCTATTTCATTCACCCCCATCCTGCCCTTCCCCCTTGCAGGGGGAAGGAATTTATCGTCTAGCTTTCTGCATACCGATACCCACTTCGGATTCGGAACATCAGGATACCTTCACCATCTTCCAGCAATGATGAATGCGCGGATTGCGCTCGAAATCTTTCGGGATCGTCGCCTGTGTCAAGTCGTCGATCTTGACATCGCCTTCCAGCGCCGCGCGATCCAATTTAAAGCGGCGGAAGTTATTCGAGAACACCAGCACACCGCCGGGTGATAACAATTGCAACGCATCGCGCAACAACAACACGTGATCGCGTTGCACGTCGAAATTTTCGGTCATACGTTTTGAATTCGAAAACGTCGGCGGATCGAGGAAAATCAAATCGAAACTACCCGGCGCGCTCTGTGCCTGCGCGTTCAGCCAGGCCAGGCAATCCTCTTGCAGAAACTGATGCGCGTGCCCGGTGTAACCATTTCGATTCATGTTGCGCTGCGCCCAGTCCAGATAGGTGCGCGACATGTCCACGGTCGTCGTGCTGCGCGCACCGCCCGCCGCCGCATACACGCTGGCGGTGCCGGTGTAGGCAAATAAATTCAGGAAGCGCGTGCCCGGTGCCAGCTCGCGGAGCAAAGCGCGTGTGGGGCGATGATCCAGAAACAGGCCGGTGTCCAGATAGTCGGTGAAGTTGACCTGAAAGCGCAGCCCGCCTTCGCTGACTTCAACGTAATACCCTCCTTCCGAAAATTTCTCATATTGCGCGCTGCCTTTCTGACGGCGCCGGGTCTTGAAATATACGCGCTCGACCGGCACGTCCAGCACCTGCGGCAACACCGCCAGTGCTTCCTGCAAGCGTTGCTGGGCTTTTTCCGGATCAATGCTGCTGGGCGCCTGGTATTCCTGCACATGCACGTGACGCATGGCATTCGCTACGTCGTGGTACAGATCGACAGCCAGTGCATATTCGGGCAGGTCGCCGTCGTAGACGCGATAACAACTCACCTCCGCGCGCTGCGCCCAGCGCTGCGATTGCTTGAGATTTTTGCGCAGGCGGTTGGCGAACATTTCCGCGCCCGCACTGATTTGCTGCGCAATATTCGGCGCGGCATCGGCCGCCTGCGTCGCCAGGATCTCATAATGAAACAAGTGGCACTCGATGGGCCCGTTGAACATTTCGTTGGCGCGGTGCGAACGCAGGCCAATGTACGCCGCCAGTTCCGGATTGCCGGTAAACACTGCGGCGTGCCAGGTCGGCAAGCCGCGCATCATGGTGCCGAGTTGCGCATATAAAGTACGCAGCTCACTGACGTTACCCAGCCGCGCGCCATACGGCGGATTCACCACCAGCAGGCCGGGTATTGACATGCTTTCGGGTTTGCCACCGCCCAGCATGCGACGCTCGATATGTACCTTGCCCAGCAACCCGGCGCTTTCTACATTTAACAACGCAGCTTGTACCGCTTCGCTGTCGGTGTCGTAACCTCGGATCGACGGCAATTTTTCCAACCCCTGCGTGCGGCGCTGTTGCGCTTCGCGCAGCAGATTTCCCCACAGTTCGGGATCGTGCCCGCGCCAGCCGAGAAAGCCATAGTGCTCGCGCAGGAGCCCGGGCGCGACATCACCGGCGATCCATGCGCCCTCGACCAGCAAAGTCCCTGAACCGCACAGCGGGTCAAGCAGCGGCCCACCGGCGCGCGCAATTTCCGGCCAATCGGCCAGCAGCAAAATCGCCGCCGCAAGATTTTCTTTGAGCGGCGCGTGCGCGCCGTCGCCGCGATAACCGCGCCGATGCAGACTGCCGCCGGACAAATCCAGACTGATGCGTGCCTGGTCATTACGTAAATGCAGATTGATGCGCAGGTCGGGTTGCTCGACATCCACCGATGGGCGCTCGCCGGACATCTCGCGAAATCTGTCAACAATCGCGTCCTTGGTTTTGAGCGCGGCATAGTGCGTGTGTGTCAGCACCGAACTCATCGCCGTGCATTCCACCGCGAGCGTGCCGCGCACGTCCATGTGATTTTCCCAGGCAATGGCTTTCACGCCTTCGTACAATTGCTCGGGCGTGGTCACGTGCAACTTCG
>JANMQQ010000233.1:0-21228 GCA_031370545.1 Gammaproteobacteria bacterium
TTGGGGATGATCAAAAATCCGGCCAGCATCGCCATTCCCGTGGCGCTGTACGCCAGCAGCGGTGTGCTGCGGGTGAATAATGTCAAGAACTCCCACGTGGGGCGTTGCTGCGCGGCCAGCACATGGCCGTGAATCGGTGGCAGTAAATAGCGCGCGGCGAGGGCAATGATGGCGCCCAGCGCGGACACCACAATGAAAGGCGTGCGCCAGTCGCCCAGGTGCGCGAGTTCCAGCGCGGCAGGCACGCCCAAAATCGACGCCGCAGAAAATGCTCCCGCCACTGCGCCCAACGCACGTCCGCGGCGTTCGACGGCGACCTGGTCGATGATCATGGTCAGGGCTATGGATGTGGCGGGACCGCCAAATGCGCCCGCCAGAATGCGTGCGGCCAACAGCGAATTCATGTCATTGGCAAACGCCCCTGCGGCGGTGCCTGCGGCAAGGCCCAGCATCGCAATGGTCACGACCGTGCGCCGGTCGTAGCGGTCGAGCCAGCCGACCACCAGCAAGGCGGAAATCGCGGCGGCCGCCGAGTAACTCGCGCCCAGCACACCGATGTTCGAGGTAGCGATGCCCAGCGCGTGCGCAAAATCCGGGCCCAGCGGCATCACCATCATGAAGTCGATGATGTTGATGAACTGAATGGTGCCGACGATCCAAATCAGCGCGCGTTCGGACAACGGACGTGTCACAACAAATTATTCCGGCGGCTTTTTAGGTAGGTCTTTGTACTCGCCCGTCACCATGCCCGCAGTGATCGCAAAGCGCATCGCTTCGTTCATCGGCAGCTCGGCGGGCTTGACCGCCGAACGTGGTACCAGCACCGTGTGCCCGCCGATCTGGTAACTCAACGGCAGATACACCGCGACCAGGTCCGGGCGCAGGGTCTTGTCAATAAAGCGCACGTTCTCGTTGGTGAGAAAGCCCAGCACCATAATGTCAGGCTCGGCGATTTTAACAGTCACGACTTGCCCCATCTGCTTGCCTTTGGCGTTGGACACAAACTTCATCAAGTCACGGATCGACCCGTACAAAGTTTTCACCAGCGGCACTTTGGCCAGCCAGGCTTCACCCCACACAAACAGGTTGCGAATCACCAGCGCGTTCAACAACAGGCCCACTATAAAAACAATAATCAGCCCTGCGACCAGCCCCATGCCCTTCCAATAGTACTGCGGCGGAACGACCACCTGGATCAGCCCGCCGAGCCGTTCTTCGGCGCCCGAGCCCAGCCAGAAAAGAATGTATAGGGTGACGGCCATCGGCAGGATCGCAGCGAGACCGGACAGAAATATTTTACTAAGCGATTTCATGCGGGCTTCTCGTGAGTGAGCAGGCGGGGTCGGGTGCTGTAATTTTTATTGGGCTCATTGTACTGAAGTTTGCGCTGCGCGCTTTATCCGTGTGCGCAGATCGGGTATATGTATGCGGCCCATCGAGCGGTCGGGTGAGTACAATTCCATTTCGGACATGACTCAATTTCAACAAGGAGTGAACTTATGGTAAGCATCAAACGCGTAATCCCGTTTGGTTTCGGTGTGGCCATCATCGCAGCAACCGGCTTTGCGCAGGCAGCATCGGTATCACCGGCCGGGGCGGAAGTTTCGATTGTGTCGCCTAAAGACGGCGAAGTTGTCACCAGTCCGGTGAAAGTCGTTTTCGGCGTGAAGGGTATGAGCGTCGCGAAGGCGGGTACCGAGCAAGCCAATTCCGGACATCATCATTTGATCATTGATGCTGATCTGCCTGCCGCCGACCAACCCATCGGCAAAGACGCGCAGCACATTCATTATGGCGCCGCCCAAACTGACGGCACGGTTGAATTGCCCAAGGGCAAGCACACCTTGCAATTGATGTTTGCCGATGGCGCGCATATACCGCATCAACCGGTGGTCGCGTCGAAGAAAATCACCATTGAAGTGAAATAGTAATTTTTGGTCGCAGCCTCGCGGTGCATCCGTGCCGCGAGGTTTTCTATTCCTGAAATTGTCAATACGCGCACATGCGGATTGAGCCTTCATCGCAAATCGTTGCATCTTGAATTTTTGTAACACAACCCAAATGATAGTTGGAATAAAATCGAGCCAACAATTTCGCAGCGGGTGCATCCATGATGCAGGTAAGAAAAAGCACGCAACGCGGTCATGCCGATCACGGCTGGCTGAACAGCTATCACACCTTTTCGTTCGCCGATTATTTTGATCCGCAGCAGATGGGCTTCAGCGCGTTGCGCGTGATCAACGAAGATCGCGTGCAACCGGGCGAGGGCTTTCCCACGCACGGGCATCGCGACATGGAAATCATCAGCTACGTACTCGACGGCGCACTAGAACACAAAGACAGCATGGGCACCGGCTCAGTAATCCGTCCCGGCGACGTGCAACGCATGAGCGCAGGTACCGGAGTACGACATTCCGAATACAACGCGTCGGCAGATCAGCCGGTGCATTTTTTACAAATCTGGATTCAGCCGAACCAGCTCGGCGTCGCACCCGGCTACCAGCAGCAGCATTTTGCGCCCGCAGAACTGAGCGGTCGCTTGCGCTTGATCGCCGCGCCCGACGGCCGCGAGGGCGCCGTGTCTTTGCATCAAGACGCCAGCCTGTATGCGACACGACTCGATGGGGAGCAGGAAGTGACACATATTCTCGCCACCGGTCGCCGTGCCTACGTGCAGGTCGCGCGCGGCAGCGTGCAGCTCAACGACGTGCCGCTGGCCGCCGGTGACGGCGCGCGGGTGGAGAATGAAACGACGCTGCGTTTGCACGCGGGAGCCAACGTCGAAGTCCTCCTATTCGACCTACCGTAGCGTGCGCCATGCGCACGTTTGCGATGCGCCCAATGAGCAGTATTTCCACTGGGCGGATGGGGGCGATTGCTTTGAGCGAACCTTGCTTTCGAAACGTGCGATTTTCGCTACGCTGTCTATCTATCGTACGGTCAATAGTTCGCAAAAATGTCGAGCCTTCTTTACCTTTAGGACGAACGGATTAATCTCGTGGTCGACCGCTTCCCAGATTGCACGCACCTCGCGCTGTTCAGCATGACGTTGTTCTTTGACCAGTGCTGGCTCCAACTCATCATCATGTTCGCCAATGACGGTTCGTGACCGGTATACACAACGGTCCAAGATGATCCAGTGCGCCTTGTGCTTGAGTTTGTTTGTTAAGGCTTTGAAGAATCCGCTCGGACTATTTATCTTAATACAAGCGTCGTAGCCAGGCTGTTTCCATACAACTGCATCAATCCTTTCTGTTGTGCAGAAAACATAACGATTTGGAACAGTCAATTTGACGCTGATACCGCTACCCCCGGCGTGCATTACCAGCCGAGCATCTGGTCCATCAGGAATGAATGATTTCTTGAAATGGGGCGCATACCAACTTGGGATCGTCGAAGGGTCCGCAGTGTCCACCATATGGTATCCGCCCGTCGTTAAAGTTTTTATTCCTTCATCAAGATCACCAATTTCCGACCCGTGTTTTTCTACGTTTCTAAAATCATAGAGTGTTCCGATACGGATATTCCCGTTCTTGAAAAATTCGTGAGCGTGTTTCTTCCTTATGAATTTGTACAATGGTTTCTCTTGGCGCATACACCGAGGCTCTGTTGTCGGTTGAGTTGAGCAGGGTTGATAAACCCCGCTTACAAAATAGTTGCATGCTTAGATTGTCACTGAATTGGCGGATCGAAGCAGTAATTTAACTGATTGCCTGGAAAGCGAAAACTGTCAATCTAGCGAGTATTGTGGCGGACTATTTGGCGAATCACGCGAGCGAGCCAGAGTCGTTATATTAGGCTATGCGTCAACCGCCCCAGCGTCATCAACGCCCACTCCAGTTTGTCATCCCACGGTTGGGCGCAGTTCAGACGGATGCAATTTTGATATTTTCCGCGGGCGGAGAATAGTGGGCCCGGTGCGACGCTGATGTTTTTTTCTAACGCACGCGTGTGAAGTTCCAGTGCACTGACTGGTTCGGGGAGTTCCACCCACAATACGAATCCGCCTTCGGGATGTGTAGACCGGGTACCTTCGGGAAAATATTTGGCGATGGCGTGGATGGTGCGCTCGACCTGCTGCGCATACTGCGCGCGCACATTGCGCAGGTAGCGGTCGTAGCCGCCGCGGGCGAGAAAGGCGGCGATGGCCTGTTGCGGGAGCGTCGCGGTGGCCATGGTGCTGACGTATTTTAAATGTTCGACCTGCGCCAGATATTTTCCCGGCGCGACCCAGCCGACGCGGTAGCCGGGCGCCAGCGTTTTGGAAAATGACGAGCACAGCAGCACGTTGCCTTTGCGGTCGAAGGCTTTCGCGGATTTGGGGCGCGCGCCGTGAAACGGCAAGTCGCCGTAAATGTCGTCTTCGATCAGTGGCACGTCATGTTCGGCGAGAAGCTTCACCAGTTGGCGTTTGTTGGTTTCGGGCATGCACGCGCCGAGCGGATTATTAAATGTCGGGACCAACAGGCAGGCTTTCACCGTCCAGCGTTCCAGCGCCAGGCGCAATGCGTCGAGGCTGATGCCGTCGCGCGGATGGGTGGGAATTTCCAGCGCTTTCATGCCCAGCGTCTCGATAGCTTGCAGCGTGCCGTAAAACGCGGGCGAGTCGATCACGATGGTGTCGCCGGGTTGCGCGACTGCGCGCAAGCACAGCGTGACCGCTTCCAGACAACCGCTGGTCGTGACAATTTCGTCTGGACCAAACGTGCAGCCAGCATCTGCCGCGCGCCGGGCGATTTGCACACGCAGTTCGCGGCAGCCGGGTGGGAAATCATATTTTGCACCGCTGTCGGGGTGACGGCGCAGCCAACCGGCCAAGGCGCGATTCAACGGGCGGATCGGCAGAAACTGCGCATGCGGCGAGGCGACGCCGAATTGGATCACGTCGGTGCGGGCGCTGGTTTTTAATATCTTCATCGCCAGATCACCGACGCTCACCACGGTGGGTGTGGTGGCGGGGCGTGACATTTCAGGTTGCGCGGGTGGCTCCCATAAGCGAGCACGCACGTAGTAGCCGGATTGCGGGCGCGCTTCCAGAACACTTTCGCTTTCTAGCCGCGTGTACGCTTCGATCACAGTAGACAGGCTCACGCGCAATTGTGTGCTCAAGCGCCGCACCGACGGCACGCGATCTCCCGGGCGGTATACACCCTTGGCGATCTGCTCTTTGAGTTGTAGCGCAACGCGCTCGTAGAGATGGCTCATTGTTCGTGCTCCCGATACAGATGACTGCGATTGCGACCGGCACAGATTGCTGCTATGAAAAACTGTAACGCCTCAAAGCAGTATTGTTTGAATCTGTACTGTTCGCAAGCCGCAGCGTAGTTTTCGTGCTGCGGTGCATAGGTGCTGCGGGAGGCAAAAATGATTCCAGGACATAATCAACAAAACTATGTTTGCAGGTTGTGGCAAGGCATCGCCGCGTGGGTGGAGCGTGACGCGGTTTACCGTGAGTTGGCTGCGTTGGATGAGCGTGGGTTGAAGGATATTGGGATCACGCGCGGGGATATTCCGGGGATTGTGGAGGGTACGTTTTTTCGCGACGGAGTAGGTGAGGTGGGGAGGTTGTGGGTACGTCAACCGGACCACCCCGTCCGCTGCGCGTCCACCCCTCCTTGAAAATAAGGAGGGGAGATCGGCATTTTTCCACCCCTCCTCATTTTCGAGGAGGGGTGGCGGCGAAGCCGACGGGGTGGTGGGGTGGGGCGCCCTCCACCTACCGACGACCTGTGCCGCCCCTTAATTTCTCAGGAACCAACAAATGACAACACCCGCGTACTGGCTCAACGGCTGCATCGTATCGGCTGAAAAAGCCTGCATCCCACTCACCGATCACGGCTTGCTTTACGGTGATGGTGTATTCGAAGGGATCAGGTTTTATCATGGCCGCGCTTTGCGCTTGCGGCAGCATGTCGAACGCTTGTATCGCTCGGCGCGTGTATTGTGTTTGGTCATACCACTTAGCGAGAATGAGCTGACTGTAGCTATCGAAGAAACCGTTGCGGCCTACGGCGATCCCGACGGCTATTTGCGCGTCGTCGTCACGCGCGGCGTAGGTAAGCTCGGTCTCGATCCAAAATCCTGTGTGCGCCCGAATGTGTTCATCATTGCCGATGCATTGGCGATGGTCAGCGCGGAGGTTCGTGCCCAGGGCGCACGTGTCATCATTTCATCCACGCGGCGGTTATCGCCGGACGGTCTCGACCCACGCATCAAGTCACTCAACTATCTCAATCACATCATGGCGCGTATGGAAGCGGCCAACGCCGGTGCCGACGAAGCCATCCTGCTCAACGCGCAAGGTCGTGTGACCGAGGGCACGGCGGACAATGTATTTATCGTGCGGGCCGGAAAGTTGTACACGCCGCCTGCCAGCGACGGCGCGCTGCAAGGCATCACGCGCGAATTGGTGATGGAGCTGGCGGATGAGCTGGGCATCGCGTGTGCGGAAGTTTCGCTGAGTGCCTACGATCTCTACACGGCGGATGAATGTTTTCTGACCGGTACCGGCGCGGAGTTAATTCCGGTGCGGGAAGTGGACGGGCGCGCGTTGACGTCAAGTCCTGGCCCAGTATTTGCGCGGGTGCAGCAGGCGTTTCAGGCGTTGGTGCGGCGCGAATGCGAGAGTGAATAAATAGGCTAAAACAAGCCAAGAAGGAACCCCTTCTCCCTGCAAGGGGGAAGGGGTTGTTCATCGTGAGTTATTCAATTGCTTTAACTGTAATAAATTACGGCGCAACCTTCAGCTCCAACGCAAACGCCACCGGAACAGCATCGGCATCCAGATGATTCAGCGTGTTCCAGCCGTCGGTAGCCAGCGCATCGACATGCAGGTTCTCCGCGAACGCGGCCTTGGTGCAAGCAATATCCGGTGGTATAGCCCGGAGCAAGTCTGCAGTCGGCACGTCTTTGCTGAACACGCTGCCGGGGTTACGCACGTAGCCGTCGACCGGGTTGGCACCCACTGATCCACCGGCGCTTTCCACGGTGACGGCGCCAACCAAAGGCACGCTCAACATCACAAATACCGCGACGGGCGCTTTTGTTTACTACCCGAGGACCGACGTGACCGGTATTGACAGTTTCACCTTCAAGGCCAATGACGGCACGACAAACTCCAACACGGCGACGGTGAATGTAATCATCCTTGCATCGAATGACGCCCCCACCGCAACGGCGCAAAGCATCGCGGTGTTCAAAGGCGTGAGCTACAGCGGCGTGCTCAGCGGCTCCGACCCGGAAGGTGCGAGCCTCATTTACAGCGTGGTGACACAGCCGGTGCACGGTTCGCTGTCGCTCACTGCGGCCACCGGCGCGTTTATCTACACACCGGTTGGTGGCTACCTTGGCGCGGACAGTTTCTCGTTCAAAGTCAGCGACGGCTTCAATGTCTCGGCTGTTGCGATCGTCAGTGTCGACGTGATCAGCGCCGAACAAGCCTGCGGCAGCGGGGGCGTTGTGTCCGGTGCTGACGGCGACGGCGACGGTTACGCCGACGACATCGAACGTGCGATGGGCAGCAATCCTGCGTCCGCCGCATCGGTTCCGGCGGATGTCAACAGCACGGCACCAAGCTTTACATTTAAAGGCGACACCGATGTCGACGGCGTAAAAGATTATGTCGAAACCTGGTTGCATACCGATCCGCGCAGCGCAGCTTCGAAACCAAAAGCAGTAATGAATGATTGCTTCAGCACTGGCTCCGATGGCATCAAGCCGCGCCTGCTTGGCTTCCACATCATCACCGATACCGTGACGGTGAGCAGCGGTGCAACGACCGCAAGCTACGCGCTGTCGGTGAGTGACAATTTATCCGGTGTCAAACGCGTGCGGGTGAGCTTGCGCAGCCCGGCCGGTGCGTTCGTCACTCAATCCATGAGCTTCAGCGATGCGCCAGTGTTGCGCGCATTGCGCATCGACGTGGATGCGTTCAATACCTACTCCGAAGCTGGCATCTGGACGGTGACAGGGATTACCATTTTTGACGAAGCGGGCAATCGCCTGGATGTGTCAACAACGGATCTGCAAACGGCGGCATTGCCGTATCAACTGACCGTGGTCAACACACTCGGCGACGCGACCGCACCGGCACTCACTGGCTTCACCATCCTTACCCCAAGCGTAAATGCGAGCACCGGCACCGCAAAATTCGGAGTGAATGTCGACGCCAGCGATGCGGGCTCAGGCCTGGCCTCAATGCGCGTGGACTTCATGAGCAGCAACGGCACGATGGTCAGCGCCGTGACTACGCTGGTCGGCAGCCCGGCCAGCGGCACCGCACTGGTGGAAACATTGCCGCTCAGCGCGTATCTGGAACAGGGCACATGGACGGTGTTCGGCGTATTGCTGGTTGATACTGCGGGCAACAGCGCACAGTACGGCAGTTCGCTGGTCAGCTCGGGTTACAGTAATACGCTGACGGTGACCAACGCCAACAGCGACACCACCGCGCCGCAATTCGTGTCGATTACCGCACAGACGCCGGTGGTCATCCCGTCGACCGGCAGTGCGCGCATGAGCTTCGGTGTCAGCGCCACGGATAACCTGTCCGGCGTGGAAAAAGTGCGTCTCGACTTGGTTGGCCCGTCCGGCCAAATCATCACGCTATGGGGCAACTACGGCAGCACACACCTGACCGCGCTGAGTGCACAAATCGACAGCGCGATCTTGAACGTGTTGCTGGAAACCGGCATCTGGAGCATTGACGCCGTAGACGTGTACGACAACGCGGGTAACCACACCGTCCTTTACGCCGATGAACTCGCTGCACGCGGGCTATCAACAACGATCACGGTGCAGTAAGCGCGAGAGCATCGCGCGAAAGCGTGCTGTTGACCCTAACGGAACCGAATGATCGCGGGCTCAGAGGCAATGCATCGCAGCGCGCGCCATGCGCACGCTGCCGATCCCGCGTGCGAATGTCGTGCGCATAGCGCACGCTACCTTTAAATCGGGGTCAGACACCAATTTAACGATTACATCAGCCAGCGTTTTTTCATCATTTGGTGAGATAAGAAGGTGGCGACGACGCCGATGGCGAACAGTGAGAACCATTCGATGGGAAAGTCGGTGGCGCGTGCGCCTTCGACCAGGATGGATTTGATGGGTCCGTAAAACGGATAGGAGGGGATGAGCGGGGCGAGCGTGTTTAATTTCTCTGAGAAATCGGAGAGCGCCGAGGGGAGCAGGTGGGGAAGATAAAACAGTACGCCCAAGGTGCGAGCGCTTGCTTGCGTTTTGCACAAAAAGCCGATGAAGACGCCGAAGGCGCTGAAGCAAAATCCGCCGACCATCAGAAACGCCACGTAGCTCAAGCCACCGACCAGATCGAATTCGAATCTCGCCAGCAGTTGAAGAAACACTGCGGCGATGCCGGTTAAAATCATGCCGACGCCGACTTTGGCGAGCAGCCATTCGACTTCTCGGATCGGTGTTTGCAACAGCCCTAACAGCAAGCGCTTTTCTTTTTCCTCGGCCACTTGGGCGGGCAGGATAATGAAGCCCACTAGCAACACCAGCATTAAAATCCAGGTCGGCAACATTTGCTTCTGAATACCGCTTTCGTGCAGGGAGCGGATCTCTGCAACCCAGTTTTTGTTGCGGCCCTCGATCACGCGCTGCAATTCCGCCAGCGTTTCGATGACGGCGACGGTCTTGACTGATACTTTTTCCAATACGATCACGGCCAGGCTGTCAGCCCCTGTTCCGGACGGAACTAAGATTCCGTCACCACTTTTTTCTCGCAGCCAGCGCTGTCCCGCTTCGGCGTTTGGAAATCGGGAAACCTCCACGGTGCCTTGGGCTGATTGCAGGCTCTGAATCAGCGCGGGGGAATAGGTCTCGTTATCGAGCAGCCCAATTTTTATTTGCTGCACGCCCCGGTCGCTGCCGTCGACCAGCTTCAACGTTAAAAATACAAACAGCGGGACAAACAGGATGAGGTGGAGCGTCTTGTTTTTGAAAGCGATGGCTAGATCATTGGCTATCAAAATCGCAATGTTTCGAATCATGAATACAAGGTCTGATGAATGTGGGATGCGAAGTATGCGTCGGGGGCGCCGTCAAACACGATTGCACCTTGATGCAAAACCATGATGCGGGTGGCCAGCGTCTTGATTTCTTCTGGCCGATGCGACGTAAACAAAATGGTTTTCCCTGCTGCATGAAATTTTTGCAGCAAACGATAAATTTCCCGGGTCATTTCAAAGTCAAGACCTGACGTGGGCTCATCGAGCAGCAGCAGCGGCGGGTCGGCCAGCAGCGAGCGCCCGATACTTACGCGCTGTTGCAGTCCTTTTGACAATACCTGCACCTTGGTTTTGCGAAACGGCAGCAGGTTGAATTCCTTCAGCGTCTCCTCAACCCGCGACGATGGAATTTGAAACAGGCGTGCAAACAGGGTGAGGTTATATTCAACCGAAAAGAAATCAAACAGGTTGGGCGTTTCCGGGACGAAACTGATTTTCTCAACCACTTTGCGCCGTTGCTTTAGATCAACTCCGTCGATCCGCACTTCGCCACTGTCTGGCACCAACCAGCCCGCCAGCATTTTCAACAGGGTGGATTTTCCGGCACCGTTATGTCCCACAATGGCAATCAGCTCGCCTTTTTCAACGTTAAATCCGGCGACTTGCAGTCCTCTCTTTTCGTTGTAGATTTTGGAAAGGCGCTGGACTTCAAGCTGCATAAAATTTCACTCGTGATAAAACCCGTCGCGCAGCCAAAGAAGGCGAACAGGTACCCATATACTCTGTTATGAAGTGCTACTTGCCACCCGTGCCGAAGCATTTAGCTCCACTCACGGATGGCAAGTACTTCTGTCTTTCGCTTACAAGACATAAGGACACAAGCATGCGCGTGAAAAGTTAGACGCGCTTTGCCAGGAAAATGACCAGCAGGACCAAAATCACCACCACTAATACGCCTTCCATAACACTCTCCTTTATTTGAAGAACCGGTTTTTTGTCGCTGACTCGATGACTCGAAGTTCGATTAACATACGGGCGGCATGATTCGACGTCGGTTCGCCACCGAACACAGGTGCCGGATCAGTGCTGCGGGCGTTAGCAATGAAGTGCTCAGACTTGACTTTCCCCCGTCAAGTTACGTAACCGAACCACACCTGAAACCGATGGAGGCTGTCATGATGCGTGTTGCCCTGATTGCGGTGTTGTTGATGCCGACGGTATTGTCCGCCGCGCCCGAGCTCAAAGGTGAACCGGCGGAGCTGGCCAATTACCTGCTCGATGAAAAACGCGTGGTCTCACTCACCGCGAGCGGTGAAGCTAAAGTTCAAGCGGATCGTGCGACGGTCGCGTTACGGGTTAAAACCAAAGATGGCGCATTTGCACAGGCGCTCAAATTGAATCGTGATGCGCGTGCGAAGCTTGGTCAACAATTACAGCAGGCGGGGATTACTTCTGATCGCATCACGGCCGCAAAATTTTCTTCGGTGCCCAACTACGGATTTTTTGGTGACAAGCCGTCGAGTTATGAAATCAGCAATGACGTGAGCGTGGTGGTGCGCGGCGAAGATGACATGGCGGTGATCGCGCACGTCGTGGACGGCATGAAAGAAGTTTCGTACCTCGCAGTGCAGTTTGAAGACTCAAATAAAAAAGCCCATGAGGCCGATGCGTTAAACGACGCGCTCAGCAACATTGCACGCAAAAAGTCCGCCTACGAAAAAGCGCTCAGTTTCACCTTAGTGCCGCTGCGTGTGGTCGACACCAGTTTTCAACAGTTAAAACAGCAGATAGCGCCAGCCATGGTGCCAGCGTTTGCAGCGGGATCGGCCGATCAGTCGCAGATGCGCATGCAAAGCAGCGCGCCGATGGCGCTGGAAGAGAACAGCGCCGATGGCGGCAGCGGGTTTGGTGAGCTGCGTTACCAGTCCAACGTGCAAGTGGAGTATCTGGTGCAGCCGCGCTAGATACTGCGTAATACCCGGTTAAATTTTCTGTGAGTCATTGACAGCCGCAGCCATTTGTCCAAGCATCGTGCGCCATGAAATCCACCGGCATTTTGAAACGGAAAGCGCGCAACATCAGCGTGATTCGGCCTGCGCGGTTCGACGATCTGGCTGCGTTGGTGAATCTCGAAAATCGTTGCTTCGTCACTGACCGGCTGTCGTCGCGCAGCTTTCGCTATCTGCTCACCAAGGGCAACGCAGAAACCCTGGTCGAAGAGGCCAATGGAATATTGCGCGGTTACTGCACGGTGCTGTTCAACGACGGCAATTCCACCGCGCGCCTGTATTCGCTGGCGGTGGATCCCAATGCGCAAGGTCAGGGTGTGGGCCGGGCGCTGGTGCAAGCGGCCGAGCACATGGCCATCGACAATGATTGCGTGCGCATGCGGCTGGAAATTCGCATCGACAACCGCGCCTCCATTGGCTTGTTCAAGAAATCCGGCTACAAACAATTCGGCTCGTTTCTGGATTATTACGAAGATCACATGGACGCGTTGCGCTGCGAAAAATCGCTGGCGCCGCAGCTCGATCTGGACATGGTGCGGGTGCCGTTTTACGAGCAGACGTTAGACTTCACCTGCGGTCCCGCCGCGATCATGATGGCCATGAAGGCTTTTCGTCCCGACTTGGTGTTAAACCGAAAAATGGAATTGCGCATCTGGCGCGAGTCCACTACGATTTTCATGACTTCAGGACATGGCGGATGCAGTCCTTACGGCATGGCGCTCGCCGCTTACCATCGCGGATTTGATGTCGAAGTTTACGTGAATGATGAAGGTGCCATGTTCCTCAGTACGGTGCGCGATCTTGACAAAAAAGAGGTCATGCGTCTGGCGCAGGAAGATTTTCTGGAGGAATTGCAACAGCTGCCGATTAAGTTTCAGTACGGTGCGCTGAAGGTTGCCGAGATTCAGCAGAAGTTTGAGGAAGGCGGCATTCCGATTGTGTTGATCAGTTCGTATCGCATCTACCATGAGAGATTTCCTCACTGGGTGGTGGTCACGGGCTTCGACGAAAAGTACATTTACGTGCACGATCCGTTCGTTGATTACGAATTTGGAAAAACGCTCACGGAGTCGATCAACATGCCGATATTCAAAAAAGATTTCGAACGGATGGCTCGCTATGGAAAGGCAGCGCAAAAGGCGGTGATCGTTTTGAAAGCGCGGTCAAACACTAGCAAGTCGTCACACGCCAGGCGCAAACCCGGAGTAAAGGTTTAGGATGACTTCACATATCGTCGTAGTGGAAAACCCCAGTGATTGGCAACCGCATTACCCCGAGGCGGTGGTCGTAACCGCAAAAGAATATCTGTCACAACCTGACTTCCTGAAGACCAAGGGCATTAAGGTGTTAAACCTGTGCCGCAGCTATCGCTATCTGTCGATTGGCTACTACGTGTCGTTGTTAGGCGAAGCGCGGCGGCATAAGTCGATCCCGTCCGTGCACACCGTCACCGATCTTTCCAGCAAGGCAATTTACAGCCTGAACTTCGAAGATCTCGACACGCTACTGCATAAAAGCCTGCAAAAACGCAGCGTACCGCCGCCGGAACAAAATCGTTTTGAGTTGCAGATTTTCTTCGGTCGCTGCGCCGATAAAGAACTGCAAGACCTGGCACGGCAGATTTTCGATACGTTTCGTTGCCCGTTGCTCAAAGTCGAGTTTCGTTATCAGGGCAAGTGGAACATCGCGTCGATCAAGCCGTTTCATTTGAGCACCATTGGTTTGGAGCAACAGTCGGCATTCATCGAGGCGCTGAATCATTACTTGAGCAAACCGTGGCGCACTAATCGCACCAAGAGTGTGTCGCGTTACGACGTGGCAATTTTGCACAACCCCGACGAAAAGCTGCCGCCGTCGTGTCCGAATTCGTTGCAGAAATTTATCAAGGCCGGGAAAAAGCTCGGGCTTGACGTCGAGCTGATCGAACGCAAGGATTTTTCGCGGCTGGCGGAATACGACGCGCTGTTTATCCGCGAGACCACCAAGATCGACCACTACACTTACCGCTTCGCCAAGAAGGCCGAGAGCGAAGGCATGGTGGTGATCGACGATCCCGATTCGATCGTGAAATGTACCAACAAGGTTTATCTGGCCGAGTTGCTCAGCACCAACAAGGTGCCGGTGCCCAAGACGGTGATCTTGCACAAGAGCAATTTAAGGGCTTTGGAAGAAACGTTGCAGTATCCGGTCGTGCTGAAAATTCCGGACGGTTCGTTTTCGCTGGGCGTGTTTAAAGCCGCGAACGAAAAGGAGCTGCAAGAAATTGTCGCGCGCAGCTTCAAAGACACCGATTTGATTTTGGCGCAGGAATATTTGTACACGCCGTTCGACTGGCGCGTCGGCGTGCTGAATCGCAAGCCGATTTACGTCTGCCAGTACTTCATGTCCAAAGAACACTGGCAGATTGTGAAGCACAATCCGTCTGGCAATATCGAAGAGGGTCAGGGCAAGACATGGCTGATCGACGAGGCGCCCAAAGAAGTTGTCGATGTCGCCATGAAAGCTGCCAATTTGATCGGCAACGGCTTGTACGGTGTTGACCTCAAACAAACCGAACGCGGCATTTACGTCATTGAAGTTAACGACAACCCGAACATCGACAAGGGCTACGAAGATGTCAAGCTCGGCGACGAGCTCTACAGCATCGTTATGGAAGAATTCGTGCGCCGCCTGGATTTCAAGAAGCAGGACGTGCCGTCGATTGCACGGCAAAAAGCCAGCGCAGTGCCACGCACGGCTGCGACAGAAGCCTCAGTCCTGATGTTGCCGACCATCCCATCCTTGGCGGGCAGCGTCTAGACCGGAAGTCATCCCGCATTTTCCTTGGTTCTCCACGCATCATCTAAAACCAGCCGGGCTGCAATCGCCGCCCGGCCTCATTGCTGACGACTCGTCAGCAATTTTCATGCATGTAATCAAGCATTTCCTCGCGCGGCCGACAAATTGACTGGGGAACATCATGGCGTGCGCAACCGCGCTCGCGTGATCGACCCAGCTTGCTATGCAGCACACAACACAACTACGGATTTTTCGATGACCGAGCGTACCTATCGCTTTGTATTGGGCGCAGCGTTAACGCTGCTGCTGTACTTTCATATTGAACCGCTTCAATACGTGTACGTCGGCGTATTGATGTGGGAAGCACTCACCGGATTTCGCATTCCACAGCTGGTTTCGCGCCTGCGTTATGGTTCCGACTATAACTATGGTCCTGGCGATGCGACTCAGTACCGCTTTGAATTTGAAGCCGAGCGCGGGATGCGGGTGGTGTTCGCCGCAGTTATGGTCGCGGCCTTTTTTGTAGTTCCACCCGACTACTGGTTTGTCAGTTGGCTGGTTGCCATCGCGCTGTTCCTCTCCGGGTTGGTAAATTTCTGTCCCATGGTGACGATGTTGCGATGGATCGGTTTCCGCTAAGTAACGCCGAGAAAAATACCGTTGCCGATGACTGGAAACGGAATTGGCAGGAAAGCATTGCCGTGCGTATTTCGGCGCTGGTGCTATGGATCACGGTTCCAATTGTCATTCTCGCCACTATCATTTACCTGGGCAGCGCCGAACAGACCTTACGCAACCAGTTCAACGACAAGATTGATTTGCTTGCTTTCCGAACCAGTAATGCCCTCCTGTCTACACCGTCCATGGAGCAGCCACGATTTCGTGACAGCCTCCTGACGCTGGCGCGTGATCTGGATTTCACGGCGATGCGCGTCTCCATTAACGACGATGATTTTGTCGTCGGCACCATGGCGCCAGAGCTTGAATTCATAACGCGCGGCGTACCGGCGGTGTTGCCCAATAATCCCGGCGTCGCAAGCACGGTAAAAATCATCGGCTACCATGTTCCGTTTCGCGTCATGGTGCAAAAGCAGCGTGAAAATACTTTGGTTAGCATCGTGGCATTGCTGACCGTGTTTGGCTTGTTCCTGGTCTGGGCAATCCGTGCCATCGTGCACCGCCCGTTGCGTGCGCTGGTCGAGGCCACGCAGCAAGTGTCGGCAGGCAATACCAGCTTGCGGTTGGATGCAAGTCGCGGCGATGAATTTGGCACCTTGGGACGCTTCTTCAACACCATGCTCGACGTGTTGATGGTGCAGCAGAAGAAAGTGGAAACCGCGCTTGCGGATGCAGAAAATGCCACGCGGGCGAAATCAGTTTTCCTGGCCAACATGTCGCATGAGTTGCGCACGCCGCTCAATGCCATCATCGGTTACAGCGACATGCTGGCCGAGGAAGCCGATGAGCTGGGGCAAACGGCCATCGTGCCTGATCTATACAAAATAAAAACCGCCGGCAAACACCTGCTCGACTTGATCAGCAACATTCTCGACATCTCGAAAATTGAAGCCGGGAAAATGGAATTGTATGTCGAAGTGATCGACGTGCGCGGCATGATTCAGGATATTGTCACGACCGCGCAACCGCTGATTGACCGCAACGATAATTTGCTGCGGGTCGAGATCAGCGAGCACGCGGTCACGTTGCGCCAGGACGTGACAAAATTGCGACAGACGTTGCTCAATTTGTTGAGTAATGCGGCCAAATTCACCAAGCGCGGTGTGTTGGATCTGAAGGTTGAGTTCAATCCCAAGCCCGATGCGGAACATGTCCGGTTTTTGGTCAGTGACACCGGCATTGGAATGTCAGCGGATACGCTGCGTTCACTATTTCAGCCGTTTACTCAAGGTGATGGTTCCATCGCCAGCAAGTACGGCGGTACCGGCTTGGGGCTGGCCATCTGCCGTCACTATATCAACCTGATGGGTGGTGACATTTGCGTGAAGAGCGTGCCCAGTCAGGGCACCACGTTCACCATCACTTTGCCGCTGAAAGCCCACTACAAAGGCGAAGCTCGGAAAGCGCAACGTGGCTTAACAGATGCAGCTTGATAATGTCTGGTGATGGGCCGTCACCCAAATGTCGAATTACGCTTATAACCGCGTGATGTAATTATTCTGAGGGCGCTGTTGCTCCCCACGTTCTCAAAGAGGGGATGCTACCCAATGTCAGTAAGTTAAGCGCGATGATGTTTAAACACCCCTCCTCATTTTCGAGGAGGGGTGGCGCCGAAGGCGACGGGGTGGTTGCGGTGGCGCAGAGGCGTTGCCTAACAACCACCCCGTCCGCTACGCGTCCACCCCTCCTCGAAAATGAGGAGGGGGAGAAAACCACCCGCGTCCTCGCCACGCGGCGCCTATTCAGCCTTAACTTACTGACATTGGGATGCTACCTGCTGACGCATCACCCGGCGAATTGTTCATGGCGGGTTTTGATTTGATCGCCGCGCCTGCGGTGCCGTAGCATGGCACAGCCCGCAGACCACACTAAGAGCGCAACGCCATGGAAGGCAGTAGCTATACCCCTAACACAACCACGGAGCGCGATTCCCTCCTGTATCACAACGGCCACGCCTACCGCCTGCTGCTTCTGGATGCTGTGGCGGGGTGCTTCCAACAATTGAAATTAGGCTCACGCGAAATCTGCCGTGCGTTCCTTGAAAACATAGCGCGCGATCTGGCGATGCGCGAACGCCTGCGGCTGGAGGCGTTGCGCTGGGCGGCGTATTTCGGCGAGGGTGTCGGTCATGACTTTTTTGCGTGGCTGGCGGAGCAGGTGTTCACTGGGCGGCTGGGACTGTATGAGGTCGTGTGCTCCGGCGCACCGCGTGGGGAGCCGCAGCCGCTGGACGAGAAGCAAGTGCGGGCGGCGATCTCTGCTGCGGCCGACAACGCGCCGTGGGTGGCGCCGATTAAGAGCGGACTGCAAGCCGTGACCGGCGCCGACCTGATTACGGACGAACCGGTGAGCCGACTGGGTGCCGTGGCGGGGATTGCGTTAGGCGTGGTTCCCGGCAGCAAGTTGATCGCCAAGGGGATGAAAAAAGTTTCGGAGAAATTGGGCGAAAAGGGCTTAGCGCAAGCGCAAAAACGCACGGGTGAAACCACCGAGGCACGTTTTGTGAGCCGCCACAAAGGCCCGGACGGCATGACGTGAGACAACGGCAAGCTCACCGAACGGGAAGCCAAGGGCGCGCAGGATGGCAATATGCGGGTGGCAACGGATAAGAAGGGACACAAGCAAGGCTCAGCCGAAAAGAACAAAGCCTATGCCGAAAAGATGCTGACCAAACACGACAAAATCGGCAAGCCATCGAACCGCATCGGCGGACCGTATACCGCACAGGAATTGGAATTGTGGCAGGAAGTGCATGACAACGACGGCCGCAAAAACCACATGTCCGCCCATACGAACACCGAGACCGGCCAGGTGCGCGTGTTCGAACGCGACCACAAAGGCAATATCGTGAAGCAGACCGACGAATTCAAATTGGATGATTTTGCAGCGACGAAACAAAAACTCATTGAGGAGTTTGGCGAATGACTACACCACGCATGGGACCGGAGCGCGGAGAGGTGGATTGGTGGATCCAGTTCAGTCTGGAAACCATTGCCAAGCGGCAAAAAAAAATCGATGCGGGCGAGCGCGACCAAGCGTTTTACACAACGATGTATCTGAGCTACTGACCTTGGGCCGTTCCCGTTACCTGCATGGTGTCTGGTTCCAGAGCCTGTCGACGCGCGATGCCGTGAAAGAAGCGCGCGCCGCGTTCCAGAAAGCCGCCGAGTGCATCGAGATGAGCTTCCGCATGGCCTACGATCCGACACTGGCGGAGTATGTGGGTGACCAAGCTGATTGGTCGTGTGTAATGGAAGCACACGGAATAGATGGCTTCAACGCGGCCTTCATGGCCAGCGACTTCGCGCTCGCGCGGCGCTTTGCCCCGTGGCCGCGTAGGTCGCCTGACAACGCACCGATGGACGCAGAAGTCTGCAACTACGTCGATGCGCTACAAGCCTATCTGCTCAAAGACTCAGGCAAGGCCAGCGAGCTGCTGCGCCGCAATCTCGACAAATTCAAAAAGCGTCCATCAAGCAAAGGCTTTCGCTTGAACTACCACACGCTGAGCATGACGCTGCTGGGTATCGTGGAGAAAAACGACGTCCGGTTTAACGGCGGGTTAGCGGCGCAACTGGAATTCTACGAACGCTTCGAGACCGGCGTGAACAGCGAAAACGAAGACACCGCGCAGGAATTCATCTGCGACGACGCGGTCGCGCTGGCCAACCTCGGCCTGTGGGCCGGGTTGAAACTGCAAACCAAACACCGGCTGCTGCCAACGGACTTGCTCATCAGCACGCACAAGCCGCTGTCACGCTAACAAAAACCTGCGGGCGGCGCATGAAGGGCGGCTAATTACAGACTTGAATCGGTGCATTCATGAAAACATTTGAGAATCCCGCAGCACTGTTGGGGCGGAAGCTTTGGATTGTTAGCTGGCTGGTCGGAGCGATAATATTTTTGAGCTATTACGCGCGGATCGGGTATATGCCCGATTTTGATGTTTCCTCGCTCTCTTTCCTGTTGCTTGCCGCCGCTCTCGTGGGGACGTTGTTCGTCGCTTCCATCAGCATCTTCGCGTTGTTGCCCGCGCTGATTTGGCGGTGGACGATTCTTGGCAGGAAAGAATACCAGGCGTTTTTGTTTGGATGGGAAAACAGCAAATCCATCGGATGGTGGTTTGGGTTGCCCTTCGTTCCAACGTTGGGGGCAGGATTCGCCGCCTTCTATATGTATTTTTTCCTTAAACTGTCTGGCATTTATGCGGTCGCGGCCTTTTCCGTTGGCTTTCTGATTTCCGTTGCCTGGCTGTGGATCGGACTGAAACGAAAGGGAATTGCAGGCGGGTGGTTTAAGGTCAAGTACGTTCTGTGCTGGACGTTCAGTTGGTTGACATTCACATGGTTGTTTTTCTTCGTTGCCTTGATCGTCTTTAAGCATGCAAAAGTAGATTTCCCGGAGGCTGAGCAAGCGATGCAGTTGTTCTATCTCGGCGCGCTTTCAGTGCTTGCGGTTATAACGTCGGTTCTCGCGCTGGACCCCTCCCTGGCCGTGGCCTTCAGGAACTTCCCGACAAAGTTACGGCCTGTCGCGCAATTCATGGCCGTCGGCGGATTCTTCACTCTGGTTCTTTTTCTTGTTCCTGGAACATGGCACGTACTTCCTAAAGCAGTCATGCGAGCGCTGGGGATAGGAGGGGACATTCCTGTCAGTGTTGTTTTTTCAACAGAAGGAGGAAGAGCCGCGTCAGCACTTGGAATTGAGCAAGAGGCTTCCGAGGGGGACGCCTCACGAGGATCGCTCCTATTACGTTCGCGACTTGGAACTGAATACGTCTTCACCCAAGAAGGCTCTCAATTTCAGTATGTTCTGCCGAAGGCGGCGGTTTCGGGAATGCGCCTGAACGTGAAGATGAAAAAGCCAAGGCAGTCAAACAGTGAACCAAGCGCTAGAGATCGAAGCAGATAGATGTTCGCAATAAATGTGACTCGGGTTTGACATAAAACTGGCTGCTGCCGACGGGGTTGCTGATTAGCACGCATCCCCCATCAACAAGTGAAACAACAACGGAGGATCACACGATGAAATATATCGAAGATAAAGACGGAAACGGTTTCATGATTTATACCCAGGATGAAGTTATACCGCCGGGGGCGGAAGCTGCTGCAATTTGCAACCGAAGCAGAAGCGGGAGCAACTGCTGATCGTATGATGGCGACGCCGGAAGGACGAGCACGATTGCAGCAAATATTGCCCGAAGCGCTCGCGGCGGGCGAGCCGTTCAAGCCGAACCGATGTGCATGTGCTTGACAGATCCACGGGGTCCGCGCTCACGAGGCTCGCGGCTTCTGCCCGAGCTGCATTAAATCCGCAACCGTAAATCCGTCCAGCATGCGCAGATATTTTTGATCCACCGGCCACAGTTGCTGCGCGGTGCAGGTTTTGCGCTCCGCCTGCCACAGCTCAACCAGCCACGTTACACACGCGCGTTCAACCCACAGCGGAACATGGTCATCACCCGCACGCCATTGGCGCAACTGGCGCAGACCCGGCGCCGCATAGCCGGTGCGTAGCGCCAGGGCTTTGCAGAAACGGGCGTCCGACAGTTGCGTCGCTCGGCACAGATGTTCAATGACGTTGGCAGACATCCCCGGCTCCTCACACGATGTGCTTGCATGCGTGCACTTTCCATCGCTAAATTGCACGCTGCGCAATTGGCTGGCGGAGAATAACGTAGGTCATGATGGGCGGTCATCTAATCATTGGAAGCATGCTGCTGTGTTGCAGCATGAGTGTGAGCGCAGCCGAGGTGCGCGTGGCAGTTGCAGCCAACTTCACGCACACGCTGACGC
>JANMQQ010000272.1:0-16240 GCA_031370545.1 Gammaproteobacteria bacterium
CTGGGCTGTGTCACCGGCCCGACCAACAGCTACGTAAACCGGGGTCAAACCGGGGTCAAACCGGGGTCATAGAACCGGGGTCAGGTTAAACCGGGGTCAATAAACCGGGGTCAGGCTTGGGGTCAATAAACCGGGAAAACCGAGGAAAACCGGGGTCAGGCTTGCGTTATTTATCCAGCGAAATGTCTGCCGGTTACGATCCCTGATCTGCTCGCATCGAAGTAGTGTGGCTTAACGTAAAAGCGATCTGTTTGGGTGCGGGACGCAAAAGGGCGGATAACGGCTGCTACGTATTTTCCCCAGGAGTTGGGCAGTGATGGGCACATCACGACTCAGCGTAGACTTACGGCAACTAACCATTTAATGAGGAATGATTATGCGAGCCTCAAATCTGAAACAGTCCGCACATCAATTGATCGACAATTTGCCCGAGAACGCCACCTGGGATGGCGTGGTTTATGAAATCGTCATGCGCCGCGAAATTGAGAAAGGGTTAGCCGACAGCGACGCCAACCGCACGACTCCGGCTGAAGACGTACTGAAGGAATTCGGCTTCGACGCATGAGGGTGTATTGGACCGACCGAGCCAAGCGTCGCCTCGCTCTCATTCACGATCACATTGCAAAAGAGTCGCCTCTCGTCGCACCACAAGTTGTTGCGTGATTGGTTTGACGTTCGATCCAGATCGGTGAGGTGCCGTACTCCGGCCGCGAAGTTCACGAATTCAGACGTCACGACGTGCGTGAAATCCTTGAGCGGCCCTACCGAATTCTTTATCGAATCCACGCCGAACGCATCGATGTAATCACGGTGATGCATTATCGCCAGATGTTGCCGGGAGATTTAACTCCGTAAGGGGATGAGCGCAGCGTTATCCGCCGTATGTTGACTGTTCACGATTCCGAACTGCTCGCATCGAAGTAGCGTGGCTTGACCAATAACCGCCTGCTTGGGTGTGGGACGCGAAATGGCGGATAACGACTGCGTCTCATCCGCCCTACGACTACGACGACACGTGGGTTTCGGAGGGGGTTGCTGATTTCCATCACTTTCGTTTCGCACGGTCGTTGCTAGAATAAAGCTGTTTATTGAGTTTCGTTTGAGGATCGCCCGCATGGGCAAGGTCGAGAAAATTGCGCATGAAATTGAAATTCTGTCGCCACAGGAACTCGAAAAGTTACGCGGCTGGTTTTTCGAATTCGATGTCAAGGCATGGGATCAACAGATCGAGAAAGATATTCAGTCGGGGAAGCTGGAAGCGGCTGCTGACGATGTGTTGAAGGCGTTCCACGCTGGTAAGGCAAGTGAGCTTTGAAACACTACGCGTCTTTCGCAAAAATGTTTGCACGGTTGCGGATCGTGGTTTTCAAATTTTAAAACTCAATCCCAAATATCCTCTCTCCATTTCAAGAAGGTGGGACGCCTCTGGTCCGCAAGGATCGGAATCGCTCGCCGTGCGCTTGCGGTAGAAACTCAGGATGGGATGGTTGGTTCTGGGTAGGCAGTCACGCTGATTACGACAAATTCATAGGTTGATGCAGTAGATGTAGCCGTTCAATTCCACGGCGCCGCTCCCATCGGTAGGTGCCCACCCAGGCGACCCATTTGGGGGCGTCAAAAACATTTACATCGCTTGTACCGCGCGGCGCGCGCGAGTAAGATACGCGCTGTTTTTAGCGACCCAGAGCAACTTGACGAGGAACAGTAACGAGATGGCCACGAGCACACAACCCAAGCAAGATGTCGTGAAACAGTACCAGCGTGATCCCAAAGACACCGGCTCGCCAGAAGTGCAAGTTGCACTGCTGACCAATCGCATTGAAGGGCTGTCCGGTCATTTCAAGGCGAACACGCACGATCATCATTCTCGCCAGGGGTTATTGCGGATGGTCAATCGCCGCCGCAAGTTGCTCGACTATTTGAAGCGCTCTGATTTGCCGCGCTACCGCGATGTGATTTCGCGCCTCGGTTTACGCAAGTAGCATTCACGCCGCCGCCCTTATGGGCGGCGCGCTTTTTGATCTCCACACAACTTAAGAAGCAGCCCTCATCATGGACTTGACGCTCATACCCATCAGCAAAGTTTTTCAGTACGGCAATCAAACTGTCAAGCTTGAAACCGGCGCGATAGCGCGTCAAGCCAGCGGTGCGGTCATGGCCAGCATCGGCGACACCGTGGTGTTGGTTACCGCCGTCGCCCGTAGAGAGGCAGAGCCGGGTCGTGATTTTTTCCCACTCACCGTCGATTACCAGGAACGCACCTATGCGGCGGGTAAAATCCCCGGTGGTTTTTTCAAACGTGAAGGTCGTCCGACTGAAAAAGAAACACTCACCAGCCGGTTGATTGACCGGCCGATGCGTCCGCTGTTCCCCAAAGGCTTTACCAATGAAGTGCAGATTGTTGCCACGGTCATGTCGCTGGATGCTGACATTGATCCGGATATCGTTGCCATCATCGGCGCTTCGGCTGCGTTGGCGATTTCCGGCGCACCGTTTCAGGGTCCGGTCGGCGCTGCGCGCATCGGCTACAAAGACGGTCAATATCTGTTGAATCCAACCCGCAGTCAGTTGCTCGAATCGTCGCTGGATCTGGTGGTTGCAGGTACCGAAGGCGCGGTGTTGATGGTCGAGTCTGAAGCCAAAGAATTAAGCGAAGATGTCATGCTTGGCGCCGTGATGTTTGGTCATGAGCAAATGCAAGCTGCGATCAAAGCGATTAAAGAATTAGCCCAAGCGGTCGGCAATCCAAAATGGAATTGGCAGGCTCCCGCGCCCGACACCGCGTTGAAATCTGCGGTGACTGAGCTGGCCCGCAGCGGTTTAGTGCAGGCCTATCAGATTCGCGAAAAGCAGGCGCGCTATGCGCGTATCGACGAGCTGCGCGCTACGGTCACAAGCAAGTTGGTGGCCAAAGACGGCGGCAGTGGGTGGGGTGAACAGGCGGTGCTTGACGCGTTTTCGAATGTCGAAAAAGACATCGTGCGTACCGGTATTTTGCAAGGCAATCCGCGCATTGATGGACGTGACACGCGCACCGTGCGCGCGATCGACATCAAGGTGGGCATTTTGCCGCGCGCCCATGGTTCGGCGTTGTTTACGCGTGGCGAAACGCAGGCGCTGGTGGTGACAACACTGGGCACAGAACGCGATGCACAAACCATCGACGCCATTGAAGGCGAGCGCAAAGAACCGTTCATGCTGCATTACAACTTCCCGCCGTATTCGGTGGGTGAGACTGGCCGCGTCGGCAGCCCGAAGCGCCGCGAAATCGGCCATGGCCGTCTGGCCAAGCGTGGTGTGGCGCCGATGTTGCCGGCGGTCGGCAGCTTCCCTTACACCATTCGCGTGGTGTCCGAAATCACCGAATCCAATGGTTCCAGTTCCATGGCGTCGGTGTGTGGTTCAAGCTTGTCGCTGATGGACGCAGGCGTGCCGGTAAAAGCGCCGGTGGCCGGTATCGCGATGGGCTTGATCAAGGATGGCGACAAGTTCGCGGTGTTGACTGATATTCTCGGCGATGAAGATCATCTCGGCGATATGGATTTCAAGGTGGCTGGTTCGACCAACGGTATCACTGCGCTGCAGATGGATATCAAGATCGACGGCATCACTCGCGAGATCATGAAGCAGGCTTTGGCACAGGCAAAAGACGGTCGCCTGCATATTCTCGGCAAGATGAATAAAGTGATTTCCACGCCACGCAGCCAGATGTCTGAATACGCGCCGCGCATCGTGACCATTAAGATCAACCCGGAAAAAATTCGCGATGTTATTGGTAAGGGTGGCGCGACTATCCGGGCCATCACCGAAGAAACCGGTACCGTGATCGACATCGAAGACGATGGCACGATCAAAATCGCATCGGTTGACAATGCTGCCGCACAAAACGCAGTGGACCGCATCAAGCAGATCACCGCCGATGTCGAAGTGGGCATGGTGTACAAAGGCAAAGTTGCGAAGCTGATGGACTTCGGTGCATTCGTGACCTTGTTGCCGGGCCGTGATGGCCTGGTGCACATTTCACAGATTTCCGACGAACGCGTCGAACAGGTGAGTGACAAGTTGAAAGAAGGCGACTCGGTGACCGTTAAGGTGCTCGAAGTTGACAAGCAGGGTCGTATCCGCTTGAGCATGAAAGGCGTGCCTCAGTAATTATTGAGTATTGTCCAAAAAAAGAGGCCATCGGCCTTTTTTTTTGCCCGCAATTTCTGTCATGTGGATTCCCAGACCGCCGCGCACATCACGGAGAAATAACAACACGACGGGCCAGTATAAAAACTACGACGCTTGCGGGTGCTCAAGCTTGAGCATAAAGTACTCGCCTTCCCGTGCCTTGGGGCGCAGGCTTGAACGACAAGCTAACCAGGTTGTGACAATATAGTTGAGTAGTCGATGACCTGACATCGTCGCGTAGCATAATGGGGAGGGAGCGGTTATGAACGTAGTGAGTTTGGGGATGTGTGCGCTGGGAATTGCGGTTTGCTTTCAACTTGCGGGATGTAATAGTAGCGACGCGACCACGTCGACAGGTCGGGTCTATTCAAAACCACCAGCCTATGTTCTTGCTGCGCTCGATGTGGGACAAAACATGCCCGACAACGATCCGCGCGTCTCACGCTATTCAGATCTGCTCAATCAGATTCGCATCAAGTGCCGTAATCCGGCGCAAGAAATCAGCGATATCACTATTGATGTGGTCATGACGTTGCAGCGTAAAGGCGTAGAAATTGACGTCTACGAATTGCTCACGCGCATCAACGATGCGATGCCACCCACGGCAACTGGCACGACGTACGACTTCAACCACATTGCTGCCGCATTCCGGGTTCTGGGTTCCACTTGAGTATCAGTTGAAAACGGCGGGCAGACATCTTGCCCGCGGGTATCTCACGCTGTAGCAGTTGGAATTTCGTAAGCTAAATTTGGCCGCCACACGTCGTTGGTTGGCGCTGCGCCAATTCAAGTGTGAGCAGCACTGTTACACCCGCACTCAAGTTGCCATAATGTGTCAGGTGTTTTAAATCGGCTTCATCGTCCCGATCCAAAACTACCTACCGCTAAAAAAATTCGGAGAGATCATCGCATGAACGTTTCTCCCATTCGCATCGGCATTGTCACGGTCTCAGATCGTGCCAGCCAAGGTATTTATCAAGACCTGGGCGGTCCCGCGATACGCGAACAACTTGAAAAAATTCTGGCCACCTCGTGGGAGGCGGTGGCGCGCATGATTCCGGATGAACAGCCAGTGATCGAAGCGGCGTTAAAGCAATTGTGTGATGTCGAGAATTGCTGCCTGGTCGTGACGACGGGCGGCACCGGCCCCGCGCGGCGGGATGTCACGCCCGAGGCAACTGAAGCCGTGTGCGAAAAAATTCTCGATGGCTTTGGCGAGCAGATGCGCGCGGTTTCGTTAAAGGTGGTGCCCACCGCGATATTGTCGCGGCAAATTGCGGGTATCCGTGGCACATCGTTGATTATCAATCTGCCGGGCAAGCCCGCGTCGATTGCCGATTGTTTGCAGGCGGTGTTTCCTGCGGTGCCGTATTGTATCGACTTAATCGGCGGTCCTTATCTTGAGACGCATCCGGACGTGCTCAAGGCATTTCGGCCCAAGGGCGCGGAACGGCCCAAGTGATGGTTGAAGCATTCCAACTACCAACGCGAAATTTATTTGATCTTGCGCAGGTTTGTATTCAGCTCAGCGATCCCGTTGAAAAAGTTCGCGTGACGCGCGCAATTTTCGCAGCGCTGCAACGCGGAGAGATTAGTCTCGACGCGGCACCCGTGCCGCAAATCATCGGCGAGCCGGGCCGACCGCCGCATCCCGTTCATGTTAATCCCGCCACCGTACCGCGTCGCAAGCTGGGTAGTGCCGAAGGTCGCGCGGCATTTTTGCATGCTTTGGCCCACATCGAATTTAACGCGATCAACCTCGCCTGGGATGCGGTGTACCGCTTTCGCGAATTGCCGCGCGAATATTATCTGGACTGGGCACACGTGGCGGATGAGGAGGCCCGTCACTTCCAACTGCTGCGCGACCGACTGTGCGAATTGGGTTACGATTACGGCTCGTTTACGGCGCATAACGGCTTGTGGGAAACCGCGCGAAAGACTGCACACGATGTGCTGGTGCGCATGGCCTTGGTACCGCGCGTCCTCGAAGCGCGGGGACTGGATGTGACCCCGGGTATGATCCGACGGTTGCAGCAAGCGGGTGATGTACGCTCAGCGGAGATTCTAGATATTATTCTGCGTGACGAAATCGGCCACGTTGCAATTGGCACACACTGGTTCAGTTATTTCTGTGCGCAGCGCGAATGGGACCGGGAGTCGACATTTGAACGCCTGGTGCGCGAGTACGTTACCGGGCGTGGCCCACGTGATATTGACCGCACCCTGCGTGCCGCAGCGGGTTTTAGCGAGCGTGAAATGACCTTTATCGAATCAGGCCTGAATGACTAGGGGATCGACGTGAAAGTATTTCAAACTGTGGTATTGATCGCGGGCGTGTTGGGCATTGTAGGTTGTGCGACCGAGGCACCGCGCAGCGAAGATGTGCCCGTCGATCCCGCTAAACTGGGTGTGGCTTTGCTGTACGCAGAAAAGGAGTCGGCGAGCGATCCTGAGAACGGAATCAGGATCTATGTGAATGCTGAATTCTTGCGCATTGACGATTTGTCGGCCCCCAACGATTTCATTTTATTTGACCGAAAAACACGCACCATTTACAACGCGGTGGGTGCGGAAAAAAGCGTTTCAATAATTTCGCCCGTGCCGGTGACGGCAAAGCCGCCGATCCCCATCGTGTTCACCGAAGAGAAGCATGAAAGTGCCGCGATCACGCGCGGTGCAGAAAATACCAAAGGGTATTTCTACAAATTTTTTGCGAATGGCGAACCTTGTTACAACGTCGTAGTTGCAGAAAATTATCTGCCGGATGTCGTGGATGCATTTGCAGAATTTCGTAAGACGCTGGCAGGCGAGCACGCCACAACGCTAGGCAATCTTCCGCCAGATCGCCTGGATGCCTGCGATCTAGCGTTAAATGTTTTTTACCCGACGTATTACTTGCAATTCGGATTTCCGGTACGCGAGTGGAATGACAAGGGCTATTCCAAATTTCTGCGTGAAGCACAGCGCGGCGTGCTGATTGATCCGGCACTCTTAAAAATTCCGGCTGATTATGCCCGTTATCGGTTTGGCATGAAGCCGCATTAACACTGCCTGGTATTCCATTCCCAATTTCAAAGCGAGACTTTTTGAATTGGGAATGGAGCCTACTGCAACGTAAGCATCCGGTAACCGCGCTCGTCCCACTCCAGCACACCGCCGTTTTCATACCAGTCGGGTAGCACAATGCGAAGTGCCTTCTGGCCGTCGAGCATGAACTCGTGCACGGCGGGGCGATGCGTATGGCCATGAATCAAGCGCGTGACTTTCGCTGAACGCATGGCGCCTTCCACCGCGTGTTGATTCACGTCAGTAATATATTCCGCTTTGGCACGGGTCTGTTTTTGACTTTCACCGCGATAGCGTTGTGCCAGCGCGACACGTTGCTCCCAGCTTTGCGCGAGTACCTGGTGTTGCCATTTTGGATCGCGCACTTGTGTGCGCATGTTTTGATAGGCCACATCGTCAGTGCACAAGGTGTCACCGTGCATTAACAAAGTGGGCGTGCCGAACAACGAAATCACGGTGGGATCGTCGATCAGTTGGCAGCCAGTGGCGGCAGCGAACTGCGCACCGAGCAGAAAATCGCGATTGCCGTGCATCAAATAGGTCGGCACGCCGTGGTCGGTCAATGACCGCAGTGCACTCACAAACCCCGGTGGATCGCGCGTGAGGGTATCGTCGCCGACCCAGTATTCCAGCAGATCGCCAAGAATATAAACAGCCTGCGCGTTGCGCGCCGGTCCGTTCAGAAAGTCGACAAACAATGCGTTGATGCGTGGCCGCTCGTCGCATAGATGTAAATCCGAAAGGAAATAAACTGTCATCCGCTGGGCTGCGAGAGAACAAACTCCTTCCACCTACGAGGGGAAAGGAGATAGCTAAGTATATAAACGGCATACGCGTTGCACGCAGGCCCATTCAAAAAGTCGACAAACAATGCGCTGATGCGCGGCCGTTCATCGTATAGATGTAAATCCAAAAGGAAATAAATCGTCATTCGCTACGCTGCGAGAGAACAAACTCCTTCCCCCTGCAAGGGGAAAGGGCTGTGTTCGTCGAGCCACGAAGTGTGGCGCGCCATTTTAATTTCCACAAACACCATTACGGCTCAAGCGTCGCCTTCAAAATCACCACCGCATCTTGCGGTACATCTTTGGGGAACGGTCCACCCGAGCCAGTTGGCACCTTGCGAATCTTGTCCACCACATCCATGCCCTGCGTGACTTTACCGAACACCGCATAGCCCCAACCCTCTTGCGTAGGAGAGCGATGATTTAAAAAATCGTTGTCAACCACATTGATGAAAAACTGTGAGCTGCCCGAGTGCGGCATGTTGGTGCGTGCCATCGCGAGCGTACCGCGATTGTTTTTCAAACCGTTCTCCGCTTCATTGTCGATGGTGGGCTTGGTGTCTTTGCGCTTGTAATCCTGCATGAAACCACCGCCCTGCAACATAAAGCCGTCGATCACGCGATGAAAAATCGTGCCGTCGTAAAAACCTTCGCCGACGTAGGCCAGAAAATTTTCGACCGACTTGGGCGCTTTCTCACGATCCAGTTCCAGCAGAATGTCCCCGAAATTAGTTTTAAGACGTACTTTTGGATGCATGTTGTCTCCTGCTAAGGCGTTAGTGTTAAACGAAAACGTAATGGCTACAGCGAGCAATACCACGCCCCAAATATTTTTAAACATCCGCAACATGTCCGGTCCCTCATTCGCAACAAGAAGTTCACATGATAGTGGGTTTGAATTTGCGCGCAAAGAGCAATCGAGCGCGCTCGGCCAATATGTGGATTTTTGCGTTGCTGTCGCACCCTCGCCTCAGCCCTAGTATCACGACTCGTAAGTATCGAAACATGAAACGGCGTCTTTTTTCGCCCTGCGAGGCGCAGACCCGCAGGGCGAAAAAATCCATCCGTTTCATTGGTTCCGATATTTACGAGTCGTGATACTAGGCAACTGCTTCCTGCGACAACGTTCACTTGGCTGCGCGCAGGCTTTTCCGCTCTCCCCGCTGCGGGGAGAGGGTTAGGGTGAGGGGCTTTGACGCTGGGCATCACCTCCGGCGATCCGCTTGTAGGAGCAGTTTTCGAAAGCGCACTTTCAGTTTGGGTTGAGCCGATCTCTGATATCACCCGGGCGTGACATTATGCAGTCATAAAACACCCAGCAGGAAATACTGCTTGACCTGAACTACCACCAGCTAAAGCTGGTGGTAGTTCAGTCAAAAGCTCGAGAAGTTGGCGGGGCGAATGTTGAGTCACCGGCCGCGTGGTCGGCCGAGGAAGGACGTAGAGTAAAAAGGGTAGCGTCCAGTTTTTACTTCGTTTTTATGCTTGCCTAACAACCACCCCGTCCGTTACGCGGAAAATGAGGAGGGGAGTTTAAACATCATCGCGCTTAACTTACTGACATTTACTGACATTGGGTAGCGTCCCCTTTTATACCTTTTATAACGTCTTGATCATTCCCCACATAAAGCATAAAGTAAGGATTCCTTACTTTCCCGCAAGTGGAGATGTTCCATGATTGCTAAAATGACTTCGAAAAACCAGCTTACTCTGCCCAAGAGTGTGACTGCGGCCCTTGGTCCGGTGGAATACTTTGATGTGGAAGCCCGTAACGGGCAGATCGTGCTGACCCCGGTGCGTATCCAGCGCGGCGACGCGGTGCGCGCCAAACTGGCCGAGTTGGACTTGAGCGAGCTGGACATCGTCGCTGCGGTCAACTGGGCGCGCAAATCTCCAGCAGCAAAAAACTCGCGCAAGAAATGACCCGTTTTCCGCGTTGTCCCCGCGTGGTTATTGACACAAATCTGGTGTTGTCTACGCTGGTTTTTGCACAAGGGCGGCTGACGCGATTACGCCAAGCGTGGCAAGGTGCCCATTGTTATCCGCTGCTTTCCAGCGCCACCGTATCCGAGCTGCTGCGTGTACTTGCGTACCCGAAGTTCAAACTCTCTGCCGCAGCTCAGCAAGAATTGCTCGCCGACTATTTACCCTATTGCACCACGGTGCGCATGCCTGTTAAACCGCCTAAAATACCGGCCTGCCGGGACCCGTTCGACGAGCCTTTTCTGCAGCTTGCTGTCGTGGGCAAGGCAGAATACTTGGTCACGGGCGATCAAGATTTGCTGAACCTCGCTGACCGATTTGCCTGCCCCATCATCACTGCCGATCAATTCATGAAAACGCTCAACCTTTGACCACCCGCAACATTGGGTAGCCACATTCAGTTCGGTCGTTGTCAACAGCAACTGTAGCTGCGCGCGAATCCACCCAGCCGAAATTCGCACCGATCGCAGGATCATCAGGCTCGAGCATCGCTCGTAATCATCCATCGAGCGTTCTGTTGAATCTGAGTATAATCCGCGCATGGATGATCTGAGCATGATGCAGAAGGTGGCGGTGTGGGCATTGCCCATTCTGTTCGCTATTACGGTTCACGAAGTTGCGCACGGGTGGGTGGCCAAGCAGTTGGGCGATCCGACCGCGATGATGCTTGGGCGGCTGACCCTCAACCCGATTAAACATGTCGACCCCATCGGTACGTTTGTGGTGCCTTTTGCGCTGATGTTGATGCACCTGCCGATTTTTGGCTGGGCGAAACCGGTGCCGGTGACATGGGAAAATCTGCGCCACCCCAAGCGCGACATGGCCTTGGTGGCAGCGGCTGGTCCGGTTGCGAATTTGCTGATGGCGTTGCTGTGGGCGGGGGTGATGCGCATCGGTCTTGAAATTGGCGGAGGCGATTTAGCATGGCTCGGTCGACCGCTGACCTACATGGGTTTCGCGGGGATCGAGATCAATATTGTACTGATGGTATTGAATCTGTTGCCGCTGCCGCCGCTGGACGGCGGTCGGGTTTTGGCTGGAGTATTGCCTGGCCCCTTGTCGTGGAAGCTGAGCCGCATCGAGCCTTATGGATTTTTCATTCTGCTGGGATTGCTCTGGACCGGGCTGCTAAGCTATGTGCTCAGCCCGCCCATTGATGGCCTGATCAAACTGATCTTTTCAATTTTCAAACTTTAATTTCCGCAGGAGCACATCTTGAGCTCGGTTCCCACGCAATTCAGTCGCGTGTTGTCTGGTATGCGGCCCACCGGCAAACTGCATTTGGGCCACTATCACGGCGTGCTGAAAAACTGGCTGCGGTTGCAGCACGAATACCCGTGCTTTTTCTGTGTGGCAGACTGGCACGCGCTCACCACCGACTACGAAAATCCACGCAATATCTCTGCCAGTGTGTGGGACATGGTGGTCGACTGGCTGGCGGTGGGCATACATCCCGGCGAAGCTACGATGTTCATTCAGTCGCGCGTGCCGGAACATGCCGAGCTGCATTTGCTGTTGTCGATGATGACGCCGATCTCGTGGCTGGAGCGGGTGCCGACCTACAAAGACCAGCAGGAAAAGCTGCGCGAGAAGGATTTATCCACCTACGGATTTCTGGGTTATCCGCTGCTGCAAAGCGCCGACATCCTGATTTATAAAGCCGGGCAGGTGCCGGTCGGCGAAGACCAAGTGGTGCACGTGGAACTCACGCGCGAGATTGCGCGCCGCTTTAATCACTTGTACGGGCGTGAACCGGATTTTGAAGCCAAGGCCCTCGCTGCAATTAAAACCCTGGGTAAAAAGAGCGCGAAACTCTACAACGATCTGCGCAAGGCGTTCCAGGAACAAGGCGATCATGAGGCGTTGGAAAAAGCGCGCGCGCTGCTCGAGGATTTGCAGCACATCACGCTGGGTGATCGCGAACGTTTGTTCGGGTTTTTGGAAGGGTCAGGTAAAATCATTTTGCCCGAGCCGCAAGCCTTGTTGACCAAGGCGGCGAAGATGCCAGGTCTTGACGGGCAGAAAATGTCCAAGTCCTACGGCAATACCATCGCGTTGCGTGAGGCACCGGAATCCATCGAGCAAAAATTGAAAACCATGCCGACCGATCCGGCGCGCGTGCGGCGCACCGATCCGGGCGACCCGGACAAATGCCCGGTGTGGCCGCTGCATCAGATTTATTCGGGTGACGACATAAAAAGCTGGGTGCAGGAAAATTGCCGAACCGCCAAAATTGGTTGCCTGGAATGCAAGCGCCCGGTGATCGACGCGGTGCTGGCGGAGCTGGCACCGATCCGCGCCCGCGCCGCTGAATTCGAGGCCGACCCCGCCGGGGTGCGGCAGATTATTAAGCAGGGTTGTGAGGCCGCGCGCGATGTGGCCCGTGCAACCTTGGATGAAGTAAGAACCGCCATGGGCTTGGTACACTGATAATGTCAACGACTGCAACCTTGTTGGACAAACCTGCTGTCGCGCTCACTGCGCAGGAGCAATTGCCGTTCGGCTTTTTGCGCGGCGAGCCAATTGTTGACATGCCGCACGATTTATATATTCCGCCTGATGCGCTGGAAATATTTCTTGATGCGTTTGAAGGTCCGCTCGATTTGCTGCTGTACTTGATCCGGCGTCAGAATCTGGAAATTCTCGACATTCCGATTGCGCAGATCACGCGTCAGTACATGGACTACGTCGATCTGCTCAAAGGCTTGCGTCTGGAATTGGCGGCCGATTATCTGGTGATGGCGGCGATGCTGGCGGAAATCAAATCGCGCATGCTGTTGCCGCGCCCGGCTGAATTGCAAGGTGACGAAGAAGATCCGCGTGCCGAACTGATTCGCCGCTTGCAGGAGTACGAACGTTTCAAACGCGCCGCCGAAGATGTGGAGCGCATGCCGCGCTTGCATCGTGACATTTATCCGGTGTCAGTGGAGTTACCCGATCTTAAAATCACCAAGCCACTGCCGCAGGTTGAATTACGCGAAATGCTGCTGGCGCTCAAAGACGTGTTACTGCGCAGCGATAACTTCGCCAGCCACCACATCAAACGCGAGCCCTTATCGGTGCGCGAGCGGATGACGCGCGTGCTGGACGCGGTGAATGGCGGCCAATTCGTGGAATTCACCAGTTTATTTACGGCGGAAGAAGGACGATTGGGCGTGGTCGTGACATTTTTAGCGGTGCTCGAACTGATTAAAGAACACATCATCGAGCTGGTGCAAAGTGAGATGTACGGCTCCATCCATGTCAAAGCGATCTCGGCGCGCGAGGTGTAATTAATGGATTCCACGCAACTGAAGTTGATTCTCGAAGCGGCCCTGTTCGCCGCCAACCAGCCGCTCAGCATTGATCGCATGTTGACATTATTTCTCGACGGCGGGCAGCCGACGCGCGAGGAAATTCGTGCTGCGCTGGAACTTCTGCAAGCGGATTACGCGCAACGCGGTGTCGAGTTGCACGAAGTAAGCTCGGGTTTTCGCTTCCAGACCCGGCAGCAATTCGCTCCATGGATTGCGCGGCTGTGGGAGGAGCGCCCGCAGCGTTATTCACGCGCGCTGCTCGAAACACTTTCGTTGATTGCCTACCGTCAGCCGATCACGCGCGCAGAAATTGAAGACGTGCGTGGCGTCGGTGTGAGCAGCCAAATTGTCAAGACCTTGGAAGAGCGTGGCTGGGTGCGGGTGGTGGGGCACAAAGATTTGCCCGGTCGTCCAGCCTTGCTTGCCACCACGCGCGATTTTTTGGATTACTTCAACCTCAAATCGCTGGACCAATTGCCGCCGCTAGCTGAGATTCGCAACCTTGACGACGTATTGCAGGTGCGCGGTTCAGCGCCAGAAGGCGGGGCTGATGAGCAAGCGGCTTCCGAACTTGTTGAGACGCCCCTCTTTGCGCAGGATGTTACCGATACTCCGGCCCTAGATGATGCTGCACACGCCCCTGAGATCGAGCGTCCGTCAGATACGCCTCTGCATTGAAATATTTTTTGACTCCCCTCCTCATTTTCGAGGAGGGGTGGACGCGTAGCGGACGGGGTGGTGGCTGTTAAGTATCCCTTCGCGCTCACTGTAACCACCCCACCCCCTACGGGGGGGCACCCCTCCTTGAAAAAAGGAGGGGAGGACCTTTGCATTTCATAACGTGACGCACAACACTAGGCTTTCCCGAAACAATGAGTGAAAAACTGCAAAAAGTTCTGGCCCGCGCGGGTTTCGCGTCGCGTCGCATGATTGAGCAGTGGATCAGCGACGGGCGGGTGCAAGTCAATGGCAAGCCCGCGACGCTGGGCGACCGAGTGACGGAGCAAGACAAGGTTTTGGTGGATGGCAAGCCGGTAGTTCTAAAAGCGCCAACGGAAACCAAGCGCCGCGTAATCGCGTTTTACAAACCCAAGGGTACGGTATGCACGCGCTCGGATCCTGAAAAGCGGCCAACGGTGTTTGACGATCTGCCGTTTCTGCGCGGCAGTCGCTGGATTGCGGTCGGCAGGCTTGACATTAACACCGAGGGCTTGCTGTTGCTGACTACCGATGGCGACCTTGCGCATCGCCTGATGCATCCTTCGACGGGAATCGAGCGCGAATACGCTGCGCGCGTATTTGGTACCGTGACGCCGGAGATGCTGGAAAACCTGAAGTCCGGCGTCATGCTGGAAGATGGCACTGCGCATTTTGACGAGATCATTGACGCCGGTGGCAGTGGCATCAACCGCTGGTTCCATGTGATTTTGAAAGAAGGGCGGCAGCGCGAAGTGCGTCGATTATGGGAGTCTCAGGGTGTGCAGGTGAGCCGCCTGACGCGCGTGCGTTACGGCTGCGTGGGTTTACGGCGTGGACTTAAAATTGGGAAGTGTGAAGACGTCAGTGATAAAGACATTGCAGCGTTGTTGCAGTTGGCGGGGTTACAAGCGCCCCAGGAACCAAAAACCAAAACCCGTGAGCGGCCAAATCAGCGCGGGGTTCGCGCTGCGGAAAAGCGGGTGACTAAACCTGAGCCTAAACCGATCCGCCGCAAAGCGCGCCCGGAAAAATAGCTGTTAAACGGCTGCCCGGACGCAATTGCGGCCTTCGGACTTCGCGCGATAGAGCGCCTGGTCGGCCCGCTCAAACAAACGCGTTTCGACATCCTGCTTTTGCAGCTCCGCGATACCCGCGCTGAGCGTCATGTGAATCACTTGGCCGCCGCACACAAAGCCTTCTTTTTCCACGTTGCGCCGAATACGTTCGGCAAGGCGTAAGGCGCCTTTCTCATCGGTGTTGTTCAACAGCACCACAAACTCTTCACCGCCGAAACGAAACAGCATGTCGCAACGCCGGATGCTGTGGCTGGCGCACTTCACTAAACCTTTCAACAGGCAATCACCCGCCGCGTGGCCGTGGCTGTCGTTGATGTTTTTGAAATAGTCAATATCGAGCACGATGATGGACAACGGATTCTGATGCCGCTGCGCCAGCTCAACATCGCGCGCCAAGGTCTCAGTCAGCGCAGCGCGGTTATATACTCCGGTGAGTGGATCACGTTGTGCTTTGAGCAGCGCTGCGCGGTATAACAGCGCGTTGCGCAGCGGGTGAACCAAGCTGCGCAACAGTAATTCCAGTTCACTATTCTGGCTCGCAGTGAAACCGACCTTGCGCATGAATGTCACTTCGCCCAGTGATTGTTCATTGACGGTGAGATGGTAGGTGCTCAGCTGCGTCGCATTGCGCCCGATCTTGACATCAACACTTTGTTGCGTGTTGATAAAACGCACCCCATCGACCGGGACAGTCACTTTAACTTCTTGCGCAAAGGTGTCGATCAGCTGTTCGATATCCAGTGACGTTTGCAGCGCGCTGGAGATTTGCAGCAGACGCTCAGACGAATAGTGTGCAGGTTCAACTATGCTCGGTTCAGCGTGCGCCGCGTCGCTACCCACAATGACGTTGCGTGCTCGATTCGATACCGATTGTGTGAGGACCGCCATGACAACTCTCCTTCAGCGAGGCTTCTGATCATTGCGAAGCCAGAACCATGCCAGCGCTTATCTTTTAAAAATTGTCCTTATGTATCAGTTCAATAACATGCGAAGCCAAGAGTGTTGATGCGGATAAGTCAATGCGTTGACAGTTCATTGACGGCTCACCGGAAAGAATTTGCCGTGCCGATTTCTGCCGTGGTGCACCGCGAGCCGCACGTTGTGTGTTGAACCTAGAAACGGCAGTTGAACGGCCTGTGGAGCGCGACCCGTTGGGTGCAGG
>JANMQQ010000287.1:0-3430 GCA_031370545.1 Gammaproteobacteria bacterium
AAATTTACTGGTATTGCCTGATTGGTTGTTTTTAACGATACAACATGTTGCGATTTCAGAGCGTGATATATACCGTGGTTTATACCAGCTATTCCAAAGCAGCTCAAGCCACCGACCAGATGGCGTCGTTAAAGGCTTCCAGCACCTGCGGAAGCTGGCCGTCGAAAATCTTGTCCAGGCGGTTGAAGCCGCCACCTTCGCGTTTGAACACCAGATCGGGATCGTCGAATGCAGCACGGTCGACCAGTAAATTCGCCTTGGTTTGCGCGGCGATTTTTTGTAGCCATTGGCGTTGCGGCGTGGTCCATTTTTTGGAGGCCATGATGGTCTGCAATGCCCGGTCGACGCGCTGTTCGTAAGGGAGCAATGCATCGCCGATGGCGGCTTGGCGAATGTAGCCGACGATGCGTGCGGCAATGTCCTGATTGGTCATCTCGCGCCATGCGGTGGCCAGGTTGGTTTCGCTGTACCCAGCTTTATCCAGCTCCAACATCAACTCGCGCAATTGTTTGCGGGTGAGTTCACGCGGACGTGTGAGCACGGTGAGCAGCGCGGGGATGTCGTTGCTGTGGCTTTGAATGTACGCGGTGAATTCCCTGAGGTAGTCGCCGGGTTTCTTGCCTTGGCCGTAGCCGCGCTCGACACTGTGCAAGCGGTCCGCGTGCTCGGAAATGAATTGCGGCGGCGCGCTGCCCTCGCCCTTGCGATCAAGAATTTCGCCGAGATCCGGGTTTTGCGTGAACCACGCGGCGACTTCCACCAACGGCATGCTGCGCAACTTTTTTATGAAAGCATCGGGGAGCATACCGGCGCGGGTTTCAAAATCTTGCGCGGCTTGTTCCGAGAGGTGCCGCTGCTTGCGTTGCAGCTTGGCGACGAACTGGTCACGCACCACGCTGCGGGCTGCATCGTCCGCCACTGTGGCGAGTTCTTGCGCCAACTGCGTGAAACTGATTTTTGGATCGACCACCACCGGCTGCATGGCGGTCATGTTTTTTAGCGCGGCGAAAATTTGCACCGCGTCGAAGACGCGAAAAGTTTCTTTGCCGATTTCGTCGCACAGCCGCGTCGCGCGCCCCAGCATCTGGTCGAACAAGATGCGGCTGTTCGACCTGACGCAGGAACACCAAATTGCATATCTCCGGCACGTCGATGCCGGTGGTGAGCAAGTCGACCGTGACGGCGACGTTCGGACTGCGCTCGTTCTTGTAACGGCGGATGAGTTGCAGCGGTTGGTCGGCGGCACCGGTGATCTTGATCACGGCGTCGTCTTCGACGCTGCCGTAGTGCTGCTTGAACGCAGTTTTGAGCAAGTCGACCACCATGTCCGCGTGCGCGTCGGTGACGCAAAAAATCAACGTCTTTTGCCGGGAGCTGGGGTCGAGTTCGGTCGCGAGGTATTCGCAGATGACGCGATTAAAGGGCTCGGTAATGACTTTTCGATTGAACCCGTCGACGTCGATTTCGATTTCGTCGGGCGCCTTGAACAGTTCGATCTGGTTGCGTTTGGGATCGTAAACTTTGACCTCTTCGCCGACGTGCCACTTGATGCCATTTGTGGAAAGGTCGGTGTAAATCTGCACCGGCGGCTCGTAGTCCACCAGATAGCCGTCGATGACCGCTTCGCGGTAGCTGTAGGTGTAAATCGGCACACCAAAAATTTGCGAGGTGTGCAAGGCGGGCGTCGCCGTGAGGCCGATCTTGAAGGCATCGAAGTAATCCAACACTCGGCGGTACTTGGAGATGTAATCTTCGAAACCTCGGAACGTCATCTCGGTGTCGGACAGCTCGCGATCCAGCAAATAGCCACGGTGGCATTCGTCGACGACGATGCAGTCATATTGATCGACCGCAGGCGGGCTGATGTCTTCCGCAGTGTAAAGCAGACGTTTCACCATGCCCTGCACCGTGGCGATATGCACGGCGGTATCGCTGTCCGGAGTTTGCTCGTCGAGCTCCTTGATGCCGAAAGTGTTGGCAAAAGTCTGGAGGTTTTCCATGCGCGTGTCTTTGAACGCGTTGGCCGCTTGTTCGCCGAGCGCGGAACGGTCGACCAGAAATAAAATGCGGCGAAAGCGCCGCGCTTTAAGCAAGCGATAGATCAGCGCGATACAGGTTTTGGTCTTGCCGGTGCCGGTGGCCATCGCCAGCAACATGTCGCGCTGACCGTTGGCAATCGCGGCTTCTGCGGCCTGGATTGCCGCTTGCTGGTAAGGGCGCAGCGGGAAGCCATAGTTGAACGGCTCGACGGTGAGTTGTTGGTGCGCGCGCGGTTCGTCGCGATTGAGCAGCGCGGTCAATCCTTCCGGCGTGTACCAGCCGTCGAGTGCATGGCCGAGGTTATCGGCGCGGCGCAAGTCGCAGAACCAAATTCCACTATGTGTCGCGACCTGGCGCGCATACGCGCGGCCATTCGACGAAAATGCGAACGGCACGCGAAAAGTGCCAGCGTCGCCCCAATTACTCGCGGGCAGCACGGTTTCGCCGCTGGGCGTAAAAGTGCGGCTGTAGCGTTTGGCTTGTTGCAGCGCGCCGGAGACGTTGACATTTTTGCGCTTGGCTTCGATGACGGCGATGGCGGTAAGACCCACGAACAACACGTAGTCGGCAGGTCCGCTTTCAGTCGGCCATTCTGCGATTGCTAGGTTCTGGTTTTTTTCTGGTCGAGCGCCCTTGTTGTATTTGAGCGATTGCGAGTCAGTCACCCATCCGGCTAGCCGCAGTTGCTGGTCGATCAGTTTGCGGGTATCGGCTTCATCCAACTGGATCGCGTCGGCGGCGTGGTTGGCGGCGGTGACCAATTGTACGACCGTGGACTTGGGCTGGCTCGCGGCGACGGCTTGTTGTGCGGCAAGACGTTGCGCAAGCTCAGCCTTGGCTTGCTCCGCCTCCGCAGCCATCTGTTCCCAAAAAACTGTTTCGTTTTTGACTTCCTGGAGTTGCGCCTTGGTGGATTCGAGCGCCTGCGCCGTCTCTTGATGCGCTGCCTGATAGGCGTCGAACGCGGCCTTCAGTTGGCTCAATTCGGCGTGTAATTCCTGACTCTCGTCCTGCGGACGTGAGGGCGGAACAAAAGGGCCAGACTTGAATTGCGGATTTTTAAAGGTGCGGTGGAACCACACTCCCAGTTGCCATACGATCTTCAACGCCGACAGCGCAGTGCCATGATCGTCACGCAGCGCGTGGTTTGCAGCGTTACCGGCACGGCGCACTTCACCGAAAAGTTGGGCGATATCGCGCGGCAAAATACCTTGGTCCTGCAAGCGGCGCAGCAGCTCGTACTGCGCCTCATCAGGCGCCTTATATTGACCCACTTTGGCTGCGACCAACTGCGCCAGCAGCTCGGCAAGCTGGCGCACCTTCATCAGCGAGGTGTTGGGGTCATCGGGAAAATATTGCTCTGCCAACCTGCCAAGCCGCACGAGCTGGG
>JANMQQ010000298.1:0-5347 GCA_031370545.1 Gammaproteobacteria bacterium
CGTATTCATATCACTGATCAAGTAGTCGAAGCGGATGCGAAATTCTACATCGCATGCATAACTCCTAAACACATCACGCTGCTGTGCATCCAACAATGCAGCGAAAAACCCACGCTGCAACGCATGCAAGCGCGGCGCATGAAAAAACTTGTAAGCGTGTTCCAGATCATGCGTCATGAACGCGAGCGCGTCGGGCTTGCTCAGCACCGGCTGACGCGCGCGCTCCACATCGCAAATCAAGGTTACGGGGCGCAGACCGCGCGCTTGCAAATCCAGCACCTCGGCAGGCACCGGCACATGCTCGCACAACACCAGCGGCCACTTGCCCTGCAACCACTGCGAGAGCGCGATGTTGACATTTGGAATGACGCCAAGAAATTGATAGCGCTCGAGATAGCGAATCAACAGCTCATCGAGCCGCGCATCGTAAGCTTGGCCGAGCTCATTCACCCAGTGCGCAGGATCGGGACGTGCGTCATGCTTGAAACGTCGCGCCGCAAACCGCCGACCATGCACCTGCATGTGCCAGCGCAGAAAATACAACGCAGCAAAGGTCGCATCACGAAATTTTCTTGCACGCCAGGAAGTCACTAACGCGGCCAGTGCATCCGCAAGTGGATCTATTGCGTTGAGTGGAGGAGTTACTTCGGAAGGCCCAACCGAAACCAGAACATCGTTCCGCCCTGCGAATTGTTGTGGACTCCGATCTGGAACATCAACTCTTTGCACAACGCTAACTCCACTCCCGAACTTTGTTACCGGTAGGCGTGTTACCCAGGTGCATCTTTTTGAAACAGCTGAGTGATCGCGAATCAGGACCGCACCCTACATCCGAATACTCTACAGATATCGAGCGCGAGACTGAATTTGAGCGCGTTACCGACAAGGTTGTCTAGCTTGTTTAACGCGAAATTCATATGGACAACGGATTGTGCGGAACAAGTCACGGTGCTGCAACTCCGGACATTTGGGCATCCGGAACCATGAGGAATGAGAGTAGAAAATTATAGCGAGTTGGGTAGGAATTTTTTTGGCAACGGGGCTGTTAACTACTCAACGGCTACTGAAAATTTTCTGGTATCTATCATCGACCACGACTATTTCTCGAGTTCGATACTTTCCCAACTTACTACGCCGCCGGTCAACTTACCTTCAACATTGACGACGTCGCCCACCGCTACCGTGGAGAAAAACGAATTTTGGATATTCGCATCGAAGTTGAAGATGCCGGAGGTAATCACATTGACGCCCATTATTTTCAATGTCGGATTAGCCTTCAGGGTGACCGGCCCTTGCAACACGACTTTATCGCCGCTCGATTCTGCTTCAATACGTGTGGCGATTACCCGGTCGGCGGTATATCGGCCGCGCACTGAGACATGAGTTATTCCCGGCAGAAGATCGGCGATACCAGTGGCGCCCTCATATTCGGTCTGGCTGTCGACGGCGACGATCAGGCCAACGAACCCGGCCAGCGTCAGCGTGTTGTCGACATTTTTTGTAACGACCTGCGACTCCAGCTTTACTGCCTCCCGGAATCCTACCTTGCTCGCGGTGACGACACCGCCCTGCAACGTGCCTTCGATTTCTACAAATGCACCCGCAACCAGATCCGTGATCAGCCCCGCTTTGAATTCCGTCGCTGCGGAGGTCTGAACGTTGACATTATTGACCGTGAACGACGCACCACCGTTGGACACCGACCCGACATAGCCTTCGATTTCGAATTTATCTGCGTCCACGACTTCCAGGGTTTCTGTTTTCAGGCTGGTAGCCACGAGCACCGCGCCGCTATCGAGCGTTCCTTTTACCTCCACCAACATGCCATCAGTTGGCACTCCGGCAGCCAACCCGGTCAGGCTCGCGTAGTTAACCGTCAACTGGCCGATCATGAAGGTGTGCGCGCTGGCGATGAGCGCGCTGACGATACCCTTAAGCTTGTAGCTCGTCAGCTCGGCTTTGCGCTCCACGCGCGTCGCCGTGATAACACCCGCACTTTTGACGATGCCGCTGACTTCAACCAGGTCTTTTTCTAAAAAATCACGAAACTTTAAATTGTCTTCGAAAAGCGTAGTTTCATTCACGATGATGTCCTGTCCCAACACCGTGAACGAATTGGCGCCAATGACGCTGATCGGCCCCTCGATCACCTCTTCCACCGAAATCGTGTCGGCAATGCCGCTGACACGATCGGCGTTAATTTTGCCTTTAACGGTGACCACCATGCCGAGCTTCAACGCATTGGTCGCCGCGCTCGCGCCTTCCAGCTTGACCTGGGTCGCGTTGGTCTGGAACTCGACGCCATTCACCCAAACGCTGCCGAATCTGGTGATGGTCCCGACCGATACGTCGTTACCACCCGAGCCGTTGTTCAAGCCGGTGCCGGTCTCTCCGCCGCCCGCACAGGCCTGCAGCAACACTGCGAGAACCACGCCGGGGATGATGCGAAATCTGCTCATGACTTCTTCTCCTGGGAATCCTGATCTTCAAAATAATAAATGCCAATTCCTGCCGCCTTGCGCCCGGTTCCGCCCGCCTGCGGATTCACATCGCGGTCACGTTGCGCCATCCAGTGATTGATAAATTCAAGCTGCACCTGGCTGCGCTCAGCGATCAATAGCCGCAGCTCGGCAACCGCTTCTTCGGACAAATTGTCGTAGTAAACCTTGCGCTGAAAGTAGGGATCCTTCGCACCCACCTGGATATTGTGGTCGATGGTCGCAATTAATCCCGCAACGTCGGTGCCGAGAATACCAAGCTTTTCGATCTCGCCCGATTTCGGGATGTACACGCGCTGGATCAGCCGTAACTTACCGTCGACCTCGCGCTCCACCAGGCCATTGCGCATCAATTCATCGAGGACCGCGCGTGGCGGCATGTCACCGCTAAACATCTTCACCAGCGCATTGAAGCTAACATCGCCGTCAAACGGTAAAGGCAAAGGCAGGGAATTTTTGTCGCAAAACTGTTCGGAATGAATCCAGCCCGAAACCACCCGCGCGGCGCGATGGTATTTATCGACCGCATCAACGGAGTCGTCAATGCCCTCGAGCGCTTTCACCCGCTGCACTTCCTTGCGCGACAATCCGGTGATGGTTGCCACGCGCGAATTAGTTTGTTTGCGACCCGGCACCTCAAATTCATCCGCCGCCATGTTGACGTATTCACGCTTGGCTAAATCGGCGAATGCCGCATAAGGAACCCCGTGACGCAATAACAGGCGAATGAGCGGCCGCAGCAGCTTGGCGACCGCGTTGAAGAGTGCATGTTGGCGTTGATCGTGGGCCATTTCGGTTCTGCGCATCGCGCATGGGATTTACATTATGTATTGGGATCATATTCCCAATTATTGATGCAGCACAAGCGTGTTCGTTTCGCGATGCAGGCCGCAATTTGAAGATCCTGGGGTATTTCCCCTATTGACGTGGAGCGTAGTTGGGAAAATAATCCCAACATCTTTTTGGGATCAAACTCCCAATGAGGGTTTATAAGCAAATACTTTTACGCCCATAGGTTACTTTTAAGGAGAATCATCATGAACACATTTCAACGTAAATCCATCGTCTTGGCCGTTTTCGGCGCGTTAGCTGTTGCTGGCTGCGGCGGCGGCTCGTCTTCCAGCACCGGATCAACCACTGGAGCTGGAGTGAAACACACGGGTGTTATCACCGGTTTCGGCAGCGTCTTTGTCAACGGCGTCGAATATGAAACCGGCAACAGCAGCGTCACGCTGGACGGCGTTGCCAGCAAGGACAGCAATCTTAAAATCGGCATGGTCGTCACGGTCGACGGCAGTGTGAATTCGGACGGCTTACATGGCACCGCCACCAGCATTAACTACGCCGATGAGCTCGAAGGCATTGTCTCTGCCGCAACCATTGCAGCCGACGGTACCGGCACACTGACCGTGATGGGTCAGACCGTGACTGTTGATGCCGCTACTGTGTTTGAAAGCAAAGTCGCCTTGATCGCCACCATCCGCGACGTCGCGGCGGGCAACATCGTAGAAATCAGCGGCTATTCCGCAGGCACTGGCAGCATCCTCGCCACGCGCGTGGAAGTGAAAAAAGCCGCGCTGGAAGCAGATGATGAGATCGAAGTAAAAGGTGTCATTGCCAGTTTGGATACAACGCTCCAGACCTTTATGCTTGGCGCACTCATGGTTCATTACGACAAAGCGAAAGTAGAGCACACGCTCGCCGACGGCCTGTACGTGGAAGTGAAGAGCAACACCGCACCCACTGCCGACAACATGCTGATGGCAACCAAGGTGGAAGTCGAAGGCGATGGCAAGAAAGGCGTCGATGGTAAATCCGGCGACGAGTTCGAACTCGAAGGCGTGGTGAGCTCGGTCAACTCTGCCAAAACGGAATTTGTGCTCAACGGGCAAACTGTCTTGGTCGATAGCGGCACCGAGTTTAAAAATGGTTCCGCCGATACGATTGCGGTCGACACGAAACTTGAAGTTGAAGGTGCGTTAAACGCCGACGGCAAGTTGGTTGCTGATGAAATCAAGTTCCGCCACGAAAGCAACATCGAAATCAAAGCCGGTCTCGACGCGGTTGATGCCACGGCGGGCACGGTTACGGTGCTGGGCCAAACGGTGATCGTAAATTCGCTCACGATCATGATCGACAAGCAAGAGGTCTGCACGACGTCGATGCCGCAAACCTGTTCGATAGTAACGGTGCATGACTTTTCACTCAGCAAACTTGCGGTCGACGATATGGTCAAGCTGCACATCGCAGTAGAAGGTAGCAAACTGGTTGCGACCAAGCTGGAGCGTGACGATCATGTCGCCAGCACCAAGGGCGTGAAACTGGAAGGTCCCGTCACTGCAATCTCCGGCACCACGCAAGTCACCATCGCTGGAATTACCGTTGAATTGTCTGCTGTTTTGAACATGGAACCAGTTCAAGTGGGCGACAAGCTTGAAATCACCGGCGAGTTCGCCAACGGTGTGCTCACCGCAAAAACGGCGCAAAAAGACAGCTGATTCTCCTGGAGGTCGACAGTTTCGGGCGGCTCTTTTGCCGCCCATTTTTTTGCCCGCAATTTTGCGCTCGATTGTTTTGTAATATCGATGCAGCGCGTTTGTATCAACCCATGCTCACGCTACACTACCGCTACAACATTCTGCGGCGACTCAAATCATGTGCGGCATCGCTCTTATTTTTCATCGCAGCGGCGTGACACCCGAACGGCAACGCATTGAACACATGACACGTGCTCTGAATCATCGCGGGCCAGACGCGCATGCGGTGGAACTAAGGGATGGGGCGGCTTTGGGCCACACGCGGCTTTCCATTGTTGATGTGGCCGGGGGGGCGCAGCCGATGGTGAGCGC
>JANMQQ010000317.1:0-3910 GCA_031370545.1 Gammaproteobacteria bacterium
AACACCTTCTGGCGCAGCGGGGAGAGTTCTTCAATCTTCTGCAAGCGGCGCGTGAGTTTCAAACTCAATTGACCCTCGTTGTTGCTCTTTGCGAGTTTGGTGCCGAGCAGTTCATCGGTACTTACGCCCAGCGCTTTGGCGACCCGCACGATCATGTCTGCATGCAGTCGTCGGCGGTCAAGTTCATAGTCGGAAATAATGGTCTGAATGGTGCCGATGCGTTCGGCAAGCTCAACTTGAGTCAGCCCGCGCGCCTTCCTGAACCGTGCCAGGCGGCGGCCCAAGGTTTCTTGCTGTGCGATGGATAGATGACGTGTCATGCCCAAAATTATAAGTCCAGTTTTTAAAAATATCGGTTACCAGAGTTTGACATATACTGCAAATAGCGGTATTTTGGAATCCATCCGAACGCGAAAAATATTTTTGCATTACCCCCTTGACAGGTTTTTGCATGCCCTCTGTTTCTGCGATGACGACCCCCTCCCTGATCGAAACCGGCGACTTGTTTCGCGGCGCGTATTTGCTATGCCGCGGCGCACGTATTGGTGCGACGCGTTGCGAGCGTGGTCAAGTGTTATTCGTGCTCGAGGGCGACGGGGTGTTGGAAGAGGATTTGCGCTATCGCACGGGTAGCGCATTGGTGAATCCGGTGCAACTGCGCGAGACCTTGAATCTGCTGCGCGACCGGGTATTTGAGAAATTGAGAGATGAGAGAAAGGAAAAATTATGTCCCGTATCCCCGCCATCGACATCGAGCAGTTGAAGACGCGCACCGACTTGCGCGCGTTAATCGAATCACGCGGCATTACCCTTAAAAAACGCGGCAGCCAGTACGTCGCCTGCTGCCCGTTCCACACCGAGAAAACCCCTTCTTTTACCGTGACACCGGCCAAACACCTATGGCACTGCTTAGGCTGCAACGCGGGCGGCGACGCGATCCGCTTCATTGAACTGTTCGACAAACTGTCCTTCCGCGCCGCCTGCGAAACCCTCACCCACATGCAGGGCGACGCGCTACCTGCACCGCTTACGCCACCGGACCCGCCCGCCAGTTTGACCTTAAGCCCGGCCAAACGCGTCAAACTGCTGACCCGTATCGCCGCGTTCTACCAGCGGCGTTTCCTGGATACGCCGGAGGGCTTACGCTACCTCACCAAACAACGCGGCATCCGCGACGTGGGCTTATTGAAGACCTTCCAGGTCGGCTATGCCGATGGCTCTTTGCTGGCAGCGCTGCCGCAGGATGCCGAGGCGCTGGCTGAATTGCAGGCGCTCGGCATTCTCAGCGCGCACGGGCGCGAATTGTTCGACGGCTGCGTGGTGTTTCCGCTGTGGTCTGAGGCGGGCGCCATCGTCAACCTGTACGGGCGGCGCATCACGGACGGCGCAGTCAATCACCTGTACCTGCCCGGCCCGAAGCAAGGCTTGTGGAACTGGCAGGCGGCCCGCCGCAGTAACACCATTCTATTGACCGAATCGGTGCTGGATGCGCTCACCGCGATCGATGCCGGGGTCGCCGATACGCTGCCGTGTTACGGGACGCACGGCCTGACCGATGAACACCTGGCCTTGTTCGATAAACATGGGGTTAAAAATATCACGCTGTGTTTCGATGCGGATGAGGCCGGGCACTTGGGCGCGATCCAAGTGGCCGAGCGCTTACAAGAAAACCATCTCAACGTCACCACGCTGCCACTGCTGCCGGGTGAGGACATCAATTCCTACCTGACCAGCGGCGACAGCGAACAGCACCGGCGCGCGTTCAAAGCACTGGTAGACAATGCGTTCGCGCCTGCCGCTGCTCCAGAAAAAAACATCGCCGCCACTGCCGCAACGGACCCCAGTGCCGCGCCTGTTGACGGTTACCAGGTCACCGCGCACGGCTTCAAACTGGTATTGGCCGGGCGCTCTTATGAAATCAAAGGCGTCGCGCGCGAAGCCACGCAATTGAAAGCCACCGTCAAAGCCTGGGGCGATAAAGCCAAAGGCTTCGAGCTCACCACGCTGGACTTGTACAGCGCGCGCTCGCGCGATGCGTATGCCAAATCCTGCGCGATCTTGTTCAGTGAAACGGATGCCCTCATCAAGAGTGATTTGAATCGCCTGCTGGAACGCGTGGAAGGCTGGCAGCCCGTTACCGGTAACAGCGAGGCGATCCCTGAGCCCAGCGCTGAGGAACGCGCCGGCGCCGAGCGCTTCCTGGCCAACCCGGATCTGTGCGACGAGATCCTGGCCGACCTGGCGACCCTCGGCGTGTCCGGCGAACACACCAACAAGCTGTTGTGCTACCTGGCGGCGGTCAGCCGCAAGCTGGATGATCCGCTCTCGCTATTGATCCAGTCGCGCTCAGCCGCGGGTAAATCCACCTTGCAAAACGCCGTGCTCACACTGGTGCCGGACGAAGACAAAGTGCATTACACGCGCCTGACCTCGCAAGCACTCTTCTACCAGGAAGAAAACAGCCTCGCGCACAAAGTGCTGGCCCTCGAAGAAGCCGAAGGTTTAGGAGAAGCCGCCTACAGTTTACGCGCGCTGCAATCGAGTAAAAAAATCAGTGTCGCCACCACCACCAAAGACCCCATGACCGGCAAAATGAAAACCGATTCCTACACTGTGCAAGGCCCGGTTGCGGTGCTGCTCACCACCACCCAGGCAGCACTCGACGAAGAGACGGCAAGCCGCTTCCTGACGCTCAGCATTGATGAATCCACGGCGATGACCGAGACCATCCTGAAAGCGCAGCGCAGCCGCGACACCCTGCCCGGCTACCTGGCCGAGCTCGACCAAGCGGGCGTCACGCTCAAGCACCATGCGGCGCAGCGCTTGCTGGAAGCGCTGGTGGTGATTAATCCATATGCCGAGCAGTTGAGCTTCCCGGTGCAAAGCTTGCGCGCGCGGCGCGACAATAAAAAATACCTGATGCTGATTAAAGCCGTGACCTATCTGCACCAGCGCCAGCGCCCGGTGCTGACAGGCACACGCGGTGCGCAAAGCTTCCGTTATATCCAGGTCACCAAAGATGATATCCGCCGTGCCAACAGTCTCGCCGCGCAAGTGCTGGGGGCCAGCCTGGACGAGTTAACCGCCCCGGCGCGCACCCTGTTGAAACTGATCCACGCGATGGTGGTGGCGCACTGCGAAGCGCACCGCGTAGCACCTGCGCAATACGTGTTTACGCGCCGTGATATCCGTGCCGCCACCGGCTGGAGCGACTGGCAGGTGCGCACGCACGGCCGCGAACTGGAAGACTTGGAATATCTGAAAGCGCGCATGGGGGCCTGGGGCCGCGAATACATTTACGAGCTGGCCTGGGACGGCAATGAGGCGGCCCGCTTCGGCTTTACCTTAACCGACCCCGACACCTTGGAGGAACCCAAAGCATGAGTTACGACATGTTCAACTCCGAGGTTAAAAATCCCACTCCGAGGGTGAGTTCGGGTACTCCGAGGGTAACTATGTGTACTCCGTGGGCACTCCGTGCACGCACTGGCATCGGCTGTTTCTCCTTTAGCGGCGCGGGTTACGGCTTGGCCGGTGCGACCCTGCGGACAACTGGGCAGAGCACTACCGGGGGGAGGGAGGGGGGATGAGATTTCTGGACGCCGTAAGCTCGCTGCTGGCGCATCTGCGTCTCTCCAAATACAGCCCGGCCACCGTGGATAATTATAGCGACCAGTTGAAACGCTTCGGCGCATGGCTCACGCGCGAAGCCCTGCTCGACCTGCGCCAGATCACCAAAGCGCATATCGACACCTACCAGCGCCATGTGAGGAGTGAGGCGATCAGCGTGGAAACCCAAGCGCTGCGCCTGCGTGCGGTGAAACGCCTGTTCGAACATCTCACCGCAGGCGGCCAACTGGTGTTCAATCCGGCCGAGCATGTGATTGAGCTGCGCCGCGCCGACCGGCTG
>JANMQQ010000320.1:0-4831 GCA_031370545.1 Gammaproteobacteria bacterium
TTCAATTCCGTTAGCGAACCAATACATCTGCGGCACCACTGATAATCAGATTCCCGATGCTGGCGTGTCCGATGTTGAACCCACACAGTTCGTCGGCATCAACCTGCCTCCGGGTATTTTACCCGCGAAGTACTTGTCGAATCTGGGCACCTATAACGTAGTTGCGGTGGCATACGGCATCGCCGCGACCAGTAATGTGCGCGGAGACCTGACAGCGACGCCGCCACTAGCGATACCGCCAGCGCCGAAACGGAAGCTGTCACGTGCGCAAGTCACGTCGATGCTCACCGGCGCTTATTCGACTTGGGATTCCGTCACTGGCTCCACCAAGCCGGTCATTGTCTGCGGCCGCGCGCCGAGTTTACAAGCGGCGATGAACGTGTATTTCAATGGCGTCCCCTGCTTGATGGGTTCGAGTATTTTTCCGATGACTTACCCCAACACCGTGCTTGATGGTTCAGCTGCAACCTACCTTGGAAACGCCAGCACGGAGGCGGTGGTGAACTGTCTGAACACAGCATACATCGGTGGTCCTGTGTTCGTGATCGAGCTTAATTCGGGGTTGGTGCAATACACTTTGCCACCAAGATCCGAGGCTATTGGTATCGTTCCGTTGAGCAGGCAACCCAAGTTCACCGACCAGTGGGGTTTCGAAGACCTCGATGGTGTTCCCGCAACAATGCTGAATGCCATGAACGGCGACTATGACTTTTATGGTGAGCAAACTATTCAATGGCGCAACACGCTCGTTGCAGGCAGTTTGTGCCAAGGTGGCCCAAACTCCGGCCACCCAAGTACGACAACAACACCGTGCGTCGGCGTCGAAACGCCTTTTCCGGCGATAGCTGACGCGGCGAATGTGGCGCGGAGGAACGCGTTCTTGACCAATTTTAAGGACAAGGCGGGCGACCCAGGCAACATCGATATACTTGATAAACCGGGTATCGCTGCGCTGCCAGGCAATGGCTGGGTTCCAGTATTGAGTCCCCCTGGTTACGGCAACGTCATGAATCAGGTCATGAAGGGTACACGTCTGGGCAATACCTGCTCGCCGAGTCAGTTGTTCTACTAAGTTCAACATTGTCGTAATGGTCGCAGGACGCGATGGTAAGACCGACGCAATGTCGGGTAATAAACAAAGTGAGAGGCCCCTTGCGGAGCCTCTTTTTTTCAACATTCACAGGGGTCGTGTGCCAGTTACCTAGTGAACGGAGTTTAACAATCTCGTCAATTCACTTTGGAGATGTTTATGAGGCTCAAGCAAATCACCATTGCTGCCAGTCTGTCGCTGACGGCCAGTCAAGCCCTGGCCCTGAGTCCTACCACGGCGGTGGATTTTACTATCAACAGCGCCGGTTCGTCCACGTTGCAAAGCAATCTCGGGCGAGTGTTTTCAACGTTGTGCCAAGTCGGCACCCTCGACGTATTCTACGACACCGGTACTTCGGGCAGTAACCACAGCGCCTATTCCTGCACCTTGCAGACCACCTTGGGCGATCCGCTCATCAACGGCAAAAAAGTGTTGTTCCTGCACCGCGCACAAGGCGGTTCGATCAACGGTGTGAATCCGGTTGCGCGAGGCGATTTAATCGCGCGCATGGTGGTCGATGCAACCTGTGTTGCAACAGGCTACGTGTATCCCACCACACCGCAATACAAGTGCCCCAACACGGTGAATGCGATCCCGGATGCGGGACAGTCAGAGGTGGAGCCGGCCTTGTTCCAGGGTATTAACTTGCCGTTGGGCGTCAGTGCGTTAACCAATGCCCAATTGGCTAATCTGTCTTCGTTCGGCGTCTTCGCGACCGTCTACGGCATCGCCACCACTAATAACGTTAATGCCGTGCAACCGAATCTGTCACGCGCGCAAGTAACTTCGTTGCTTACCGGTTCCTACCCTGCTTGGGATTTTATTAATCCATCTCTTGGCACCAAACCACCTATTATTTGCCGCCGCGTGCCGGGTTCCGGTGGGCAAGCCGCGGTGAGTGCTTACTTCAACCGCTTCCCCTGCGTGGGTAGCGCCAGTGTTTCGCCGTTGGATCATACGGCCAATCCGCCGGGAGTAGTGGTTAACGTTCCGGTTTCCGGCAGCGGTGCTTTCTTAATTGAGAGCAGCGGCAGCGGTGCAGTGGCCAACTGCTTGAACGCAGCCTACAACGGCGGTACAGTCACGGATGCCTACGGCACGGTATTCAACCTGCCGACGGGCTCGGCGGCGCTGGGTGTTTTCGCCCTAGACCGGGTGCCCAGTATCTTCGACCAGTGGAAGTTCTCGAATCTCGACACTCAGCCTGCAACGCCGTTGAACGCTACCACCCGGGCGTACGACTTCTTTGTCGAGCATAGTTTCCAGTATCGCAACAAAGATATTTGCGTCGGTGGCGCCGATACGCCGCACGCGACACCTTGTCACGCCGATGAGACGCTGGTGGCGAAACCGATCGCCATACAGACCGCGTTCATGACCAAGTTCATTCTGACTTGGGGCGTCCCAAATGACTTCGCGCCCGCATTACCTACGCTCTACGATCCGAAATCGTATCCTGCGGGCCAGGTCATGACGTGCACGCGCAACAACAACACTTGCCAGCCGTGTATCTAGGCACAACGCCGTCATAACGCATCGGATACGCGCGTAAAGCAGGGTAGTAACGAAAGTTTGAGGCTTCATTGTGAGGCCTTTTTTATTACATGGGTCGCGCCGTGTCACGCGACTGTCATGAATTTCTTCGACCATAGCGGCGCCGCTCGTGTGGTGCAGGCGCGCGAATTTTGGCGGTTCGAAACATTCAAGGCTGTCAGCGACATGTACGTTTTACATCGACTACTAATGATTTCCTGTCTCAGTGCGACCAGCGCGGTGCATGCCGATGAAGCGGCGACACTAAAGTTTGACGTATGGGAATTACAGATCGAGGGCAACACCTTGCTGTCGACGCGCGACGTGGAGCAAACCGTTACGCCGTTTTTGGGCGCACAACGCACGTTCGAGAGCATCGAAGCCGCGCGTAAGGCGTTGGAGCAGCGTTATCGCGACCTGGGTTATCCCACCGTGCTGGTGGATATTCCCGAGCAAGAGGCGAACCAAGGGGTCATACGTTTACATGTGTCCGAATCGCGCGTGGTGGAGCTGCGCGTGACCGGCGCGCGCTATTTTTCACCCGAGAAAATTCGCGCGGCGGTGCCGGCGCTGGCTGAGAACGCGGTGATCGCGTTGCCGCCGATGCAGGCGCAATTAGCCGCACTAAACGGCGCGGCAAGTGACCGTGCGATTACACCGGTGCTGCGGCCGGGCCGCAAGCCCGGCAGCGTCGAAGTGGAATTGAAAGTCAAAGACGAGCTGCCCTTGCACGGCAGCGTGGATCTGGACAACCGCAACAGCGCCGGTTCAAGCTCGCTGCGCGCCTCGGCGATGCTGCGTTACGACAACCTGTGGCAGCGCCAGCACAGCTTGTCGTTGCAGGTGCAGACCTCGCCCGACAAACCCAGCGAAGTGCGCGTGGTGTCCGGCACCTACGTCGCGCGTTTTGACAATACCGATAATCTGCTGGCCGTGTATGCGGTGGATTCCAACAGCAGCAGCGCCGCTGCCGGAGACATCTCGGTGCTGGGTAAGGGCAAGATCGCCGGCGTGCGCGGCATCGTGCCGTTCGCAACCGAAGCGGATTTTTCGCATAACCTTTCGTTAGGTTTTGACTACAAAGACTTCAAGGAAAACCTGCACGCGGCCGGGCAAGACAATCCGCTGTCCACGCCGATTGAGTATGTGGTGTTCGGCACGCAGTACACCGCCAATTGGCATGGGGAAACCACCAGCACGCGTGTTGGCCTCGGCTTGAATTTCGGGGTACGCGGCTTACGTGATCGTGCTGTGCAATGTCAATACCTGACTAAGGACGACCTAGGCAACCCGAAAGTCGAAACCCAAGCGCTGAATGAGTTTGCTTGCAAACGCGCTGGCGCGCGCTCCAATTTTGTTGTGCTGCATGGTGAAGTCGAGCACCAGCGCCTGATCGGCTACGGCATCGGATTACGTGCGCTATTCGACACGCAGCTCACCGACTCGCCCTTGATCAGCAACGAAGAGTATTCCGCCGGTGGTGCGGAAAGCGTGCGCGGTTACTACGAATCGCAAGTGCTGGGTGATACCGGTGAACGCCTGACACTGGAGCTGAGCTCGCCGTCAATTGCGCCTCATATTTCGGAACACATGCAGGATGCCCACGCGCTGCTGTTTTACGACGCCGCGCATTTGCGCGTGCGCGAACCGGGCACCGAAGAGCGCGACCGTTTTGATATTGCTAGTTGCGGGCTGGGTCTGCGCGCCACCGCGTGGAGTGATTGGCGTGCCGAGCTTGACATTGCACGCGTGTTCAAAGCGGCCGGGACTGTCGACAAGGGTGATGTGCGCATTCACGCGAAAATTGAGTACACGTTTTAGCGGGGCGCCAGGTTTTGAAGTATACCGAATCAGCTAAAAAAGCGAGCCACTCCCCTCCTTATTTTCAAGGAGGGGTGCCCCAACGGGGTGGGGTGGTCGCTGTTGCAGTTTCGTGCGGCACGGGTGTGCCCATGCAACCACCCCGTCCGCTGCGCGTCCACCCCTCCTCGAAAATGAGGAGGGGAGGTTAATGCGCAGCGCAGTATTAACCCCAACCTCCTGCAAGGGGGTGGGGTGCGTTTTTGAAGTGGCTTTTCTAGATGTAGGGTGGGTGAGCGCTGTTTGCGTATAGCCCACCAAGCGTGCGCAGCACACCTTGCTTTTAGAGTTCCTTCCCCCTGCAAGGGGGAAGGGCAGGATGGGGGTGAGTTGAATTGCGAAGGTGTG
>JANMQQ010000355.1:0-6342 GCA_031370545.1 Gammaproteobacteria bacterium
ACGGATTTGCAACGGACGAATTTTATCGGCGCGCCGCTGAGCTTCGAGCCGTGGCGTTAGCCAAGGCACCGGGCTTGCTGGATCAAGGCAAACCGCCGTCGCCTGGCTTCGTGCTGCGGCAACCTGATCTCGCCGGGGTTCTGGCCACCCTTGCCCAACATGGTGCGACCGGCTTTTACCAAGGTGCCATCGCAAAAAAATTGGTCGACGGTGTGCGCAATGCGGGCGGCATCTGGACGCTGGACGATTTGGCCAATTACAAAATCATCGAGCGCGCGCCACTCCACGGCGACTACCACGGCATGCGCGTCACCTCGGCACCGCCGCCGTCGTCCGGTGGCGTAGCCTTGGTGACCATGCTCAACATTTTGAGCGGTTACCCGCTGGTCACACTTGAACCATCGACGCAACAGCATTTGCTGATCGAAGCAATGCGTCGCGCCTACCGTGACCGGGCTGAATTTCTGGGCGATCCCGCCTTTGTCACCGTGCCTGTCACTCAATTACTGCACCCGTTTTATGCTGCCGGACTACGCGCTTCGATCCGCCTGGATCGTGCTACACCCAGCAGCGCGTTGCCCTCCGCAACCGTCGCACAGCAGGGCCCCGACACCACACATTTTTCAATTCTGGACCACGATGGCAACCGCGTAGCGGCGACGTTCACGGTGAATTATGCGTTCGGCTCCGGGTTTATTCCGCCCGGCACTGGTGTGCTGCTTAACGATGAAATGGATGACTTCTCAGCCAAACCCGGCGCGCCGAATGCTTACGGTTTGGTGGGTGCGGAAGCGAATGCCATCGCGCCCGGCAAACGTCCGCTGTCGAGCATGACGCCCACCTTCCTGGAAAATGAACGCGGCGTTGCGATCCTCGGCACACCTGGCGGCAGTCGTATCATCAGCATGGTCTTGCTGGCGGCGCTGGAGTTCGCACGTGGCGGCGATGCTAATGACATCGTCAAGCTGCCGCGCTTGCATCACCAGTTTCTGCCCGACCAAGTGTTTTACGAAACGGATGCGTTATCCCTCGAGCAACGCGATGCACTGGAAAAACTCGGTCACCACCTGGAACAAACTCCCGAGCGTTACGGCGATCTGCAAACGGTGGTGTGGGACTGGCGCAGCGGCATCACCGCGGCCAGCGATCCACGTGGCCCGGGCGCGGCGCGGCTACAAAAACATCCATAAACTAGCTGAGATCCGCGCTTGCACGGTCCATGAGGTTCCGCTAGACTGACCCCGCTTTTCAGGTTCCTCGTTGGGGAAATTATTGGGGAAGGTTACTCGGGAGATAAACATGAATATGGCATTTTTGGTTCCAATCATTTTGTTCGGCTTACTCGCAACGTTCGCAACGATTCTCGGCGGTAAAGCGGTTGATATCCTGGCCCTGCGTCGCGCCAATCAGAAATAAGCTCAAACGCGGTCAGGTTTCCGCGTCGTTCACAAAGCCCGGTTCACTCCGGGCTTTTTATTAGCAGCGGTTTCCAGTAATTCCATGCCTGAACCCAGTGACACGCGTTATCTAGTCAAATTCCTCGTCACCTCTGCCGCGTGCTTTTTTATCGGTACGATTCACGGCGTGTTGCAGGTGATTCGCCCCGTACGTGCGTGGCTCGACGCCATCGGCAGTCCCTACGGCGGGCCCGGTCACATGATTGATCCGCTGGCGCACGCGCATATCAACACGGTGGGCGGCGTGGTTATTTTCCTGATGGGTGCTACTTATTATTTGTTGCCGCGCATGCTCGGCAGCCCGCTGTTTTCCAAACGGCTGGTCAACCATACTTATTGGTGGACCACGTTAGGCATTGCCGGTTTTTACAGTACGCTGATGATTTTCGGCACGGTTGAAGGCTATCTGCTACTCAACGAGCCGGAACGCATGGCCGATGTACATCGCTTTTACGGGCCAATCATTTCGGTGGTGTCCTCAGTGATGGGGGTCGGGTTTTGGGTGTTCTTTATCAACCTGTTTATGACGGTTAGACGCGCCAAATGAGGCTTGCCTGCGGTTGCCCGGACACGTTTCCCGACTGGCACGGGAAAGACGTCGATCTGAGTCTGCATCCCGCGCATATCCTTCCGATCACGACTTTTTTTCATATGCCGCTTGCGTACGCGGCCAGTCTGGAACGCCAACGCGCTGAGATTGAGCAGCTGGAACTCGAAGAACCTTGGCCCGGATTCATTCTCACTCAAACCAATTTCATGTCGGGACGCATTGTCAGCTTGCTGAACTCCGCGCAATCACCGTCGCGTCACGTGCTGTGTTTGCCCGCCTCGTTTCATGTCCGCAGCCTGCTGCACGCAGGTGGAATCAGCACGCTGCGCGATAGCGTACGTGAACTGCAATCCACCCTGTTTGACGCGGGCCGTATGCCCAAAGAACTGTTCCTGGCACACCTCACCTGCCCACGTTGCGCGGCGGCACGCGGCGGCGAAAAGATTCTGCTGCTGCGCCGCTGGACTGACAGCGCACGGTTAAAACACCGTCAACGACCGACACACTGACTACCAAGTCCGAACATGCCCCGCTGAACAATCTTCGACTACTTCGTCACATGCGAGTCACATTCAAGCGCGCTAAAACCGGTGGTCCAGCATTTTAAAACAACATGTTACATAAATATTGCTTGTTGACCTCCGGCGTTTTTACATAAAATGCCTATACGTCGTTTCGTAATTCTGCGACCCGGTTAAATAATGTTGTTATGCCACGACCACTCGTGAAGGTGCTGGGTATGTCATTTGATGGTTCTGAAACACCCTACGGACGTTTGGTAGGCGGGTTAGCCGACAAACTGGCACTCGCTCCGATCGAAGCCGATGCCTTGGTAAAGTCATTGCATGCCGCCCCGCCGCATGCGCCAACCGACCCGCTCGATCATGCCGAGCTGTTGCTGGCGGTGTCGGTGAACGCTCAAATTCGCGATGCGCAAGGCGATTCACGTTTTAAGAAGCTGAAATTTCTGCTGCGCAACAATAACCATCGCGCAATTAATATCGCAACCCAGTGGGTCGACCACAAAGTAAGCTTCGAAGCAATGCTGGCTGCGGTGTAAGCCACTCTCGTAAAACCAACCCGACGCCTTCGTAAGTTCATCCGCAGTTCGTTCCCCGCTCTAACTTTTTCAAATCGCGCCCGCTCAAGGTCGTTCTCGTTAACGCCGATAAATGCTTGTCTCGATTGACGCCCCACGGTGCCAACTGCATCGCGAACGGATTTCACTATGCGCCGCCCAACGCCGAGCACTACCTTTTCGCGAATGTTATTGATCACGCTCGCACTCGCGTCTGGCAATTCGAACGCCGAGGACTATGCCCAACCGTTACCGGAATCCCTGCCAGGAATAACCACCATCAGTGCAGAAGCGCTGGCGGAAAAGCTGGTCAGCAGCGACGCCATGATTGTGATTGATGCGCGTGTGGCCACTGGGCGCCGCAACGGATACATCGAAGGTTCACTGCATCTCGCGGACGTTGACACCAATTGTGCGTCGCTCGCCAAGGCCATCCCCCGTCGCGATACTGCCGCCGTTTTCTATTGCACCTCGTCAAAATGCGGGCGCAGTTTGAACGCGCTGAAAATTGCGCAGAGCTGCGATTATCGCAACGTGTACTGGTTTCGTGGCGGGTTTGAGGAATGGCAAAACAAAGGCTATCCCTACGTCAGTGCCAACGTTTCCGCGCGGTGACCGGTGCCGATGCGGCGATCTTTGCGCGGCAAACTGAGCCTGATGATTGGGCTGATCGGGTTGCTCGCCTTAATCCTCTCGCTGATCACCGCCAAGGTATTTGAACACCGGGCAGTTGATAGCCATCGAATCCTGCTTGAACAATTGCTGACACGCAAAGTTGAGAGCATGTCTCAGCAGCTACGTCTGGAGGTCACCGACCTCGCGCTCGCGTTGCAAGCTGAGAAAGAATTTCGGGCCGCGTTTTTAACCCATCTACCGGCCGTTATCACGGCGAGCCTGGGTAAACAATTTCAACGCCAGCTCGCCAGTGATGGAATGATTCGCCTGAATCGCATTGGCCTGTTCGATGCCCATTTACAACCGCTCGGGCGCGCCGCAGAACCACTCTTAAAAATTGAACCTGACCTCGCCTGCAACACACTAGTCGAACGCGCGTCCACGCGCAGCAAGTCCGGACGCAGCAAGATTCTGTTCACCTTCTGTGCCGCCAACGGACGTGCGTATTTTGCGTTGCTGGCACCCATCGGCGGGTTGCAGCCGATGGGTTATTTACAACTTGAGACTGACCCCATCACGGCGTTTGCCTCTTTGGAAACTGAGCTGGGCATGCCGATTCAGATTGTCGCACCCAGCGGGCAACCCGCGTTTCAGTCCCGGGACTGGCCCGGTGGCATCAGCGGTGACCATGCGATTTATGCCTCACATGTGCAATATACAGCTGGTTACGATCCGGTATTGACAATTACTGCGGCCTATAATGTCGAGACCCTGCGATCGCAATTGAGCCACACCTTGTATCTGCTGTTACTCAGTGCGGCGGTGATCACCCTGCTGGCCATTATCGCGATGCGCGTGACGCTGACACGGTCACTCGTGACTCCACTTGAACGGCTCGTGACGCACCTGCAACTTGCGCATCGCGATAAACAACGCCTGGGCGAACAAATTGATGTGCAAGGCGATCACGAGGTTCGCCAGCTCGCCACCACTTTTAATGTCATGACCGCAGAACTGCGCGGTTTGTACGGCACCTTGCAGTACATGGCGTTCACCGACCCGCTGACCCGCCTGCCGAATCGGCTACAGTTGCAGGAAAATCTGAATTACCTGCTGGCGCTCTACAAAGACAAAGGACTGTCCTTCGCGTTATTCATGATCGACGTTGACCGGCCTACTCCGGTTGATAACAGCCCGGATAACACCGCGAGCGATGCCCTGCTGAAAATTGTAGCCACCCGCCTGCAGGATGCGTTGCGTTCAACCGATTTTCTGGCGCATGTCCCGCCGAGTCATATTAATGTCAACGTCGATAATGTTGCGCGGCTGGGTGGCGACGAATTTGCCGCGCTATTACCGTTAGTCGGTGACGCTGAGCAAGCACTGCGCGTCGCCAACAACGCATTGGAAGCACTGCACCAACCCTTCGAACCGGACGGGCGTCGCGTTGCCGTCGACATCAGCATCGGGATTGCGCTGTTTCCGCTGCACAGCAGTGACGCCGCCGGATTGTTACGCTGCGCAGACATCGCAATGTACGAAGCCAAGCGTCAGGGACACGGCTGCGCGGTGTTCGAGACCACCCAGGTGCAACAGACGGTGCGGCAATTTGACCTCGAGCGCGATTTACGTCAAGCCATGGCACGTGGACAACTCGACTTGCATTACCAGCCGCAAGTCAACATGAGCTCACGCCAGGTCACCGGCGTGGAAGCCCTGATGCGCTGGCATCACCATGACCAGGACATGATTCCGCCGGATTTTTTTATTCCGCTCGCCGAGCAGATCAACATGATCCGGCCACTGACCTTCTGGGCGCTGGAACAGGCCATTCGCGATTGCGCGCGCTGGCGTGCGCAGGGACGCGACTTGAAGGTGGCGGTGAACATCGCGCCAATGTGCCTGCATGATCCCAGCTTCGTTGCCATTACGCTGCGATTGCTGGAGCAATTGCATGTCAGTCCCGGCGCGCTGACGCTCGAGATCACCGAACGTGGACATCATGGTCAACTCCCCAATGCGCTGCCTGCCATCATTGAACTTAACAAGGCCGGCATCCGTTTATCGGTGGACGATTTTGGAATCGGTTACCCGACGCTCGCGCAACTCAAACAATTGCCGGTGCATCAACTCAAGATCGATCGCAGCTTTGTGATGGACATGCTGCGCGACGCCAGCGATGCCGGCATCGTGCGGGCAACTATCGACATCGCACGTCACCGCAAGCTGGAAGTGGTTGCGGAAGGCGTGGAATTACTGGCCCACTGGAATGCGCTTGCCGCCTATGGTGTTGATATCGCGCAGGGCTACCTGATCGCCCGCCCGATGTCGCACGCTGATTTACTAAACTGGCTGGATGCGAATACCACTGGCGACAATATTTGGATTCCGCAATGCACCACGCTCGCGATGAGCGACTAGAAAAAGTGTCATCCCGCCGACTTTTACCGATTGAAAATTGTAAACATTTAATAATTTTTTAAGTTTGTGCTTTTATGCGCCGACCGCGTGCCGTAGCTTACGGCGTCCGCGCGAAGAGGCGTGGCCAGCACTCCGGCATATCAGGAATACGACGCTAATGAGTTCAATACTTACCCGCTTCAAACATCACTGTGAACGCTGGCATCAGGATTGCCAAACCC
>JANMQQ010000371.1:0-3008 GCA_031370545.1 Gammaproteobacteria bacterium
TGGGAAGGCGCCGTAGGCAACACTTCTACCTATAACTCAGGAAAAACAGTGCATTTCGGAATGTTTCCGATACGCGATATGGCTTTTGCCGGCAACACTGGTTTTTACACCACCGCCTCCAACGAAGGACACTATAATTTCCGGTCATTCAACGCTCTGGCACCGCAACAGGTTACAGATTCGTGGACCTGGGTTGTCGACACCCGGACGCCATTGAATGAGGTAATTAAACTTAGAGCATATTGAGGTAGGCTGAAAAAAATGGAGTTCAACGTTTCTGTAAAATGAAGGAAACGGAGGACGAAGATGGAACGCATACCAAAAGGGATATACAACCCCGAATTTCGGGAGCAGGCAGTACGGCTATACGAGATAGACAAGCTGACATTGCCTGAGATAGCAAGGCGCTTATCTTTACCGCAAGGCACACTAAAGGGTTGGATTTATGCGAGCCGCCGAGGCAAGTTGGGTGAGGTGGGGCGGCACCAGAAACCGCTGCCGGCGTTAGAAATGGAACTGGCTCGGGTCAAGCGCGAACTGGCGGAAGTTAAGATGGAGCGCGACCTGCTAAAAAAGGCGGCGGCCTACTTCGCGAAGGAGTCGCGGTGAAGTACGGTCGAATGAAAGAATGGCGGCTGCAGTATCCGATCGCGGTGATGTGCCGTGTGTTTAATGTATCCGAAAGTGGCTACTATGCTTGGCGAGATCGCCCTCTGTCACGCCGGGCATTTGATAACGGCCGCTTGGAAATCGAAATCCTGGCGGCACACCAGCGCACCCGTGAAACCTGTGGCCCGGAGCGTTTACAAAGCGACTTGGCCGATCATGGGATTCGAGCAGGGGTGGACCGTATCAAGCGCATCCGCAAGCAACTCAGAATCCGCTGCAAACAGAAACGGAAATTCAAAGTGACCACCGATTCCAAGCATAACTTGCCGATTGCGCCGAACGTGCTGCAGCGGAATTTCACCGTGGCGGCGCCTAATCAGGCATGGGTGAGTGATATCACCTACATTGCCACTGACGAGGGCTGGCTTTACTTAGCTGGCCTGAAAGACTTGTTCAATGGTGAATTGGTGGGCTACGCGGCCAGTTCCCGGATGACAAAAGACTTGGTCGTACAAGCATTATTCCGAGGCGTTTGCGCTAAGCGCCCGGGGAAGGGGCTGATTCTCCACTCGGATCGCGGCAGCCAATATTGCGCTCACGATTATCGGCAACTGCTGAAGCTGTTTGGCATGACGGCCTCCATGTCGCGCCGCGGCGATTGTTGGGATAACGCGCCGATGGAAAGTTTCTGGGGCACATTGAAAAACGAGCTAGTGCATCACCGGAAATTTGAAACGCGGCAACAAGCCATTGAGGAGATAACCGAGTACATCGAAAACTTCTACAACCGGCAACGGAAAAAGGAACGCTTGGGCTACCTGTCGCCGGCGGCTTTCACGCAGCGATACTATCAAAATCTGATCGCTGCTTAACCCGTTGGACTCCACGATTGCCAACCGACCTCAGTCTTGCACGCCGCGATTTTTGATTTCTGTGAGCGCGGATAACCAGAATTTAGTCCCTTCATTTTCCGCTAGCCAACTACCTCGCACCTCTTTTTCGCCACGCAAGTTGACGCCCAGGATGATGTGCGCCGATTTGTTGATGATGCGCTTGTCCTGCCGAACTTTGATCGCAATGCCATCCATCCAGATGATCGGATAAATCGCTTCCAAGGGACGGCTTTGCCAGGTCTTGGCCTCGTCCAGCACCGCCTCTGTCACCTGCGAAATCACGCTATGCGATAACGTAACACCGTACAGATCAACCGGTGCGTCCTCAATATCCCGCACGGTCATTCCCAGGGCAGTACAACGTCAATATCTTATCTTCCATTCCCGCCAGCCGAACCTGACGCTTCGCAACTGTCACCGCCGGATGTAAATTGACACACCGCGCCGATTGAAAACTGATACACCGATTTGAGAAGATGGCCGGATTTTGAAAGCGGCCGTGATAACAAACGAGGTATATGTGGAAATCGAATTATTAAGGAAGCACGGCATGAGCTTACGCAAGATTGCCGAAGAAGTAGGGTGTGCTGTGAACACCGTCAGAAGTCACTTGAAATCGGAAACGTGGCCTGGGTACCAGCGCCACAAATTGCGCGAGTCCAAACTGTCAGCGTTTACGGATTACCTGCACGAACGCCAGCAAGCCGCCCATCCGGCGTGGATACCGGCGACGGTATTGCTGCGCGAGATCAAAGCGCTGGGCTATCTCGGCAGCCATAGCCAGCTACGCGCCCATATGCGCCGCCTCAAACCGGCCCTGCCGGTGGATCCGGTGGTACGCTTCGAGACCGCACCGGGCGAGCAGACGCAAGTCGACTGGATCGAGTTTCGCAAAGGTAAAACCCCACTTTATGCGTTCTGCGCCACACTGGGCTACAGCCGCATGAGCTTTGTCGAGTTCGTCACCGACATGAAAGTGGAGACACTGATCGCCTGCCACCAGCACGCCTTCGACGCGTTTGGCGGCATAACCCGGCGCATTCTGTACGACAACATGAAGACCGTGGTAATCGAACGCGATGCCTCTGGTGCCGGCGCACATCGCTTCCACGCCGGGTTTTTGGATTATGCCCACCACTGCGGCTTTGTAATCAAGCTGTGCCGTCCGTATCGAGCCCGCACCAAAGGCAAGGTCGAGCGCTTCAACGGCTATTTGCGCCGCTCGTTTTACGTGCCGCTGGTAGCCCAGTTGAAACAGGCCGGGCTAAGCCTGGATGCGGTCACCGCCAATATTGAAGTGCGTCGCTGGCTCAAAGACATCGCCAATCAACGCATCCATGGCACGACGCAAATGCGACCCGCGACACGCTTGCCAGAAGAAGGTTTGCAAGCGCTACCCAGCCCCTGGCGGGGCGACATCCGTGCGGCGCGCCCGCAGCGTGAAGAGGTATCCATAGCGATGTCCCGCCCGGTCAGCGTCATCGAACAAATTGCACAGGCAACACC
>JANMQQ010000380.1:0-1855 GCA_031370545.1 Gammaproteobacteria bacterium
GGTATACATCGACTCCGCCTCGCTCAGAATCGGGCGCCCGGACTTGACAACTTCAACCGGCAACCGACCCGGCCCATAAATTCCTGGCACCCGCAGGATAACCACCGGCACGCCGTTGCGCGCCGCCCAGGTTTGAAACGCATGTTCTGCGTCGAGACGCCGACGGCTGCGGTCGATGCTCGGGTTGACTGGCGATTCTTCAGTGACCCATGCGCCGCGCACATCGCCGTACACGCCGCTGGTGCTGATGTACACAACGCGAGCAGGCAGCTGTTCATTCGAGATTGCATCGAGAAAATTGCGCATGCGCGGATCGGTCGTACCACGAGTGGGTGGCGGTGCGAAGAAATAGACAACGCTGTGCACAGGGATCGTCGGCAGATTCTCCGGCTGATCCAGGTCGCCATTGAGCACCGTGATATTGCGCACTTGCAACGCGGTCGCGCTAGCGGCGCTACGCGCCAATGCACAGACCGACGCACCGCGAGCTTGCCAAAGTGTCGCGACGCGTAGGCCAATATCTCCGCAACCTATGATGTAAATATGGGGCACGTGTACCTCATGGAACGCTTACTATTGCCGACAGGAAAAATCAGGCTGGGGCCTCGTGTTCGCTAGCACTTTTCGGCTGCTTTAACCCTCAATAAAATAATCGCTGTCGATCTTCTTCGTTTCATAGGAGGTAACTAGCGCTACGCCAACATTGTGGTCAATCATGAGTTGGGATAACTGCTCGCCACCGATGAGCACAATCTTCGAACTAATCTTCGCTACGTAATCTTCCGCTTCTCGGGTAAAGACGGAGGTAGTAATGAAGATACCTTTGTTCGCCCGGTGTCCTTGCAATGCACCCGCAAATTTTTGAATTTCCGGACGACCGACCGGAGCCTGCCAGCGCTTGGCTTGGATGTAGATAACGTCGAGACCAAGACGGTCTTCGTTAATGATGCCGTCAATGCCTTCGTCACCGCTGCGACCGACGGCCTTTCCGGCTTCTTTTCGGGAGCCGCCATAGCCCATTTTTACTAAGACATCGATAACAAGGCGTTCAAAAAATGCGGGGGAGCATTCCTTGACCGTTTTTAGTAACTCCGCCGACAGATCTTCGCGTAGTTTTTGGTAAGCACTTTCAAGAAGCTCGCCCGGCGTCTGGAGGTTCTCGGCTTCCGTCGTTTCCGCTGATTCCTTCGGTTCACTGCGTTTCGCGCGAAACTCGATGAACTCCGGGAATTGCTCCAAGAACTTTACGTTGATCTCGGCTGGATTCTTTGCAAGCACTTCGCGGCCCCGCTGGGTAACGCGGAAATATCCACGCCGAGGTGACTCAAGTAGAGCGGCCTTGCTGAGATAAGTGCGAGCCCAAGCAACCCGATTGTCGAAGGTGGGTTGCTGTCCACTCGGCAATAATTCTTTTCTCTCCGCTTCCGTAAGCCCGAACTTCTCGGCTACACCCTCAATGCCCTCTCGAAGGGAATGTTCGTTTCCGTCCGCAGCAAAGCGTAACAATGGAAGCATGATTGATTGGTAATCAGGTATGGCCATGTATGATTCTTCTGTTGTTGACGGCTCAGTTACAAACGACTCCCACCTTTATCCTCTCCTTCACAGGGGAAGTGACTGAGATCACGGGGTGCTTTGGTGTACAGCGCACAACGCTAGCGCCGCAACTACCGCATCATCCCCAGCGCGCTCCGCGATCACCGGTGCACGCTGAACTCCCAAGCGGCGCGCCAGTTCAACTGCGCGTTCGCTGACGAGCACCATTTGCGTATCGCGCAAATACGCTTGCCCTTCGCTGCCGACCAAATCGTATAGATTTTGCAGGCTTTCGTTGCTGGTCACGACAATTGCGCTG
>JANMQQ010000381.1:0-3488 GCA_031370545.1 Gammaproteobacteria bacterium
CACGCGTGGCGTCATCCAGACCGGCTTCTCCTTGTTGAGTCAACCAGCGCAGATAGGTCGCCGAAAGTTCATAACAGGCACCGAACTGACGCAGAGTCGCGAATGAATACAAATGAAATGTCTCCAGCGGCTCGTTCATCAACCACGGCATATCATTTTGAAAGCGGCTCTTGAACGCAAAAAACGGGTTGGCGGTGGGCAGCAGTGCCAGGTGTTTACGTAAAATGGCGAGCGAGCGCTCCACCAGCGCCCTGCCCTTGCACGCGGCATCCGGGTTGGACTTCACGAATTCAACATACGGCGGCAGCGTGGCCGGGTCCGGCGCATTGCGCAGGCGAAAGATGTCGATGAAATTGTCACCGTCCAGGTGAAAATACCCCTGATTGTGAAAGTAGCCCATGTGCTGCGCTGCAATATCAATCTCGTAAACCGCGACGGTGGTTTTAACATGCGCTTGTTGATACGCGGTACCTGCGGTGTCCGGAAGATAATAGGAATCCAGTTCCGCGAGCACCGGGCGTCCACGTCCCACTTGTTCGTCAACGTGCTGCACCAGCGGGCGCCAGATGGCGAGCTCCTGCACATCCAGTCCGTACAGGTCAAAAATATCAACCAATGGAAACTTGAAGAACGTCCACTGGTCGCCTTCGAAATCAATCGCCAACGTGAACGGCAATGCGGCGATCGGCTCGTAACCTTGTGCGTGCAGCAATTCGACCCAAAGATCGACATAGCAATTGGTTTCGGCCCAGGTCCGATCTTCGCCGTGGATCAGGTGCCGCCGGTAGGTCGCGGGATCGAGTGGCGCAACTCGTTTCATTACAGCTCCAGAATCTTGCGCACGTCGGCCGACCATTTTTTAATGTCAAAACCGTGCTTCTTGAACAACGCCAGCGCCACGCGCTCGAGTCCAAAGCCCATGCAGGCGCTGTGGGCGACTTCGCCGTCCGGGGTCTTGATATCAAACGGCAACCCGAAATGATCCATGTGATAGTTGAACGAGGCGACCGCCGTTAATTTCTCTGCGCTGGCCACCGGCGCGACCAGCTCGTATTTTAATGTCTGTTCGCGCTGGCTCGCCGCCATCACGCGTCCGCCGCGACCAAAAAACGGATCGTTGGCGACCACTGGCTGTGCGTCAAGACCCAGCCCCAGCAGCATTTCCTCGCCGAGCTTGAGCCAATAGTCACGGTGTTCAATCGCTTGTTCCGGCGTGCCCAGGCGCACGAATTCATGCATGCGAAAAATCTGCATGCGTGCCGGATCAATCGAAGGCTCATGACGAAATACAAAGCCGCGTAGATCCACTGTTCTGCCCTGCGCTGGCAGTGTTCCGGTGGCCGTGGGATAAAACGGATAACACACCGCCGGCGTCATCATGACGTCGGTCTTTTCCAGACCTACGCTCCAGTCTTGACCTTTTGCTTTCTTGTCGATCAACACGACGTGCGCTTTTTCATCGCCGGTGAAACTGTGCACCGAACCGATGAGCTGCGGAAACGTATCAAGATGATCGGTGCGTTGATAACTGTCGCGACTCAGCAGGGGCGGAAAGCGCATCACTTCCGGATGACGCTCTGCGCCACGGCGCGTGACATATTGGTCAAACTTTTCCACGACGTATTCAAACTGGTCCGACAATCCGTAAACACCTGGCACGCCGCTTGGAATCAGCAGGCCCGCGCCGATGAGCTCGGAACGATATTTGTTGTACGCATCTTCAATCGACATGACGCAAATCCTCTTAGCGATGCACCAACAGCATGTTGGAATTGTGATTCATGATGCGATCATTATTGACCATGATGGCCGCGCCGTGGGCATCACGCAGATGCCGACCCAAACTGAATTTGGAGTCGTTGCGATAACCGGCAATGCCGCAAATCAACATCGCGCGATTCACGATATCCACCACGATGTTCGAGCTTGCCACCTTCAGATTGTTAATGCGGATCGCGAAGCCAAATCCGGAGAACGCGTCGACGTTGTTCTCGGCCATCATTTTTTGATAGTCGATGGTCGCCAGATAAATATTGCTGCGCATGCCTTGCAACACGCTGTCAGCATCCGCCAGGCGCAGCGCTGACGTGGGCGGCATGCTGGGATTTTTGCGCGCCTCGTTACGCACGAACGCGCGCGCCAGGTTCACCGCGTCGGATGCGATGCCCAACCACAACGACGACCACAGAATGTGCGCGTGCGGGTGCATGGTTTGCTGAAGAATATCGGCAAACGGCGCTGGCTGGATTTGTTCGGTCGCACCTTCGCCAACCAACAGAAATCCGGCGCTGCATGTGCCGCGAAAACCCAGCGTATCCCAGCCCGACAGCGGCTCGAGTGTGACCGGACCACGATCTTTGCGTACGATCAATTGCACCTGATCGCTGGCGGGTGAATCCGCAGCGCGACGGCAGGTGACCATGATGTCGTCAGCCGCCGCACCGTAGGAAATCACGGGTGCTTTTTTGGTGATGCGGAACCGGTCACCTTCAATTTCTACCGCGCAGATGCTGGAACGCAAATCACCACCGACGCCGATCTCAGTGGTTGCGGATGCGATCAGTCGTTGATCCTGCACCAACTCCCGCAGGTAGCCGTGAAACCAGGGAGATCCTTGCGCGTGGCGAATGACACAGGCCACGACAATTTGGTGCATCGCAAAAATCATCGCGGTCGAACCGCAGTAATGACCGAGCACTTCGCAGAGCTTTGCCACCTGCATAAGTTCAAGACCCATGCCGCCGAATTCGGCTGGCACATACGAGCTTAGCAAGCGTAGCTGCTTGAGCACGTTAATACTTTCGAATGGAAAGCGCGCTTTTTGGTCGACATCGGCCGCGTGCTTGGCCACAACCTCGCGCCCGATTTCATGGACCCGGGCCAGCAATTGCTCGAATTCTGCTGCGTTCACCACGGGCGGACTGGTATTTGTCATGCTTGATCTCCTGTGAATAAACCGCGTGCTGCGGAATCCACGCAATTTACTTCTGGAGTTGCGCGATTGCTTCCGAAATTGAATCAATGCTGCTAAAGGTTTTGCGGCTCAGCAAACTGTCGGGAAACTCGACATTAAATTGGTCTTCCAGTGCGAGCATCAATCCCACCGTTGCCAACGACGTCAGCCCGGCCTTATACAGGTCGCCATCGTTGGCGATCTGATCTACGGCGACTGAAAGGCGCCCATGCTGCAACAGAATCCCGCGAATTTTTTCAACCGACATAGCAACCCCGCTTACGCACTTAATATTTAACGTTACGAATCGCCGACGACATGTCGCCGCCGCAATAGTTTGAACATGACCCCAAAACCGCGAGGCGCAGATGTTATATGCATCGGCCCGACATAAAAAGACTCAAATGCACTCTGCAGAGAGGTTTTATTTCACAAATTTTTCGAGCAGTGTATGTTTTGCCAGCCACAAATCGACCTGCCACGGCGAAAACTCACACGCGCTCCGCGAGCACAATCTGTGCTGCCCAAGGCTTTT
>JANMQQ010000409.1:0-16519 GCA_031370545.1 Gammaproteobacteria bacterium
ATCGCATCAATCGGCCCCAGTCGGCAGGCGGTGGCTGGCACGTAGCTGCCAACGCTGGCCAACAACACAATCAGTGCGACTTGCCGCATGTAGGTGGATTTACCGCCCATGTTTGGGCCGGTGATGATCAACATGCGACGCGTGTTGTCGAGCCGTACATCGTTGGGGATGAAGGGCGCGTCGCTGACTTGCTCAACCACCGGATGGCGGCCACCATCAATGTCAACACCAGGATATTCGCTGAGTTCCGGGCAGGTCAGGTTCAGCGCGTCGGCACGCTCGGCGAAGGTATTGAGCGCATCCAGTTCGGCAAGCGCCGCTGCGGCGTCTTGCAACACGGCGAGATGAACCAGCAGTTGGGCCAGCAGTTGCTCGTACAGTATTTTCTCACGCGCCAGCGCGCGTTCGCCGGCGCTGAGGAATTTGTCTTCGAACGCTTTGAGTTCCGGCGTAATGTAACGCTCGGCGCCCTTGAGCGTTTGGCGGCGGATATAATCGTCGGGAACTTTTTCGCTTTGCGCGCGCGTCACTTCAATGTAAAAACCGTGCACACGGTTGTAATTTACTTTCAAATTCGCAATGCCGGAGCGGGCGCGCTCGCGGGCTTCAAGTTCAATCAGGAATTGATCGGCGTTATCCTTCAAGCCGCGCAGCTCGTCCAGCAGCGTGTCATAACCTGGCGCGATCACGCCGCCGTCACGAATCAGCGCAGGCGGTGTTTCGATCAGCGCACGCGCCAACAGCGTAAATACCGCAGGGTCCACATCCAGGCGCAGGCGCAGCTGATTGACTAGCAATGCGTCGATCAGTGCCAGATGTGCACGTAAATCCGGCAACGCACCCAGTGCGTTGCGCAGTTGCGCCAGATCGCGCGGCCGCGCCGACTTGAGCGCGACGCGGGCCAGAATGCGTTCCACATCGCCGATGCCGCGCAGCACGCTGAATAAATTTTCGTAAGCGCGGTTGTCAAGCAGCGCTCCCACGCTTTGCTGGCGCAAACGCAATTCGGTGCGTGCCCGCAGCGGCCGGTTCAGCCAGCGGCGCAGCAGGCGGCTGCCCATGGTGGTGGCGCTACGGTCAAACACCGCAGCCAAAGTATGCTCAGTGCCACCGGCGAGGTTGGTGTCGATTTCCAGATTGCGGCGCGTGGCGGCATCGAGAATAACGCTATCTTCGCGGCGTTCCACGCGCAGTGCACGCAAATGCGGCAACGTCGCGCGCTGGGTGGCCTGCACGTAATGCAGCAGGCAACCGGCAGCGCCCAGTGCCACCGATAGGTCGTCGGCGCCAAAGCCTGACAAATCTTTGGTGCCAAATTGCGCGATCAGCAAACGTCGTGCGCCGTCCTGCTCAAAATGCCACGGGGGTTGCTTGCGCACTCCGCTGCGCGCTTGCACCAGCGCTGGTGCGGTCCACTGTTCGTCGATCAGCAATTCGGCCGGTTGCAGGCGCTGCAATTCGCCGAGCAGTGCTTCGTCGCCGCGCACTTCCGTCACGGTGAAGCGACCGCTGCTGACGTCGAGTACCGCCAGGCCGTAGTGCTCGCCGTGTGCGTGCAGCGCCGCGAGCAGATTGTCGCGGCGTTCCTCCAGCAGCGCTTCGTCGGTCACGGTGCCGGGTGTTACCACCCGCACGACTTTGCGTTCCACCGGACCTTTTGATGTCGCCGGATCACCAATCTGCTCGCAAATCGCGACCGATTCGCCCAGCCTCACTAAACGGGCCAGGTATTGATCCGCCGCGTGATAGGGAATACCCGCCATCGGAATCGGCTCACCGGCGGATTGGCCGCGTGCGGTCAGGGTTATGTCGATTAGGCGCGCGACCTTGCGCGCATCGTCGTAAAACAATTCGTAAAAATCGCCCATGCGATAGAACAATAAAATGTCGGGATGCTCCGCCTTCAGACGCAGGTACTGCTGCATCATCGGCGTGTGTTGGGCGGGAGTAGCTGAACTTGACATATAGCGTGCTTCAGTGCGCGGACTTTGGAAACACCAGCAACGTCAGACCATACACCAGCAGGCCGACGACGATGGTCAGCGTAAATCCTACTTGCATGGCAAGCAGCATGGTCGCCGCAGCACTGACCACGGCGGCAGATTGATTCACGCTCATTGCCCACGGCAACACCGCAGGCATGTCGGCGCCCAGCAGGTCAATTGCAAGCGCCAGCGGCAGTCCCATGCAAAATGCCACGGGAGCGATGAGCGCGATGGCCAGCAGGATTTTGAGCCCGGGCGTCCAAGTTTGCGCGGTGCTGAACAGCGGGTCGAGGATGTTGACATAAAGCAGGCAGAGCGCAGCGATGATGGCAATCGCCCAAAGTGCGACCATACCGTGGTGGCCCGAGTCGGCAAAACGTTGCACCAGCAGGTTGCCCAGGCCGCTGAAAACCAGCACCGTCGTCAGCACGATCACCAGCGTATAAACCGGATGATTCAGCAGTAGCATGAATTTCTGGATCATTGCCATTTGCAGCAGCGTCGCTGCGCCGCCCAGCAGCAGGAAATACCACAGCACGTTACCCAGACCGAAGTTACGCGGCACCGCTTGCAGCATGCGGCGCGAAAACAACAGTGGCAGAAAAATGATGAACAGGGCTACACCTGCGCTCGCGATTAATGTCGCGACCAGCACCAAATAGCTCCATTCCATGAGTGCCATACCGGCGGCATCACGCGGTGCGAGCATTTCATTAAGGCTTTTCCATTTGAAGAAATGAAAAAAGTAAGGTCGGTCATCGGTGGCGGGTTCCAGATTGTATTTGTAGCGATCCATGAACGCCGCGCGGCGCTCGCCGAGCAAGGCTTGCGCACCTGCAAAAAAATAGGCGCGATCCGTGATGTTAAACACCTGTGCATCTTCTTCCTGCATGCCGGGGTAGTAACCGAGATCAAATTTGTACTGGCGACAGAAGGCTTGCAGCGTGGCGATTTCCGCCGTGGTGTACGGGCTGTTTTTTATAACCAGGGTTGCGGTTTGACTGCTGCGCAGCATGAACACCTGTTCGGCCGGGGCGTGAATGCCGTTGTGTTCCAACGCCGTCGCGGCGGTGACCAGCAATTTTAAAGTGTCACGGGGTGGCACGTTAATCCAGCGCGTGATGGTGAGGTAGCCGGAGGGTTCGAGATGCGCCAGGTACTCGCGCATCGCTTCCACCGTATAAAGATAATTTTCACTCAGTGCGTAGCGCCCGCTCGATGATCCCACCACGGAATCGAGCAGTGAAATCTGAATCAGGTCGTAACGCTGATCACTGTTGGCGATGAACCCGCGGGGATCGGTGACATGCACTTTGACGTCGGGTGAGTCATACAGTGCGCCTGACAGCACGCCGTAGTCGCCACGGACCAGCCCGACGATTTGCGGATTAATCTCGACCGCCTCGATCAGGGGCACGTTGTGCACGCGCGCCTGCAACACGTCGCTGCCGCCGCCCGCTCCCAGCACCAGCACGTGCTGTAAAGTGCGCAAGCGATACGGCAGTGCAGATGTGGTTTGATCGAGGTAATCCATTTCCGCCGGAATTTTACTCGGACGAGTGATCACGGTCAGCGCATCGCCATCGGTAAACACGCCGACCTGTTCCGGCGGCTCATGAGCGGATTGCAGACTCAGGCCCGGCGCATAACGCCATGGGATCAAGGTGTTCTCTACCACACTCACCAGTCCCAACGGCCCGGAGCGTTCGCTGATCAATTGAGCGCCACCCACTTGCAAAGCTTGCGGCAGGCTTTTGTTGGGTGTGATTTGCAATTCGGTCCAGCGCCCGGGCAGCAGAATCACCGCGACACCCATTAACGCGAAAATAGTGCCGCCGACGCGCGGGTCGACGCGCAACTCCCACCAGGCCAGCGCCGCAGTGGCCAGACCTAACGCGCCGATGGTGCGCAGCACATTGTCGGGCACCACCAACAGCAGCAGTGCGAGAATAAGTAAAACTCCGGCACCTGAGCCGATTAGCGTGGCGGCGTGGACGCGCACCGCATCGGTGTGAAACTGCGTCAGACACAACGCGACGGCGGCGGCGGCAAAAAAAAACGGCAATGCCAGCACCGCGCAAATTCCAGCCAGCACCAGCGGTTGCATGCTGTCCAGCAACACGCGTTCAAGATTGAACGGAACTTGCTCAATGACCATAAAACTGGTGACAGCGGAGATGCCGAACAACACCAGCAGGGAGATATACGCGCTCGCAAATTTGGGCAGCAGCCATTGGCGGGTGAAGGCGATGAACATGCCGCCCGTGCCCAAACCAAGCAACGCCAAGCTTAAGATCATAAAAGCGAAGTGTTGCCACTGCACAATCGACAGCAGGCGCGTGAGCAAAATTTCATACGCCTGCGTCGCGGCGGAAATCAACAACACCGAGGCGTAAGGTGGGGAGTCCGGCACCGTCGGGGGAGGTGGAGATTTTCTATGCGTTCGGGAGCCCTTTGGCCCGCGGGCAACGGCGCTGTTTACCGCGTGCGTTGCGGGGATCCCTTTTTTTACGGGCATGTGTAAACGACAGTTGGGTGGTGGGTAGTTACTTTAACGCGGTTGCTCATTGATACCAAGAAGTAGCCGGGCCGAACAGTGTTCAATTCATCACAGTGATGCACGCCGGTTTTCAGACACAGATTGTGTCACGGTGATGAATGCCCCGTTCACGGGGCCGCGCTCAACAGAACGCGGCAGAAAAATTAACTTGCGGGAGAGCGATGGCGGGTGGCGTTGCGCAGCAGTTTTAATCCCAGCAGCACAATCGGGGTGCCATGTAGTAACAAATCAAAGATGTCGATGGGCGCGGTCAAGGTTCCGGCCAGCAACATCTGTAATTTCTCCAGCACGTGCGGCTGCGGCAGAAACGGTGCGAGTCCCAACGTCAGTGCGGCGATCAGTAGCATATACAGCGGAATTTTATCCAGCCAGCGCATGCTGATTTCAGCCTTCCGGCGGCGCGCTTTGCGCTTCTTGTTCGGCGACCTCGCGACGTACGTCGTCCATGTTCAAGGCAGTTACCTGTGCAATCAGCTGTTCCAGCTGCGATTTGGCTAGCGCGCCGGGTTGCGCGTACAGCAGGATTTGTTCGCGAAACACCATCAAGGTAGGAATCGAGCGGATATCAAACTGGCCCGCCAGCTCCTGTTGGTCCTCGGTGTTGACTTTTGTGAAGGTGATGGCCGGATATTCGCTTGCGGTCTGCTCAAACGTCGGCGCAAACGAGCGGCAGGGTCCGCACCACGGTGCCCAAAAATCGACAATCACGGTGTCGTTTTTTTCAATCGCGTCGTGAAACGTTTCCAGAGTTAACTCAGTCACCATATTGATCTCCTTAAATTAAATTTCGCCCAAACAAACGTTGTCGATCATTCTGGGGGCGAAGTCTGTGTTTGCAAGTAGGCAGGTAGTTACGTATCAGATTTGGGCGTGTCTTTGTTGCGTTTGATCGGATGCAGCTGTACGACCTGGGTGCGCTTCGGTTCATCTACAAAATGCGGGCGATCCGCTTGTGCTCGCCCGGTGTCATTCGCCAACTCCGCTTCGCGCGCCGTGATCAAGGCCAGGCACTCGCGAATTCCCTCCACCGTGTGAGGTGACAACGCATGTTTGACTCCCGGCACGCTGTGAGTGTCTTTGGCGACATCAGTCAAGACGCGCTTCATCATGCGCAAAATACGTTCTTCCTGGGTCAATGGGGTCGGGCTCATGCGGATCTCTCCTGTAACTACGACGGCCGAAATTATCGCACGGCGCGAGTCGCACAACTATTCAAGAACGCGCCGTTTTGAGTCGATACCCCTGAGGAGATAGGCGGACTGCAAACCGCGTCTCACCTCATGTCCAAAAAGATGCCCGGTCGATGAAGCTCAAGTTCGGCAGTTTCACGCAGCGTGTTGCAACCATCTCCGTGATCCTCGCCGTATTGATCGCAGCAGCGGTGTTCTATGCCCGCCAGATTGTCGACAACTCATCAAAGAAAAGCTTGGGGTCAATCTCCGAAAGTCAGCAAATCGAAACTGCCTTGCACAATTTACGCTCGTCCATGCAGGGTTACGAACAGGCCATTTATCAATATTCCCTTTTGCAAGACAAGCATCAGCAGGAGCGGGTATTGGCATTAAGCAGCAACGTCGTGTTTCAAACCGCCGGGTTGCTGAACACTCCGGTGGCGCAGCAAATCAATTCGGTCGCCGAGGTAATCCACACGCTTGAGTCTGATCTGCGGCGTTTGCAAACCGAGGTGCGCAATTTGTTGGCGGTGATGAGCAATGCGGGAACGTTTTACCCGGGCATGTCGATTTTGACCGAGAAGCTGTACCCCACCAACGTGCTGTTCATGCAGGCGGCAGAGCTGGCAATTCTGGAGGCTGAGAGTTCGCTCAGGCGGCCTGAGCAGCGCGAGATTCTGAATATTCTCAAGGAGACCAAATACGCGTGGGTGCAGCAAATCAGTTCGGTGCGCGTGTTCATCGCCAATCGCGCCGGAGCCTTCGGTGAGCCGCAAAAAAGCATGCAGTTGAATGAAAACAACCGGCGCATGTTTGCCGAAATCGTAAATTTGCAACTTAATAAGCTCAGCACTTATGCCGCGCGCGGCCAGTTGGGTTTACAACAAGGTGAGTCGTTGACGACCATGCGCCAGACGCTGGATCGCTACGAGCAGGACTTTCAGCGCGCAGCGCAAATTTATATGTCTGAAAACTGGCGCGCAGATATTCCGATCATGCGTGACGTGATCCGGCCGATGCTGGATCAGGCCTGGCGGGATATCGACAGCATCGAAAAAATGGTCGAGCAGCAGGGTGATACCAACATCTTCGATCTGGTGGAAACCACCGGCACCTTGTCCAAGTTCATCTGGCTGTTCAGCCTGTTCGGCTACGCGGTGCTGATGATTGGCTATCTGCTGTTTGAGTACGTGGTGCGCCGTCCGATGCTGCAAGTCGCGCAGGCATTGGATGCCTATGGCCATGACGTGACGTATACGCCGGTGATCAAATTTAATACCGAAGAAACCCGCACCCTGGTCAGCGCGTTTTCGCGCATGCAAAAACATGTCGAGTCACGCCAGAAGCGCCTCGAATCCATTCTCGATAACGCAGGCGAAGGCATCATCACGCTCAGTGATGAGCGCCGCATCGAGACTTTTAACAACGCAGCGCAAAACCTGTTTGGCTATCAGGCGGATGAAGTCATCGGACGTGACGTGCAGATGCTGCTGACCGACACGACGGGTGAGGAAAACATGCGGTTTGTGCGCAGGCTGTACGGTGCCGATCCGCTCAAAGGTGCAATGCGACTTAATACCGTGGTCACCGCCAAACGCAAGCTGGGCGACTCCTTCCCGCTGTCGATTAATTTGAGTGAACTCCGCGTCGACGACCGCCGTTTGTTCGTTGCGATTGTTGAAGACATCAGCGAACGGCAGGCGATGTTGCTGCATCTGAAACATCTCGCTGAGCACGACTCGCTCACCGGTTTGTACAACCGGCAATATTTTATGGACGAGCTTGAACGCGTGGTCGGACGTTCGGCGCGCCAGAGCGGCGGCCTCCAGCACGCGTTGCTATACATTGATCTCGACAATTTTAAATTCGTGAACGACACGCTGGGCCATCTGGCCGGTGACAAGGTGCTGGTTGAAGTGACGCAGATGCTGCGTAAACGCCTGCGGAAAAGCGATTTGCTGGCCCGTCTGGGTGGCGACGAATTTGCGGTGTTGTTGTATGACGTGGACCTGCCGCAAGCCGATCAGGCCGCCGAATTTTACCGGCTGCAATTGGCCGACTACATCTTCAGGTACGAAACCAAGGCCATCGACGTCGGCTGCACCATCGGCGTTGCGATGTTCACGCCCGACGTCAGCAACAAAGAGGACTTGCTGGCGCGCGCCGACATCGCCTGCCACATCGCCAAACGCGCCGGTCGCAACGCTGTGCATGTGTACCAGTCCGACGACAAGGAAAATATGACCAGCATGCATGCCGACATGGGCTGGGCGCGGCGCATCAAACAAGCAATTGAAAACGACTATTTCGTGCTGACCTGTCAGCCGATTGCGTACACCGACACACTGGTGGTTTCCAGCTACGAAGTGTTGCTGCGCTTGCGCGGTGAGAACAACGAATTTGTCATGCCCGCCGGATTCCTGCCGTCGGCTGAACGGTTTGGATTGATGCTGGACATCGACCGCTGGGTCATTGAGCACGCCATCGCGGCCTTGGCGGCGTTGCGCAAAAATAGTTCGCAATTGCGTTACTCGGTCAATCTGTCCGCCAAAGCGGTGTGCGATGCCAGCATTCTGGGCGTCATCAAAGAATTGCTGGTGCGTTATCACATTGAGCCCAGCGCGATAACATTTGAGATCACCGAAAATGTCGCGATTGGCAACATGAGTCTGGCAGTGCACTTCATGGAACAACTGCGCGCGCTGGGTTGTTACACCGCGCTGGATGATTTTGGTGTCGGCTATTCCTCGTTTGCCTACCTGAAAGACCTGCCGGTGGATTATGTCAAGATCGACGGCTCCTTCGTCAAAAATATCGAGACCAACGCCTTGCATCGCGCCATGGTGAAATCTATGAACGAGGTGGCGCACGCGGTCGGCAAGAAGACCGTCGCCGAGTTCGTCGAAAACGAACGCAGTCTGGTGATGTTGCGTGAGATCGGCGTCGATTGTGTGCAGGGCTATCACATCGGCAAGCCGCTGGTGGTCGAGGTGCCGCAGTACCGCGTGCAAGCAGCCGGGTAGACATCACGGAATGGGGCTTGCATCGTGCTGGGCATGACTAGAAAAACGCCAGTGATTTGTCGTTGTGCAGCGCGCTGCGGTGTCCGTCCATGACCAAATCTGAGCGCGTAAAACCCATCGTTAAAGTTGCGCAAAATCGCGAACGTGAAGCGGCACGGGTGTTCGCCGATAGCCAGCGGATATTCCAGGAACGCGAACAGCGTTTAATGGAAGTTCGCCGCTACCGTGAGGAATATCTCGAAAACTATCAGGCACGCGGCCGCAGCGGCATGAGCGCGCAGCAGATGCGCACCTACCGTAATTTCCTGCATAAACTGGATACCGCCATTCAGCAGCAGGAGCACCTGGTGCAAGACGCGCAAAGCGCGCTCGCACAGCAAAAGGCACGCTGGATGGAAAAGCATGTGCGCACCCAGGCGCTTGACAACATGCGCACCCGCTATGTCACACAGGAGCAGCGCGAAGTGCAACGTCTGGAACAAAAAGAATCTGACGAGCGCGGTTTGCGCCGCCACTCTCCGGATGAATCGTAAGCGACTCCAGCCGCGCACCGCCGGGGCCTAAGCCGCTGATGACAGCGCGAGATCGCGCCTGCGCAGCGCAACTTGATTGCCGTGACTGTCGCTGAACAAGTGGATTCGATGCGTACGGACGTCAAGCAGGTGCGCGGTCGGGTACCTACCGCCGTCAATCCGTGCAAATACTGTCGCCACGTTTTCCTGGCACACCAATTGCTGATATGAGCGGGTCTGGAATCAATTGGGAGTATCACGTGAATCAACAACTCAGTGCCGGGCTTGGTGTCCGACCCGCAACACCGACGCCCGCAGCGACCGGCTCAAGCGTGGCGTCGAACGACCAGTCGCCATCATTCGCAACGACGCTCACCGACGCACTGGACGATGTCGCCGCGCCCGCAACCGATGCCGGGCTTGGGTTGGCAGTGTCCGACGACGGCAACAGCTCGCCGGAGAACGGAAACGATTCACCGCTGCTGCTGCAACTGGCGAACCCGGCCAGCGTGCCGCCGCAAGCTATTGATCCAGGACTTGACAAGGTGGGCGACAGCGCGGCCACGACGCTCTTACCCGATCCAGTCCAGTCGCCGCTGGATGCAAGCGCTGCGTCTGAACTAGCGGCACAGTCCACGGCAGCACAATTACTGGTTGCCAGCACGACGATGGGTGTAAACAACGCGGCGGCGACGTCGGTTCGCGCCCCGGTTTCGGTACCCAACGCGACTTCGGTAGCGGCCGCAAGTCTTCTCAGTGCCGGGCAGGGCGAGCCCACCGCGCTGACGACGAGCGCGCCCGCACACACGGCCGCGCAAGATTCGTCCCCACAGCAACAACACAACTCACCGCTGAATCAGGAATGGTTAACAACGCTCGCCTCGGTGCTGGTACCGGTCAAGGACAGCAGCGTTGAGCGATTTGAGCTGGCCTTGCCCGCAGCTCAGACCGGCGCGGCGCCCGATGCGACGGTTAACACCGGCGGATCACCTTTGAGTTCCGGTCTGAGTGGCGCGCCGACGCTCACCGCCACACCGGTCAGCGCATCCGGCAAGCCTGAATTGATGGTTCCGCAAGCGCCAGGTCAGGTCGGCTGGAGTGACGTGTTTGCTGAGCGGGTTTCGTTTGCGGTGCGGCAGAATCTTCAGGAAGCGGAGATTCGTTTGAATCCTCCCCAGCTCGGTCAGGTCGATGTGCGCATCGTGATGAGTAATGACCAGGCCACCCTGATGTTCAGTTCGCCGCATGGTGCGGTGCGTGAAGCCATTGAACAGTCGCTCGGTCGCTTGCGCGACATGCTGGCCGACAGCGGATTTAATTTAGTCAACGTCGACGTGTCCGACAAGTCGCTCGCACAACAGCGCAATGATGCGCGTGAGCAACGCGACTCCAGCCGCAACGGGTCGCAGCCGGGCTACCGCGCTGATTTCGAACTCGCGGCGAATGCGCCGGAAGTATTCCGCAGCGGCACCGGCAGTGTTGACTACTACGTGTAATCAACCGGGGGCGCGGGCTTCCAGCCCGCAAGCGGCCAGGATGGCCGCGCTCCCGGTGTGACGTTGACAAATATTTTCAATTCCGGCGTTTCTCGCGGCGTTTGGAGCGCGGGCTTCCAGCCCGCATAACGCTCCAGGATGGCCTCAGCTCCGCTGCAATTGAACATATTTTTTTCAATGCCACTTCAGTTCTGCTGTTTTCAGCCGTAAATCTGTGTGCGCTGAACTGCTATGCCTAGGGCGCAGGTCGTGATCATTGTCATGAAGTCGCGATCAAGACCGGTGAAACAGAAAATTTGATGTTACGGAATCCGATGAAAAAGACCGCAAAGACCGCCACGCAAGCCGCTCCCGCCGAAGCCCACGCGGAGCATATCGTGCGCCTGAACGATATTCTCGATATTGCAACGATCGAACCCCTTTACCGGCAGCTTGAAGCCGCATTGGCGGCAAATCAATCGGTGTTGATCCTGGATGCCGGGCAGGTCAGCCGGGTCGATGCAGCCGGGTTGCAAACGTTGGCAATGTTTTGCCATGAAGCGCGCACGCAGGGTTACCGCGTACGCTGGAAAGATCCGTCGATGGCGTTAAGCCGAGCGGCGGAGTGGACCGGCCTTGCAGACTGGCTCGAACTAAAAACTGCAGCGTAAGTCCGCCACGCCGTGCGCGCACAGGATCAGGAGAGAACAGTATGCCCAATATATTAATTGTCGACGATTCCGCGTCGATGCGTCAGATGGTGGCCTTCACCCTCAAGGGAGCAGGTTATGAAGTTGAAGAGGCGGTGGATGGCGCGGATGGGTTGAAAAAAGCCAAGACCCGCGCATTTAACATCGTGGTCACCGACGTGAACATGCCGAACATGGACGGCATCACCTTGATCAAGGAATTGCGCGCGCTGCCCAATTACAAATTTACCCCGTTGCTGTTGCTCACCACGGAATCGACCGATGACAAAAAACAGGCCGGTAAGGCGGCAGGTGCAACCGGCTGGATGGTCAAGCCGTTTAATCCGGAACAATTGCTTGCCACCATTAAAAAAGTCAGCGGTTGACGCAGTGCCTGAAACCATAACGGAGCAGCGGCGATGACAATCGACATGTCGAAATTTCTCGACACTTTCTTTGAAGAAAGCGCGGAAGGTCTGGATGCAATGGAATCCGGCCTGCTGAACATGCAGGAAGGTGCCGCCGATAACGAGTTGATCAATACCATTTTCCGCGGCGCGCACTCCATCAAGGGCGGCAGTGCCACCTTCGGCCTTAGCGAGGTCGCGGAATTTACCCACCACATGGAAACGCTGCTCGACGAAATGCGCGCGGGAAAACGCGCCGTGGCCCGCGAGCTGGTCGACGTGTTGCTGGAATCGGTGGATTGTCTGCGCGCGATGCTCGCCGCGAGTAAAGGGGGCGACGCGCACAATCCGGAACGCGCCAAAGTTCTCAGCGAACGCATGGGCCGGATGCTCGGCGTAGCGGTTGAGTCGGCCGAATCGGTGAACTCTGAAAACTCAACATCTGGCTCCCAGTCAGCGGTCGGGGCGGGCTGGCGCATTGTGTTCAGCCCCCACGCGCATCTGTATCGCACCGGTAACGACCCGGTACGCATGCTGCGTGAGTTGGCTGAATTAGGCGATTTCAAGGTGGAGTGCGACACGTCGCGGCTGCCGCATTTTGCCGATGCGCAGCCGGAAGAATGCACGCTGGCGTGGACCATCGAACTGCGCGGCGAGATCGCCGAACAACGTGTGCGTGAAGTGTTCGACTGGGTGGACGGCGATTGCGACCTGTCGATCCGGAAACTGGCCGCAGACCCGGCCGTAAAATCAAGTCAGGAAGCCGCTGGTATTGACATTAAGGCGCCGGAGACTGACATAAAACCAAAAAAGCCGGACGCCAAAGCACCGATACCAGACCCCCGTTCGGCGAGTGAAGCCACCTCCATCCGCGTCGGCATCGACAAGGTCGATGCACTGATCAACATGGTCGGCGAGCTGGTGATCACGCAGTCGATGCTCGGGCAGGTCGGCAAGGACTTCGACATGAGCCGCGTCGAAAAACTCATGCACGGCCTGTCGCAACTGGAGCGCAACACGCGTGAATTGCAGGAGAGCGTGATGCGCATCCGCATGATGCCGATCAGCTTCGCGTTCCAGCGCTTCCCGCGCATGGTGCGCGACCTGAGCCAGAAGCTGACCAAGAAAATCGACTTGCGCATGTCCGGCGAACAAACCGAATTGGACAAAACGGTGATGGAAAAAATCGGCGATCCGCTGGTGCATCTGGTGCGCAATTCGGTCGACCACGGCATTGAAATGCCGGACGTGCGCCGCGCCGCCGGAAAATCCGAAACCGGCCTGGTCACGCTTAACGCGTTTCATCAGGGCGGCAACATCGTCATCGAGATCAAGGACGACGGCGCCGGTTTGCCGCGCGACAAAATCATCGCTAAGGCGCGCAAGCAAGGCTTGCTGGGCGCGGACGAAGAGCCAGATGATGACAAGGTGTGTGAGCTGATTTTCATGGCGGGATTTTCCACCGCCGAGCAGGTCAGCGACGTGTCCGGGCGCGGCGTCGGCATGGACGTGGTGCGCAAGAACATCAAGGCGCTGGGCGGCAGTGTGGATGTCAAGTCCGAACCCGGCAAGGGCAGTACCTTCACGATTCACCTGCCGCTTACGCTCGCCATCATGGACGGCCAATCGGTGCTGGTCGGCCAGGAGAATTACATCATTCCGCTGGTGTCCATCGTCGAGTCGATTCAACTCAAGCCCGGCATGGTGAATCTGGTGGCGGGCCAGGGCGAGGTCATGCGATTGCGCGACGAGGTAATGCCGGTGTTGCGCCTGTACAAGATTTTCAATGTCGCTTCGCAAGTCACCGATTTGCATCGCGGCTTGCTAGTCGTGGTCGAAGGCGAAGGCAAGCGCGTGGGTCTGTTTGTGGACGAATTGATGGGCCAGCAGCAGGTCGTGATCAAAAGCCTGGAGACCAACTTCCGCAAAGTCGCGGGCGTTTCGGGCGCAACCATTTTGGGCGACGGCACCGTCGCCTTGATTCTGGATATTCCGGGGCTGATTCAACTGGCGCAACAGCCGGTGAATGTGGATCGCGTCATTCCGGTTGGACACATTGCAACAATCGCAGCGTAACGGAGGTTACATCTTATGAGTGCAGCACAAGCCTTGGTAAACGACATCCACATGGATGCGACCGAAGCCGCCAACCAGTATCTGACGTTCATTCTGGCCGGTGAGGAGTACGGCGTGGATATTTTACGCGTGCAGGAGATTCGCGGCTGGAGTTCGGTCACGCGCATTCCCAATACTCCGGAATTCATTCGCGGGATTCTCAATCTGCGCGGCGCGATCGTGCCGGTCATCGACCTGCGGCTGCGCTTCGGCATCGAGAAAATCGACTACGGTCCGACCACGGTGATCGTGGTGCTGAAGGTCACGCACGACAACGTGCAGCGCATCGTCGGCCTGGTGGTGGACGGGGTGTCGGATGTTTACAACGTGCGCGCGCAGGAGCTCAAGCCGCCGCCGGATTTCGGCGTCACGGTGCACACCGAATTCATCAAGGGCATGGCTGCCATCGCGGACAAACTGGTGATCCTGCTCGACATCGACCGGCTGTTGAACCCGGCCGAAGTCGCGGCGCTGGATGCGGCGGCGGTGCCGGGTGTAGTCAAATAACATTCTGTTTAACGTTTACATTCAAGCAATGCTTTTCTGGAGGTTAATCACATGAATATCGGCAATTTGAAAATCGGTTTGCGGTTGGGTTTGGGGTTCGGCTTGGTGCTGGCGCTGATGATTACGCTCGCGGCCATCGGGCTGTCGCGCATGGCTGAAATTCAGGACAAGCTGGACGACATTACTTCGGACGATATGGTTAAAGTGAATCTTGTCCGGGAAATGCGCGAGCAGGTGCAAACCACTGCAATCGCGGTGCGGAATATAATGTTGCTTAGCGACGAGGAAGGTATTGCAGCGGAAAAACAACGCCTCGACAAAGCACGCGAAGAATATAGCGAGAACGCCAAGAAGCTTACCGGTATGGTCAAACTAGAACAGGGCAAGGTGCTGCTCGCAAAGGTCGAAGAGGCGCGCGCCACCACCCGGCCGCTGACTGACAAAGCTGTGCAACTGGGCCGCGCCAACAAGAATGCCGAGGCGATCCAAGTCTTGATAAAAGAAGTGCGGCCGAATCAGCGCAAGTGGCTGGATGATCTGGGCGAAATACTCGCATTCCAGGAAAAAAAGGCCGCAGATAGCGTGGAAATCGCACATGCATCCTATGCCAGTGCCCGCACCTTGGTGATTTTACTGGCGCTGGCGGCGGTCGTGCTGGGCGTGCTGGTCGCCTGGTTCATCACGCGCAGCGTTACCCGCCCGCTGGAGGAAGCCGGACAGGTCGCGGCGCGCGTCGCCGACGGCGATCTGACCAGCCGCATCGAGGTGACTACGAAAGACGAGACCGGTTTGCTGCTGCAATCCATGAAGACCATGAACGACAACCTGAAGGACATGGTCGGCAAGATCAACGCGACCGCGTCTTCGGTGGCCACCGGTGCGGGGCAAATCTCCGCCGGTAATATTAATCTCTCACAACGCACCGAGGAGCAGGCCGCCTCGCTGGAAGAAACCGCCTCCAGCATGGAAGAGCTGACCTCGACCGTGAAGCAAAACGCCGACAACGCACGCCAGGCTAATCAATTGGCGGCTGCCGCGCGCGAGCAGGCCGAGAAGGGTGGCGAGGTGGTGGGCAAAGCCATCGCGGCCATGGGCGGAATCAACAGCGCGAGCAAGAAAATTGCCGACATCATCGGCGTGATCGACGAGATCGCGTTCCAGACTAACTTGCTGGCCTTGAATGCCGCCGTGGAAGCGGCGCGCGCCGGTGAGCAGGGCCGTGGTTTCGCCGTGGTGGCGGGCGAAGTGCGCAATCTGGCGCAACGCAGTGCCGCCTCAGCCAAGGAGATCAAGGATTTGATCGGCGACTCGGTGCAAAAAGTCGAGGACGGTTCCAAGCTGGTCGAGCAGTCCGGCCAGACACTCGGGGAAATCGTCGGAGCAGTGAAGAAAGTGAGCGACATCGTCGCCGAGATCGCCGCCGCGTCGCAGGAACAGAGCGTCGGCATCGAGCAGGTCAACAAGGCCGTGATGCAGATGGACGAAGTCACCCAGCAAAACGCCGCATTGGTGGAAGAAGCCGCCGCCGCCAGCAAGTCGATGGAAGAGCAGGCGCAATCTCTGCGCGAAATGATGGCCACTTTCAAGATAGACGAACGCGGCGCGGCCAAGGCAAGCATGGCGAGAAGTACCGCATCGTTCGAATCCGCCCCCAAGCCGAAGAGCCGTAACACGGCGCGCTCCACGAGCGAGTTCAAGCCGCGTGCCCCACGCCCGGCAGTCAAACAGGCGGCACCCGCCGAGCATGACGATGCCCCGCCTGAGCGGATGGCCGCGAAGTCCAATGGCAAGGGTGACTGGGACGAGTTTTAAACAGCAACCATGGCCCGGCGCTGATTCCCACCGCGTTGGCTTTACGCGGGAAGGGGAAAATCAGCGCCGACGCGAATGACCACGACCCGACGCAAAAATCAGCGTCGACGCGAATGACCACCCCACCCCTTCGGGGCACCCCTCCTCGAAAATGAGGAGGGGAGAACAGAGCTTTTCCTCCCCTCCTCATTTTCGAGGAGGGGTGGACGCGAAGCGGACGGGGAGGTGAGGCGTGCGGACTTACGCGTCCAACAGGAATTTG
>JANMQQ010000438.1:0-2536 GCA_031370545.1 Gammaproteobacteria bacterium
GTTGAGGCGGTGGATGACCGGCTCATCCAGGCCATGATCGTACCCAAGCGTACTCACCGAAGCCGTCGCAAGATCGAGGCGACGCGCTTCGAGCGCGGGCAACGCAATCCAACGTGCGATGAGGATGCGCAATATGTCACGGTGCGCAAACACCAGCACGTTACTTTCAAGCGCGCGGATTCGAGCGATGACCCGCTCCGCGCGCGTTGCCACCTGCACCAGCGTTTCACCGCCCGGGCAACCGTTTTCGAATAAGCCCCAGCGGGGATGCTCGGCCCGAATATCTACCGTCCGCCGGCCTTCATAATCACCGTAGTTCCATTCCATCAAATCGGGATCGGCTTCGGCGGATGCACCGAAACCTGCCAGATCGCTAGTCTGCCGTGCCCGTTGCAGTGGGCTGGTGAATACTTTGGCGACGCTCAAATCTTTCAAGCGCGCCCTCAATTCCTGCGCAGCCTGCTCGCCGCGCTCGGTAAGCGAAATGTCAGTACGGCCGGTGTGTTGTCCGCTGATCGACCAAGCGGTCTCGCCATGCCGTACCAGATAAACTTGAGGAAACGTTTGCTTCATTTAATTCCCAGGATCGCGTCAGAATTTCTCATCGCCGGTGGGCTCCGAACGAGATGCGCCGTTCAGTCCATGGCGCAGCTTGCTCACGGCAGTGTAGACGACTCGACGTGCACGATTCACCGCGCCCAACGGCTTATGTTCCGGCAGCGCGTGCCAAGGCGTATAGGAAAGGTTTTCGCAGAAAGTTATTTGCTGAGATGAATCGAACTTCTGCGCCGGAATCGTGATTTTGGCCACCAGCACCGGAGGAGCGGCGTCTTCCTTCCACTCCACGGTTGATTGTTCGATCGGAGTGCTCTCAAAATCTTTGAAAGTCTGAAGATAGAAGTTAAAACACGCATCGCCGGAACTCAGTGTGTTGGCCATTGCTGTTTGCAAATAGTCCGCGTTCGGCTGCGAAAAAAAACCGGGAGTCTCGGGTCTATCGTCTGAACAGGATTTGGCAAAAAACTTGATCGCCTTTCTGCCAGGACCAACGCCGAGGCGGTAGGGCGTCATCGACCAATACTGCTGTAACAGCGGGTTTGCGATACGCGTCCCGCTTATTTTTAACGCAAGCTGGGTGTTATGCAGGCCCAAATGCGATGCGGCTGCCAGCTTGTTAAGCACGTTAGGTTTTTCAGTCATGATTTTTTCGTGAAACCCCTTCAGCATCGCGAGATATTGCTTGGGGCTGTCTACAAAGAAAAACGGATGATTGATCATGATAAAGTCCTGCGTTTTTGCATCCTTCTCTTCGGGCAGTATCTTCTGGCCTTCAACGCCCATCAGCTTGATCGCCATGCCTCGGGCGTCTTTGTCTTTGTCGGGATTGATTTCTGAGGCGCCATTCGAGAAACGGATCCACGCCGCGTAGTGCTTGCCGGGAATAAACACGCCCTGGCGCAGCTCATTAGGTAATCCCGCGTCAACGTCAAATGTGGCCCGAACGCATCCGTGCGGTTTGGCGTGGGCATCCCTCATTGCGGGTCGCCGGCCCTCAGAGTAGCGGCGGTTGATGTAGCCGGTGATGGTTTCCGACATGGCCTGATCGGTGGCAGCTTCATCCGGCTCCGCGCGCTCCCCGAGTTCTGTATCAAGGCCGAGGTCGATTTCGGAAGCCGCTGTGCTTGTGTTGGCGAGCGATGGTTTTACCGGGCTGGTACAACCCAACAGGAAACACATGCCTATCGTAATACAAGTGAGCCGTCGATGATTCATAGTTACCTCCTCCGTTCAATTATTGAGCGTGCCGGGCATTGCTGGCCTGGCTTCATCCGGTTTTGTCTTTTGTTTGTTCTGTCGCGTGTTGACTGCTCCAGATTTCCAGCAATAATCGGGTGACGGTGAATATCACCGGACCCAAAATCAGGCCGGACGCACCGAAAACAATCAACCCGCCGACGATGGAAATAAACGCGAGGACGGTGTGCATTTTTAAGCGTCTTCCCACCAACATCGGATACAGTAAATTGTCGATCCCGCCGACCACGACCGCGCCCCACAGGGTGAGCAGCAAGGCTTTGCCCTCGCTGCCGTCCAAAAGCAAAAAGATCGTCGCGGGCACCCAGATCACAAACGCGCCGAGCACCGGCACCACGGCCAGCAGCCCCATCACAATTCCCCAAAGCAAGGGTGCCGGCAGGCCCAGCCACCAAAACATCAATCCGCCCAGCACACCTTGCACAATGGCGACGACAAATGTCCCGTAGAGAGTGGCATGCACGGTGTCACTGACTTCATTGAACAAGCGGCTCATGTCCGCCTTGGAGAGCGGCGACAGAAAGCGTAGCCACTCGAGCGCTGCGCCCCGGTCGCGCAAGAAATAAAACAGCAGATAAAAAGTCAGCACAATGCCAATCAACTGCAACAACGATCCCTGCACGAATGAAGCGCCCAGCGTCGTCAGCCATGAGGTCGCGGTGTTGATCAATCCCGGCAGATCGAGCTGCTGCTCGATCCACTGCCCGACAGGGGCGAGAAC
>JANMQQ010000258.1:0-7105 GCA_031370545.1 Gammaproteobacteria bacterium
AGCGCTGGACATTGTGCGCGCGCAACAAACCCTGCACCAAACACGCGCCTGGCAGTGTGCTGGACAGCGATTAATCGAACACTATCAACGCATCAAGGATGAGCGACGACAGCTTGATTTCAACGATCTGGAGTGGAAGACCTACACCCTGCTCAATCGCTCGGATAACGCGCAATGGGTCCAATACAAACTCGATCAACGCATCGACCATGTGTTAATTGACGAATTTCAGGACACCAACCCGATTCAATGGCGCCTGTTGTTGCCACTACTCAACGAACTTGCGGCAGGCAGCGATGAGCGTGCGCGCAGCGTGTTTTTGGTTGGCGATGCCAAGCAGTCGATTTATCGTTTTCGGCGCGCAGATGCCCGCGTGTTTGCGGCGGCACAACTCTGGCTGCAAACCAGTCTTCAAGCCGAGCGCTTTTCGCTCGACATTTCCCGGCGCTCCGCGCAGGCCGTCGTCGATTGTGTCAACACCGTGTTTGAAGCCGACCACGTACGCGATACCTGGGTGGAATTTCCGCATCACAGCACGCACCACCAAAATCTGTGGGGGCGCGTGGAGTTGTTGCCGCTGATACACGACGACGTCAAAACCGACGACCTTGTCATGACGACCTTGCGCAATCCGCTGCTCCAACCACGTCGCATCGACGAAGATCAGCGCTATGCACACGAAGGCGCACAAATTGCGGCGCGCATTGAGCGGTTGATTACTGCGCACACCATCATTGGCGAAGGAGTGGCCGCGCGGGCTTTGGACTACGGCGACATCATGATTCTGGTGCGCAATCGTACCCACGTGCGCGCGTACGAGGCTGCATTACGCGCCGCTGGCATACCTTATATTGGCGCTGATCGCGGCACGTTACTGGATAGCCTGGAGGTGCGCGACCTGATCGCATTACTGGAAACACTCGTCACACCGTTCAACAACCTCGCACTCGCTGGTGTCTTACGCAGTCCGATTTTTGATTGCTCCGACGCTGATCTGATGCAATTGTCATGCTCAGGCTCCGGATACTGGGTGCAACGCCTGGAGGCGTTGGCCGCAAAGCTGCCAGAAACTCACTCATTGCATCGGGCGCAACATTGGTTGAAGGTGTGGCGCACTGCAGCAGACGGTTTGCCCACACATGACTTGCTTGATCGCATCTATCACGACGGGCGCTTGCTGGAACGTTATCAAGCGGCGTTTCCTCCTCACTTGCATGCACGTTTGCGCGCCAACTTCACGCGCTTCATTGAATTGGCGTTGGAGCTCGACAGCGGCCGCTATCCGAGCTTGTCGAACTTTCTGCAACGGCTGCGTGACGCCCGCCGGGGCGGCGACGACGCGCCCGACGAAGGTGAAACCGGCGCGGCACGCGAGTGCGTGCAACTGCTCACCATCCACGCGGCCAAGGGCCTTGAAGCACCGGTGGTGTTCATTGCCGATGCTGCCAACGCACCGCGCACGCAACGCGGCGCATTTGCGCTGGTCGACTGGCCGCCTGCGGACGACCGTCCCAAATGTTTCATTCTCACCGGCAACAAGGACGAGCGCGATCCATTCAGCCGCCGCGCACTCGCGCTCGACGAGCTCGCCGTGCAACGCGAAGAATTGAACCTGCTGTACGTCGCGCTCACCCGCGCGCGCCAGGTATTGATAATTTCTGGTTGTGCACCAAAACGCGGACAGGATCTGGGCTGGTATGGCGCAATTTTAAACGGCCTGAAATCACAGCTCGCTGAATCTGACGTGCTTGTGCTGGAATCCGGTACACCGCCCGCGCAAGCGTGTGCACCCGTTTCGCCTCTGCCGCTTATAACCAACGTTGATCCGCGCCTCTCGGTCGCGCCGGTTCTCGACAAGGGGCCCAATGAGATCGCACCCAGTCGCAGCGTCGCCACCCAAGCCATCCACGGTCCCGCTGACGAAGATGCGCAGGTGTGCGGTCAGGTGATTCATCGCCTGCTTGACTTGATGACACGCACACCGCTACTCGGCGACACTGTGGTGCGGAAGCAAGTAGCGGCGGAATTTCAACTGCATGTCGGTGAGCCACCCTTCGACGCATGGTGTGACGAAGCATCGCGGGTGATCCGCCATCCTGATTTTCGATCACTGTTTAATCCGGAACAATATCAAGCCGCGTACAATGAGTTTTCATTGGTATACGAGCATGACAATTATGTCGTGCATGGCGTGGTTGATCGGGCGATTGTCACCCACGACCAGATCGTGCTGGTCGATTACAAAACCCACCGTTCCGCCTGCGCGGAAAACTTGCTGGAGTTCGCATTGCTTTATCGCGAACAAATGCAGCGGTACGCAGCCGGATTACAGCACGCTTGGCCTAGCCGCCAGGTGCGCAGTCTGCTGCTGTTTACCGCTTGCTGCGCGACGATTGAGATGAACGTGCGAGCGGAGTCAACAGAAATCGCGTCTGCCACAACCAATCCTCATCTCGAAACAGACGAGCACCGACGCAGGTAGACGTTGGTGCTATGCCGGTATTTCGGTAGGCGACCGACGATCATTGAATATGGTCGAGACGCGGCACTCCGGGTGGGCGACCTAGGTCTAGTTTTTCGCCGCGAGGTTTTTCTTGTTTTCTTCAATGAGCTGCACCAACTGCGTGGCGTTCACATAACCTGGCACCACCACGCCATTTTCAAGCACCAAGGTCGGCGTGCCGCTTACGCCGACCGCTTCACCGGCAGCCATGTGCGCATCCACCGGGTTATTGCATTTCTTTTCTTCGACTTTTCCGCCCGCTTTTGCCGCCGTCAGCGCTGCTTTGCGATCCGCTGCGCACCACACGCCCACGGCTTTAAAATAGGATGGGGTGTTTTTTCCGGAACGCGGATAAGCCAAATAACGAACGCGGATACCCTTGTCCAGATACGACTGCATCTCGCTGTGCAATTTGCGGCAGTATCCGCAGTCGATGTCAGTGAACACGGTCAGCGTGTAGTTTGCAGTTTTAGGTTCGAAAATAATCATGCTGGCGGGATCAATCGCTTGCACGGTTTTCAAACGCCCCACCGCACGACGCGCTTCAGTAATATTCTGTCGGGCTCCAACGTCGTAAACATCGCCTTCAAGCAAGTACTTGCCATCCTTTGACACGTACAACACCTGCGCACCAATCAATACCTCGTAAAAATTCGCCATTGGTGCGGGCACGATGGCGTCGGGCACGGCGCTCGGCATAACCTGCGCGACCGCACGTTTGACAACGTCAATGTCAAGCTTGTCGTCAGCAGCGGCGGGAATACTTAGCGTGGCAACGAAGCCTGCAAGCAGGAGTGGAATCAGGAGTTTCATGCACAGTCCTCGTAATGGGATAGTCGTGGAATGTGGCGATTGTTTCATGGCCACATCACCGGACCAACCGGCTTTGAATGATGTTGTGATGTTATCGGCAACGATAAGCTCCGGCACAACTTGAGGGTAAGAACCACAAAACCGCCGGGAGTTCCTCTGCAGTGATCATCCCCGGGGATGATGCAGCTCGTGAAACTCCTTCAAACGCTCTTGGGCAATGTGGGTGTAAATCTGGGTCGTCGATAAATCGCTGTGCCCGAGCAACATCTGCACAACACGCAGATCAGCGCCGTTGTTTAATAAATGCGTGGCAAACGAATGACGTAAGGTATGTGGCGACAAGGCCTTCTTGATGTCAGCGGTGACGGCATAGCGTTTGATGAGGTACCAAAACGCTTGCCGGGTCATGCACTCGCCCCGCCGCGTGGTGAACAGATACTCGCTGCCACGCCCCTTGTTCAATTGCGCACGACTGTCGCTCATATAGTCGCGCAGCCAGCGCAAGGATTCCTCATTGAGCGGCACCAGGCGTTCCTTGCCGCCCTTGCCAATCAACCGCACCACGCCTTGTTGCATGTTGAGCTGCGACAACTTCAGCGATACGAGTTCGGTAACGCGCAGGCCGCTCGCATACAGCAACTCCAGCATGGTGCGATCACGCATGCCAAGAACCCGCTTGGTGTCGGGCGCTTCCAGCAGGGCTACGACCTCTGGTTCAGTCAAAGCCTTCGGTAAGCTTCGACCCAGCTTGGGCGCATCGATGCGCAGGCTGGGGTCACTTGGCAAGCGTCCCTCACGTACCAGGTGTTGATAAAATCGCCGGATGCTAGATAACAAGCGCGCCGTCGAACGCGGACTCGCCCCGCCCTGAGCACGCTCACCAAGAAACGTGAGCAGGTGTTCACGACGCGCATCGGTGAGATGTGGTGCTGAATGCAATTGCAGCCATTTGGCCAAACCCGATAAGTCATGGCGGTAGGCGCTGATAGTATTTTCGCTCAGTCCGCGCTCGACCCACAGCTGATCAAGAAATGCCTCCACCACCTGCACGTCAACCTCACGCAGCGGCGGTGTTTCAGAATCTGATTTAGACGGAGTACGACTCATGTTTCAGCAACCACTGTTTGAGTAACAGTTCACTTCCTGCCGTCGCGCCGGAAAATCCGCCCAGACCCTGCGCCGCAACTACACGATGACACGGAATCATGATCGCTACCGGGTTGGCGCGACACGCACCACCCACGGCTCGCGCCGCACTATTGAGTTGTTTTGCCAGCTGGCCGTAACTACGTGTTTCCCCGGAAGGTAGCGCTTTTAACGCCGCCCATACGCGCTGTTGAAACAGCGTGCCATGCAACTTGAGCGCTATTGTAAAGCGCCATCGTGGATTGTCGAGATAACATTGCAGTTGCTGCGCGGCTTCGGTCGCCACTGCACTCGGAGTCACACGCTCAAACTCCTCCGAGTCAATAAAGTCTATATCGTGCACCGCCCGACCGTCGGTGCGAATTCCCACCTGCCAGGTTCCGACTGGTAGCGGCACAACGGCTTCATATGATCGCAACGGGATTTGGGTTTGGGTATCGCGTTTCATCAGTTACACCCAGCTCACATGTAGCCTGACCTATACAACAAAAAAAGCGCCGCGAAAACTCGCGGCGCTTTTTTTAAAACTTCATCAATATCCGAAACTACCCGGCGGCGTCAGTGGCTGCTGCAGTAGTGGCACCGGTGAGCTTTTCTTTGATGCGTGCCGACTTGCCGGAACGCTCACGCAAATAGTAAAGCTTGGCACGTCGGGTATCACCGCGACGCTTCAATTCAATGGACTGAATGCTCGGGCTGTAGGTCTGGTAAACACGCTCAACACCTTCGCCGTGCGAAATTTTCCGCACCGTGAATGCGGAGTTCAACCCGCGATTACGTTTGGCAATTACTACGCCTTCGAACGATTGCAGACGCTCACGCTCGCCTTCTTTCACTTTCGATTGCACGATCACGGTATCGCCTGTGTCAAACACTGGCACTACGCGGGTCATTTGTTCTTTTTCAATCTGGTCGATGATGTTGCTCATAGCATGCTCCGCTGAAAATAAATCACTGCCGTTTATTCAAACCTCGTTACCGGTCTGCTCGCGTATGAATGCTGCAAGCAGTTCGCGTTCCTCGTCGCTTAACTTCGCGCTGTCCAGTAATTCCGGACGTCGCTGCCAAGTCCGACCCAGCGCCTGCTGTAAGCGCCAGCGCGCAATATACGCGTGATTGCCGCCTAATAAAACGTCCGGTACACGTCGGCCCTCAAACTCTTCGGGTCGCGTGTAATGCGGACAGTCCAACAAGCCGCGTCCAAATGAATCTTGCTGCGCCGAATCTGCGTGCCCCAACACACCGGGCAACAAGCGCGTTACGCCATCTATCAGCACCATCGCAGCCAGTTCACCGCCGCTCAGTACGTAATCGCCGATCGAATATTCTTCGTCGACTTCCATTTCAATCAGGCGCTCATCAATGCCTTCGTAACGTCCCGCGACCAGAATCATGCGCTGGCGCGTGGCCATGTTACGCAGGGCGGATTGATCCAGCGGCCGTCCCTGTGGTGAGAGCGCGATAACTATCGCATCATGCGGACTCGCGTCCCACGCAGCGCGGATCGCGTCACGCAGCGGCTCGATCATCATCACCATGCCGGGACCACCGCCATAGGGCCGGTCGTCCACGCTGCGATGCCGGTCGCGCGCGTAATCACGTGGATTCCACAGCGCCAGCTCAACCAGGCCGCGCTCAACTGCGCGCCCGGTGACGCCGTAATCACGCACGACGGAAAACATCTCCGGGAACAGACTCACCACATCAAAGCGCATCGGCGCTGATCCGCTCAAAAATCCGGATCCCAATCGACTACTAATTCACCGCGCGTTAGATTTACTTCACGCACCACCTGCTCCGGCAGATACGGAATCATGCGTTCCCGTTCGCCCGCAACCACCAATACATCATTAGCCCCGGTTTCGAATAGTTGAGTCACCTGACCCAGCTCGACGCCGTTAACGGTGATTACCCGCAAGCCAATTAAATCAGACCAGTAATACTCGCCCGCTTCCGCAGGCGGCAGTTGCGATTGACGCACCGAGATTTCGGTATGCACCAACGCCGCTGCGGTGTCGCGATCAGTGCAGTCGGTCAAAAACGCGATCACACCTTTGCCTTTGGCGTGCCCGCCACGCACTTCGTGCTTCGCCCAAATTCCGGCGATTGCAAAATACCAAGGCGAATAATTCAGGATGTTCGCGTGCGGCTCGGTATACGAATACACCTTCAGGCCGCCGCGCACACCGAATACCCCAGTGATTTTGCCGACCACGACGAAATCGTCATCGGCAGGGATCGCGCCGGGCTCATCTATGGAGCGCGACACCTCACCCACTCGATCAAACTGCAGCTACAGCCGCAGTCTGCTTTTTCAGAACTTTCGCTAATTGCGCGACGCGATCTGAAGGCTGTGCGCCTTTCGACATCCAGTAAGTCATGCGATCAAAATCAATACGTGTGCGGGTTTCATGTTCGCGCGCCATCGGATTAAAAAAGCCGATTTGCTCGATGAAACGGCCGTCACGCTTGCTGCGGCTGTCGGTTACGACCACGTTATAGAACGGGCGGCTCTTACCACCACCGCGGGCCAAGCGAATAGTTACCATCGCGTTTAATCCCCACTCGAAGCTTGAAGTAAATAAAAACGCCGCGCTCAACCACGAGCCCGGCTGCAAAGGTCGCGTATTCTACGTAATTTCC
>JANMQQ010000010.1:0-25863 GCA_031370545.1 Gammaproteobacteria bacterium
AACACCATCTCGGCAGTACCAGAGAAGATAGATTTTTCCGCGCTCACAATGTCGACATGCAGGGTCATAGCCATAATTACTCCGATTGTGACAGTTACTGGAGCTTCTTGGCCTTTTCCACAGCTTCTTCGATGCCGCCCACCATGTAGAACGCCTGTTCGGGGAGATGATCGTACTCACCGCCAACAATCGCCTTGAATCCCTTGATGGCGTCCTTCAGAGAAACGTATTTACCCGGCGAGCCGGTAAAGGTTTCCGCGACGAAGAACGGCTGCGACAAAAAGCGCTGAATTTTACGGGCGCGTGACACGCTCTGTTTGTCTTCTTCCGACAGCTCATCCATACCCAGAATTGCGATGATATCTTTCAATTCTTTGTAACGTTGCAATGTGCTTTGCACGGCGCGCGCAGTGTCGTAATGCTCTTGGCCCACGACTAGCGGATCGAGCAGACGGCTGGTGGAATCGAGCGGATCAACGGCCGGGTAAATACCCAGCTCGGCAATTTGGCGCGACAACACCAACGTTGCATCCAAGTGCGCGAAGGTGGTGGCGGGTGATGGATCGGTCAAGTCATCGGCGGGCACGTATACCGCCTGGAACGATGTGATTGAACCGGTCTTGGTGGAGGTAATGCGCTCTTGCAACACCCCCATTTCTTCGGCCAGCGTCGGTTGGTAGCCCACCGCTGACGGCATGCGACCCAGCAGCGCGGATACTTCGGTACCCGCCAAGGTGTAACGATAAATGTTGTCGATGAACAGCAACACATCGCGACCTTCTTCACGAAAATATTCCGAAATTGTCAAGCCCGTAAGCGCGACGCGCAGACGATTGCCAGGCGGCTCGTTCATCTGGCCATAAACCAGCGCCACTTTATCGATAACGCCGCCTTCTTTCATTTCGTGGTAGAAGTCATTGCCTTCACGGGTGCGTTCACCGACGCCCGCGAATACTGAGTAACCGCTGTGCTCCACGGCGATGTTGCGGATCAGCTCCATCAACGTAACCGTCTTGCCTACTCCCGCGCCACCCATCAGGCCGATTTTACCGCCCTTGGCGATGGGCATGATCAGGTCGATCACCTTGATGCCGGTTTCCAGAATTTGTACCGAGGCCGCCTGGTCTTCATAAGCGGGCGCCTTGCGATGAATCGGCCATTGCGCTTCGGCCATCACGGGACCTTGTTCGTCGATGGGCTTGCCCAACACATCCATAATGCGGCCCAACGTACCCTTGCCGACCGGCACGGTAATCGCGGCGCCGGTGTTGTCCACGGCCATCTCGCGTTTCAGGCCGTCGGTGGTGCCCATGGCGATGGTGCGTACCACGCCGTCGCCCAATTGCTGCTGCACTTCGAGCGTTAAGCCAACGACGCCCACACTGAGTGCGTCGTAAACTTTTGGGAGGTTGTCACGCGGAAATTCCACGTCGACCACCGCACCGATAATCTGCACAATTTTTCCAGAAGCCATGTCGGTCCCCTTAAAATTCTAAAGAAAGAAAATTCAAATTTAGGAAACAGCGGCCGCGCCGCTGACGACTTCAGAAATTTCCTGAGTAATCGCCGCTTGACGCGCCTTGTTGTATTTCAGCTTCAATTCGTGAATGGCCGAACCGGCATTCTCCGAAGCGCTCTTCATCGCCACCATGCGCGCCGCCATTTCGCAGGCCAGGTTTTCCACCACGCCCTGATACACCAGCGACTCGATGTAGCGCGTCATCAGCACATCAAGCACATCCTTGGCCTCGGGCTCATACAAATAATCCCAGTGGTGTTGCATGCTCGCATCCAAGGTTTGCGCCTTGATCGGCAACAGCTGCTCCACCGTTGGCTTCTGCGTCATGGTGTTCACGAACACATTGCTCACCATGAACAACCGGTCAATCTTGCCTTCGTTGAACGCGTCCAACATCACCTTCACGGTGCCAATGAGCTTTTCAAGGCGCGGCTTGTCGCCCAAATGCGTCACCTGACTGGTGACATTGCCGCCGACCCGGCGGAAAAAGCTCAGCGCCTTTTGGCCGATGGCGCACGCATCCAACTTCACGTTCTGGGTTGACCAACCCTTCATTGAAATCAACGCATGCTTAAACAGGTTGTTGTTCAAGCCGCCGCACAAACCACGATCCGACGTGACGATGATGTAACCCACACGCTTGACTTCGCGATCCTGCAAATACGGATGCTTGTATTCCGGGTGGGCGTGCGCCAGATGTGAAATGACATTGCGCATTTTTAACGCGTATGGGCGCGCAGCCGCCATTTGCTCCTGCGCACGGCGCATTTTGCTCGCCGCCACCATTTCCATGGCGCGCGTGATTTTGCGCGTGCTTTGCACGCTCTTAATCTTGGTGCGTATTTCTTTACCGACGGCCATGACTGTTCCTCGTTACCGTGTGGTTACCAGGTACTGCTGGCTTTGAACGCGGTCAGAGTCTTGCGCATTTCGCCCGCGATTTCGTCGTTGTAGTCGCCCTTCTCGTTGATGCGCTTGAGGAAGTCCGCTGCACTGGAGCGCAGATACGAATGCATCGCTGCTTCGAAATCCACGATCTTTTTAACCGGCACATCGTCGAGGAAACCTTCGTTGGCTGCGAACAGCGAGAAGGCCATTTCTGCAACGCTCAGCGTCGAATATTGCTTCTGCTTCATCAACTCGGTAACGCGTTGACCACGCTCCAGTTGCTTACGGGTGGTTTCATCCAGGTCGGAAGCGAACTGCGAGAACGCTGCCAATTCGCGGTATTGCGCCAGATCCAAACGCACACCGCCGCCGAGCTTTTTGATGATCTTGGTTTGCGCTGCGCCGCCGACGCGCGATACGGATAGACCGGCGTTCACTGCCGGACGGATACCGGAGTTAAACAAGTCGGTTTCCAGAAAAATCTGGCCGTCGGTAATTGAAATCACATTGGTCGGCACGAATGCCGACACGTCGCCCGCCTGCGTTTCAATAATAGGCATCGCCGTCAACGAACCGGTCTTCCCTTTGACGCGACCGTTAGTGAATCTTTCCACCCACGCGGTATTCACACGTGCAGCGCGCTCCAACAAACGAGAGTGCAGATAGAAGACGTCGCCAGGATACGCTTCGCGGCCCGGTGGGCGGCGCAGTAACAATGAAACCTGGCGATATGCCCAGGCTTGCTTGGTCAAGTCATCATAAATAATCAGCGCATCTTCACCGTTGTCGCGGAAGTATTCACCCATCGCGCAACCGGAATAAGGCGCGATGAACTGCATCGCTGCCGACTCGGACGCACCCGCCATCACCACCACGGTGTGTGCCATGGCGCCGTGCTCTTCCAGCTTGCGTACCACATTGGCGACCGACGATTGCTTTTGGCCAATCGCGACGTAAATACACTTAACGCCCGTGCTTTTCTGATTAATGATGGTGTCGATCGCGACGGCCGTCTTGCCGGTTTGGCGGTCGCCGATAATCAATTCGCGCTGACCACGGCCGACGGGAATCATCGAGTCGATGGCTTTCAATCCGGTCTGTACCGGTTGGTTGACCGACTGGCGCCAGATCACGCCAGGCGCGACTTTTTCAATCGGCGAGGTGAGCTTGGCGTTGATCGGGCCTTTGCCGTCAATGGCATTACCCAGCGCATCGACCACGCGGCCGAGCATCGCTTCGCCGACCGGCACTTCCAGAATGCGGCCGGTGCACTTGGCGGTGTCGCCTTCAGTGATGTGCTGGTACGAACCGAGCACCACCGCGCCGACTGAATCGCGCTCCAGGTTCAGCGCCATCGCGAAAGTATTATTCGGCAGCTCGATCATTTCGCCGGACATCACGTCCGACAAGCCATGAATGCGCACGATACCGTCGCTGACGCTGACCACGGTGCCTTGATTGCGCGCTTCGGTAACGACCTCGAAACCTTCGATGCGCTTTTTAATTAGGTTGCTGATTTCAGAAGCACTGAGCTGTTGCATTGCTGTTTCCTCGTAAACTGAATTCGGGCCCGAACCGATTAATGGGCTAAGCGTGTTGTCAACATCTGCAGGCGCCCCAAGGCTGAACCGTCGATGACTAAGTTGCCCGCGCGCACGATGGCGCCACCCAATAGCGCGGGATCAACGGTGCTCGTGATATTTACTTTGCGACCCAAGCGTTTTTGCAGCGCGGCTGCAATGCTCTGCTGCTGAGCAGCATCCACCGGGAACGCCGAGACTACTTCGGCTTCCAAGGTCGCCTCTGCCGCAGCACGCAACTCTTCATATTGGTCAGCGATTTCCGCCAGCACGCCCAAGCGGCGATGCTCGGCAAGCACCTTGACCAAATTGCGTCCGGTCGCATCGAGTTTGTCGCCCGCCACTTCGGCAATCAACTTCACCACCTGCTCTTTCTTTACCGCAGCATTGCCGATCAGCGAACGCAGCTGCGCATCCGCGACGATTGCGGCCAGTAAATGCAGCTGCTGGGTCCACGCCGGATAATTTTTTGCGGCCTTGGCCAACTCGAAAACCGCCGTGGCGTAAGGGCGTGCGATGGTGGAAATTTCAGCCATGTTAGTAGTCCGTTCCGCCAAAATGCTTACATGAAACCGCGTCTTTTTTCGCCCTGCGTCGTTGCAGCCTCTTGCCGCACAATAAGTGCGGCGGCGCGTCTACGCCTCGCATGTCAAAAAAGTCCATCGGTTTCATTTGTAATCCTCTTGGCGCAACGAACTACTAAACCTGCGCCGCCAGCTCAGCCAGCAGCGCGTTATGCGTTTTGGCGTCAATTTCTTTCTTCAGGATTTTCCCGGCACCGGACAACGCGATACTCGACACATGTGCGCGCAACTGTTCCTTGGCTTGATTGATGCCGCGCTCCACTTCCGCTTGCGCCGCAACCAGAATTCGCTCGGCTTCGGCGCGCGCCTTGGTCTTGGCTTCTTCCTCGATTTCGCTGGCGCGCTTCTGTGCCTGCATGATGACTTCGGAGGCCTGGGCTTTAGCATCTTTCAATAGATCTTTGGCGCGCTTCTCGGCCAATTCCATTTCGTGCTTACCCTTGTCCGCCGCCGCCAGTCCGTCGGCAATCTTTTTTTGCCGGTCGGCGAGCATTTTGGACATCGGGCCCCACAACATCTTGTGAACAAACCAGATCAACAAGATGAACGCGACCATTTGACCAATCAGGGTAATCGTGATGTTCATGCTACGGCTCCTATCATCAGCTTTGCATAGTGCAGCAAGGGGCCAACTATTAACAATTAATGCACGATCGCCTTAATCGCAGCTTCCAACGCGCCCACGAACGGATTGGCGAACAGGAACCACATTGCGAACGCCAGGATGATGAAGGGAAACGATTCCATCAAACCGGCGAAGATGAACATGTTGGTCATCAGTGCAGGACGCATTTCCGGTTGACGCGCAATACCTTCCAGCGTTTTTGCGCAAATCAAGCCCCAACCAATGGCCGAACCCAGACCGGCGGCGGCGAGAATCACACCTACGCCTACGGCGGTGTATGCGTAAATCATGGCAAGCATTTCAGCGTTCATCATTTGTCTCCTCTAACTTCTATTTATAAAAGAAAATTAAAAAACCGAACTTACGAAAACATTCAACACACCGACGCACTAATGCTCGTCCGCCGAGGTATGCGCCATCCCCAGATACACAATCGTGAGTACCATGAAAATGAATGCCTGCAAGGTGATCACCAGAAGGTGAAAAATCAACCAGCCTAAATCGAGAATGATCTGTAATGGCAACCAAAATAGTGCTGCCGCGCCCACCGCCATAGTGCCGCCGATCAACGCGATCAACAGGAACACCAGTTCGCCCGCAAACATGTTGCCGAACAGACGTAAGCCGAGGCTCAACGGCTTGGCCAGCTCTTCAATCAGCGTCATCGCGACATTGACCGGCACAAGAAATTTACCGAACGGATGAAACAGGAATTGTTTTAGGTAACCAACCGGCCCCTTCACTTTCAGGTTGTAATAGACAATCAGGATAAACACCGTCAGCGACATCGCCATGGTGGTGCTCAAGTCGGTGGTCGGCACGACCTTTAAAAAGTGGATGCCGACCATACCGCCAATTGCGGGCAACAAATCCACCGGGATCAGATCCATCATGTTCATCAACAGCACCCAGATGAAAATGGTCAGCGCGAGCGGCGCAATCAGCGGGTTATGCCCGGGAAAGGTGTCCTTTACTTGCTGTGCTACGAAATCGAGAATCAGCTCGACAAAATTCTGGAAGCCGCTCGGCGCACCCGGAGTCAGCGCGCGACCCAAACGCCACGCCGCGAACACAATCAGCGCGCCCAGTAAAACGCTGAATGCCAGCGTGTCGACATGCCACGCCCAAAAGCCATTATTGTCGCAACCCTCACCGACGCACAGGTTGGTCAGGTGATGCTGGATATACTCAACGCTACTTTGGCCGCCCGTTGCTGCTTCGCTCACGTCAAACCTCCCGCTTGCTGTGCGCCGTGCCGCGCGCATTGATCAAATAAGAAAACTGCGCGGCGGCAAAGCCGATAAACACCGCCATCGGTTCCAGCTTCAGCACCGCTAAGCCCAACGCAAATGCAACCAAAGCCAATACAAAACGCTGCACTGCGCCGACGTATAAAATCACCATGCTCTTTTGAGGATTAAGCGCCGCCGACACCTCGGCGCGCCGCACGCCACGACTCAATAACATCGTCAAGGTCACCGCCACCAAACCGCCATATAACGCAGAGCGACCTTGTGCTGCGCCGACGCCGATTAAAAATCCAATCGCGATCACCACGGTGGCGAGAATCTGAAACCCGATGATCCGGCGCGTGCGCTCGGCGAGTTCGGTGCGATCACTGGAAGTGTTCAATTGAGATCCGGATGAATGAGAAGCTTATAAACTTTTAGAAAACCACCTACGAAACCCAGCCCACCTAACAGCAACATAAAAATCGGCTTAGTATCGATCCAGACATCGACGGCGTAACCCAGTAAAAAGCCGCTGACTATGATCGAAGTCAGCATGCTGCCCACTCCTACCAGCAACAAACTTCGGCTTTTTTTCTGTTTCATTACCGCCCTGAAAAAAGGACGGCGAATTATAGGGCCCTCATTCCTGCTTCGCAAGCACAGATAAATAAAACTATGCTGACCCGGCTGAGCGCGACCGAGGCGCCCCCTTATTCCCTCACCACGAAATTTTTCGAGCGGCGAAGAAGTTCCTAACGTTGTCATTAAGGCTGCCAATATTGGGTGCTTCTGTGGTATTTTCACATTTCACACTACTTTACGAACTTCGCAGGAATGAAGTGCCGCTCGTTCTGGATTAGACCCGTGGACTAATCCAGTGCAGACATGGACCACCACTACAGCGCACGCACGTTGAAGGGGCTCACATGTCTGACCAACCTCTCATTTGTATTTTAATGGTCGCTGACAACCCGGGTGATATCCGGCTGCTCGAAGACATGCTCGCGAATGCGGGCACCAATCAATTTACCTTGCAGCACGTCAGCTCGATCAAACACGCTGTCGATATTCTCGCGCAGCAACGCTATGACGTATTACTGCTTGATCTGTCGCTGCCGGACGGCCACGGCTTTAGCAACATCGCGCAAATTCAAGCTACGGCACCTCATCTGCCGGTCATTGTTCTTTCCAGCATCTCAGACGAGCAGCTCGCGCTGCAGGCTGTTATGGCGGGCGCGCAGGATTATCTGGTGAAGCAACGTGACGATGCGCACCTATTAGTGCGCGCCATGCGCTATGCCATCGAACGTAAGCACATCGACCACCGCCTGCTGTACCTGGCTCACTACGACAACCTGACCAACCTGCCGAACCGCACGCTGTTTCGCGACCGTATGAGTCGGGCGCTGTCGCACGCGCAACGTACCGCACGTCGCGTGGCTCTATTATTTTTGGATCTCGATCACTTCAAAGCCATCAACGACACCCTGGGCCACGATGCCGGGGATGACCTGCTCATCGCAGTCGCACGACGCCTGGAAACCTGCGTGCGTAAAAACGATACCGTCGCACGCCTGGGCGGTGATGAATTCACGGCTATTCTCGAGAACATCGACCATGCCGATGATGCTGCGGCCGTGGCACAAAAAATTGTCGATACCCTCTCCCGATCGTTCTGCATCAACGGCCAGGAATTGTTTGTCACCGTCAGCATCGGCATTGCATTATTCCCCACCTGCGGCCTGGATCCGGCGACCTTAATCAAAAATGCCGACACCGCGCTGTACAGCGCCAAGGACAACGGCCGCAGCTGTTTCAAGTTTTACAATTCGCAAATGCACGCCATGGCGTCGGAACATTTGTCGATGGTCACTGCGCTACGTCATGCCCTGCCACGTGGCGAATTCGAACTGGAATATCAGCCACAAATTGATCCGCGCACGCACCACGTGTTGGGTGTCGAAGCGTTGCTGCGTTGGAACCATCCCGAACATGGCACCCTCACGCCAACGACATTTATTCCGTTGTTGGAGCACAGCGGAATGATTGTCGAAGTGGGCGAGTGGGTGTTACGCACCGCCTGCATTCAGCAAAAAGCCTGGATAAATGCAGGCATGCCGCCGTTGCGTATGTGCGTGAACACGTCCGCACGTCAGTTTCGGCAAGCCGAGTTTGTGCGACGCGTCGCCGCCATCATCGCCGAAACCGGTGCTGACCCCACGCAATTGCAGTTTGAAGTGACCGAAAGTTTATTGATCGATAACGTTGCAGCGACCACTGCAAAGTTACGTGCGCTACGCGCCATCGGCATTCAAATTGCCATCGACGATTTCGGCACCGGGTATTGCTCGCTGAACTACCTCAAGCTTTTTCCATTGCATGTTTTGAAGCTGGACCGCACCTTCATCAAAGACATTGAATCACACTCGAACGACGCGGCCATTGTGACCGCCATGATCGCTTTGGGGCACAGTCTTGACATGGAGGTGATCGCCGAGGGCGTCGAAACCCAAGGTCAGTTAGCTTTCCTGCGCGGCCAGGGTTGTGACGCGGTGCAGGGCTTTCTCTACAGTGAACCCCTGTCGGCTGAGGAGCTGCCACTTTGGTTGTCCGAATTTGTCTTGCAAGCGCGCTCGTTAACTCGCAACAGCATTTCATCCGCTTCCGGATACAGATAGTTTTGTTTTAACAGGTAAGCGTTCGGATAACGCGCATTCAGACTACGCAGTTCTTGCAGCACCCGGCCTAATTCGATCATGCCTTGCTGGTAACTTGACATTAATTCCAATGCGCGGTGGCGCTCGATTACCGTCGCAGTTTTTTTGAAATACCCAAGCAGATGTTGCAATACCTTGCCGTGCGACGCGCGTGTTGCGGGTCTGCGCAAGGCCGCGAAAAATCGTTCCGCATATTGCGCGGTAAACGCGGGGCTGAGTGTGGCATGCGCGAGCATCTGCCCAAGCACACGATAGCTGTCCTGATGATGGGCCAGCACGCTGTATTTATGTGCCACATGAAACTCCCGCAATGCGGCGAGCGTTTGTGCACCCGCCACCTGTCGATGCCAGCGCCGGTAGCTGAACACCTGCTCGAAGAACTGATCACGCACTTCTGGCGCCTGGAGTGCACGCTCATCTTGCAGCGGCAGATTTGCATTGAACCCGATGATTGCACGCGTAAACAATCCGGCGCCGTGGGCATGCACACTCCCATCGGCAGAGAAAATTGGCGTGTCGTTTATTCCACAGCTCGGCGAACGATTTTTCAAAATGTATCCGTGCAGGTGCGCGATGCGCGAATGCGCGCTCACGCTGAACTGCAGCATGCGCGCAGTGAAGTCTGCATGCAGGTCGGCCACGCCCAACATGCGTGGCTGCGCCGGATCACCCACCAGATGCACCGGCGGGCGCGGCATGCCCATACCGCTTTCGACCTCGGGGCAGATCGCCACAAATTCAACGTGCGGTGCGAGGATGTCGACAATATAGGCGTCACGTCGCGTGGCACCGTCATAACGCACCTGCTCGCCCAGCAAACAACGGCTCACACCCAGCACAATGCCCGACGAAGGAGCGTTATTCACGGCGCACAATCAGCGCGGTTGCACGACGCGGGTAGCGGCGGTAATTTAAGGTTCGCACGGAGACCGCGTGACAACGATCCGCCGGTTCGATCCCGGTTCGCATCGCGGGAGTCATCAACCTAATCGACACGAAAGAGGTGTGGCGCATTATGGAAGACATCCTTCTTATCATGATCAGCAGCATCAGCGCAGTTGCGATTATTTTGTGCATCTTGCTCACCACTAAAATTATAAATGACAACAACAAGCACCGTTAGCCCGCCATAAAGTAGCCGCCCGCTCGAGCCGATATTGTTTGCGTGTCAACGCGAATTTACGGAGGGCGAAATGCGTTTTACCCTACTCACTGCGTTTGCAGTTCATTTAGGCATCAGCCTGGCCATTTTCATCGGGCTGCTGCTAGTCGTTGTGTATGACTGGTATCGCTTCCCGCTGTTCGCCATTGAAGGCGGATGGCGAGGCATCCAGATCATTGCCGGGTGCGACATCGTGTTAGGCCCCCTGCTCACGCTGATTGTGTTCAAGCCTGGCAAGCCGAGCCTGAAGTTCGACATGAGTGTGATCGCTCTGGTTCAGGTGGCAGCGCTAGTATCGGGCACCTGGATCGCGTATGTACAACGCCCAGTACTGATGGTCTATGCCGAGGAGCGCTTTTATACCTTGAGCAACGACATCGTCGGCATGACTGGCGTTAAACCCGAAGAAATTTCCAGCTACCGCAATAGCCCTTATCCGTTGGCCGTGGTGCGACTGCCCGATGACGAGGAACAGCGCCATAAAATCCGCCTGGAATCACTGGCACGCGGTGGACTGTATTTACGCGGCGATTTGTATGCCGAGCAAATTCCTCAGTACCTGAACGACGCCATGGCACACAGCCTGAACCTGGAAAAATTGACAGCGGATAAACCCGCAGCCGCCGAGAAGCTGGAACAGTTTAAGTCACGTCATGGCGCTCTTGACGGTTATTACTTTCTGCCGCTGCATGGGCGTTATGGACGCATGATCGTGGCGCTCGACCGTAACACCGGTCATCTGGTCGACAAGCTTGACATAGAGCCGCCGGGGTCGTGAGGCGCTACGCGGTTTGCTCCCAGTAAATGTCCGACAGCTTCTGCGGCAGCTTCGCGACCTGATCGACGACAACGAAATTAGCGTTGCATCGCGATAGCATCCGCCGTGCGCCGCGATGACAACACCGCGCCGATGAGCTCTTCAAGCGACTCCCCTCCTCATTTTCGAGGAGGGGTGGACGCGCAGCGGACGGGGTGGTTGGTGGAATTGCCTGCCAAACCGCAACCACCCCACCCCGACAACTGCTCCTGCGTTGCTCTACCTTCCGCCATCCATGGTGGTCGCCTGCTGGACACCCCTCCTTGAAAATAAGGAGGGGTGGAACTTTACGTCCCTTCTCAAAATACCGACGCGGTTAAATCGTCATGACATGACACCGTAATCAGCGGGCGCGCGCGCCGCCAGGCCATGTGTTCGACAAAACGTGTCTTGCCGCAACCGGTCGGACCTTTCAGCAATACCGGTAACTGGTTACGATACGAGCTTCGAAAATGTCGACCTCGTTGGCCACCGGTTCTAATAGGGTTCATCGTGAATGAAATGTTCTTCGGGTTTTACAGTACCGGCGCGCACGCAGCTGTCCTCGTCGATGGATGCACCTCACTCTACAAACTGGCTGGACTGCGCACCACGCGTGGATTGCAGGGAAATATGACGGTACTCAGCTGCGGCGAAATTAATTTACTCAGCCTGAGCGCGCTGCTGGCGCGCTTTGGCTTGCGCATTACGCAAGTGGAGTTGACAGAAAACATTCCCGGCAGCTTCTGGGGCGACTCCGAAGCCGGGCTGGTCGGCAATGAATTACTGGTGCGCGCTGACACACCGGTGCATTCCGCACTGCACGAAGCTGGTCACTATATTTGCATGGACCCGGCCCGCCGTAGCGCTCTGCATACCAACGCAGGCGGTGACACCAACGAAGAAAACGGCGTGTGTTACTTGCAGATTTTGTTGGCTGATCAGTTACCGGCACTGGGCCGCGCACGCCTGTGGGCCGACATGGATGCCTGGGGTTATAGCTTTCGCCTGGGCAGCGCGCAAGCCTGGTTCGAACGCGACGCCGACGATGCGCGCGACTGGCTGATCGCTCACGACATTCTCACCGCCACCAGCGAATTGACCTGGCGCACTCGACACCGGTAATCCACTTGTTGTCATTTAAGTTAGCGTCAGACTTCGCGGTCAAACAGAAAGCGCTATCTGGCGCGTGGTACCGAACAGATCACAGGTGCACGGCTTGTTATAAATAGACATCGTTCCAACCCAAGGAATGAGGTGACCAAGTGGTCCCGTGCATCGCAACCTGTGAGGAACAACATGAACTCGATCGTCTATATTGTCGGATTGGTGGTCATCGTGATATTTATTTTGGGATTCTTGGGGCTGCGCTAAATAAGTGCCGATGCCAACCCGGATGAAGCTCAAGTAGGATACGAACGCGATGGTCCCGCGAGTAGTTCGTGTCTGATCTTGACTTTTTAATCCCGGGCAAGCGGCGGTTTGGCTGCCGAAGTCTCAAGCATAGATCCTGCAAAAATTTTGCGAATGCATGGTCATTCCCCGCACCGTTTTAGCTCATCAGAAACCCCTGAAATAATAATAATTCCCGCCACAACACAGGTCTCTCAAACACCCATGATCGCGACTTCCCAACCTTGGGAATCTGGCGTATCGTGCCTACTCTTTCAAATCAGCCTGCAAGGCAATACCTCGTGCGACTCGACGCCTCGCGTGACGAATTTTCCGATATTTTGCCTGACAGCGCCGCGCTCGCGGAATCGCTGCCCGGCTATTTAAACGACCTGCTACAGCTCAATAAGCATTTACAGGAACAACTCGCGCTACGGATTACCTCTGAGGAATTGCTGCGCGCCAAAGAGCAGCGCCTGCATTGGATCGTGACCAACGCGCCCGTGGTGCTGTTCGCGGTGGACGCCAACGGCGTGTTTATTTTTTCGGAAGGCCAGGGATTAAAGCCGGTGGGAATTGAACCGGGCGGACTGGTCGGCTTGTCAGTGTTCGAACTCTTCGAACATACACCGCAGTTCCAAGATGATTTTTCGCGGCTCCTGTCGGGTGAAGATCTGCACCCGACACTTGAGATCAACGGCATCGTATTCGAGTGTGCGTACTCGCGGTTGCTCGACCAGCATGGCGACGTGGTCGGCCTGATCGGCGTCGCCGCCGACATCACTGAACGCAAGCGCGCCGAAGCGCGCCTGATGCAACTGGCTAATTTCGATACCCTGACTGGCCTGCCCAATCGCGCGCTGTTTCACGATCGGCTGGCGCATGCGTTGGCGAAGGCGCATCGCAGCAAGAAATTGGTCGCACTACTATTCCTCGATCTGGATCGCTTTAAAATCATCAACGACAGCTTGGGGCATTACGCGGGCGATGAGCTGCTTAAATCAGTCGCGGAACGCCTGCAAAAAAACGCACGTGAAGATGACACCGTAGCGCGCCTGGGTGGCGATGAATTCACCGTGATTCTGGAAGGCATTACTTACAACGAAGACGCCACCATCGTGGCGCGAAAAATTCTTGAGGTCATGGGCCAGCCGTTTTATCTCGACGGCCACGAGGTGTTCGTGACCACCAGCATGGGCATTGCGATTTATCCGCTTGACGGTGACAACAGCGACGACTTGCTGAAAAACGCCGACACTGCGATGTACCGCGCCAAGGAGCAAGGCCGCAACGGCTATCGTTTTTACACCGCCGACATGAACGCCAAAGCGGTTGAGCAGCTGATCATGGAAAGCAGCATGCGTCACGCGTTGGAGCGCAATGAATTCGAAGTCTATTACCAACCGCAAATCGACGTGCACAGTCGTGAGCTCACCGGCTTTGAAGCCTTGTTGCGTTGGCGCCATCCCGATCTCGGCTTGCTTTACCCCAGTCAATTTTTGCGGCTGGCAGAAGACAATGGTTTGATTGTGGTGATTGGCGAATGGGTGTTGCATCACGTGTGCGCGCAGGCCGCAGAATGGCAGCGCACCGGCTTGCCGCCGGTGCGCGTCGCGGTGAATTTATCGGGGCGCCAATTCCGCCAGGAAAATCTGGTCGAAAGCGTCGCATGCGCACTACGTGAGTCCAGCTTGAGCCCGCATTTGCTGGAGCTGGAAATCACCGAAAATTTCCTGCTCGACAACATTCAGTCTGCGGTCATCACGCTGAACCGGTTGCACGATCTGAACGTGCAACTCGCGATGGACGATTTCGGCACCGGCTATTCGTCGCTGAGTTATTTGAAACGCTTTCCGCTGAACAGCCTCAAAATCGACCAGTCGTTCGTGCGTGATATTTCGACCGACCCGGACGATGCAGCCATCGCCGAAGCGATCATTGCATTGGCCAAAACCCTGCGCCTGCGCGTGATGGCGGAAGGGGTCGAGACCGAGGAGCAACTGTATTTCCTGCGTTCGCGTGGCTGCGATCAAGCACAGGGATTCTTGATCAGCGAAGCACTCCCGGCCGATCAAGTGCTGCCGTGGTTCCACTCACGTAATTCACAACGCACCGCGTTTGAACAAAAAGCCTTGTGGCCCGCGACCAACGAATAACCACTAGCTCACACTCCTGCACCACAATAATCAGTTACTTCTTCAAACAGCGTCAGGGGTAACACCCCGCGCGTGAATCGCTTCACGGCGATACTCCCGGTCTTTACCTATTCTGCATAGTGAGGCGTTGGCTCGTGCTGATATGGGATTGGCGGTGAGCTGATATTGATGTTGAAGTGTCAGGGAAAAAAATTCATGAGCGTCGCAAAAAAGCTGGCGAAAAAATCGGTTGATGAAAAGCTTCTAAAGAAGCTTGTTCCGCTGAATACCCTGGGCGCGGATCGGCTGCGCGAGCTGGCGGAAAAAGCTGACATTGAGAATGCCAGCCCGGGCCGCACGCTGTTCAAGCGCGGCGACACCGATGCCAAAACATATTATTTGCTGTCGGGCGAATTGGAAGTACAGCTCGCTAACGGCCAAAACGTTTCAATCAAAGCCGACACTCCAGCGGCACTCCACCCGTTGCTCGACGCGCGCCCGCGTCCGGCCACTGCCGTCGTTAAGTCCGCTACTACCTTGCTGGTCATCGACGCGGGCCTGCTCGATATTCTGGTCAATTACGACCATCACCAAAGTTATGAAGTGAACGAGATTCAGTCACAAGCCGAAACCGATTGGCTGACGCGTTATCTGCAATCTTTGTCGGCGATGAATATTCCGGTCAAAAACATTGAGCACCTGATGCGACGCATGCATGAGGTGCCGGTACGCGCAGGTGAAACCGTGGTCCGCCAAACGGATTCCGATCCGCAACATTACTACGTCGTGAAAGAAGGCCGTTGCGTTGTCACCAAGCAAGCGAGCAGCGACAAAACTCCAATTCGGATCGCGGAATTGTCGGCCGGTATCGGCTTTGGTGAAGAAGCTTTGCTGGCCGATCAGCCGCGTAATGCGAGCATCACCATGCTGACCGACGGGCGTTTGATGCGTCTGGCTAAAGCCGACTTTACCCAGTTGCTTGCCGACCCCGCGCTGCATTACGTGTCGTACGCGCAGGCGCAGCAAATGGTCCAGACCGGCGCCGTCTGGCTCGATACGCGTAGCAATACCGAACATCGCAATAACGCTATTGTTGATAGCATCAACATCCCATTGATGGCGCTGCGCACTAAAGTCAAAGAGCTGAATGCGTACGGGAAATATGTTGCGTTCTGCGACTCTGCCAATCGCGCTGCTGCAGCAGCCTTTTTGTTACGTCAAATGGGTTTTTCGGCCTATGTGCTCGCAGACGGATTACGCGATGTTCCAGCCGCTGCGCTGCGCGGCTCCGCCGACGTGCATACAGCAAAAGTTGATGCACCAAAACCGGCAACGACTGAGCAACTAAAGCTCCGGCCCCGGGATGCCGACACAGGGGATGACTTGATCCGTCGGTCTGAGGCTGCATCCGTAGCAGCCGAATTGGCGCGAGCCGAAGCTGAACAACTGCGTGCGCAGCTCCTGATAGCACGCACGAACGAGCAGGGCGCGTTACAACGGCTGGCCCAGCAAACTACGGTCACTGCGCATGCACATGACGCCGCGCATGCAGAACAGCTTCAATTGCAGCAGCGCGTGGTCGAACTGGAAGCCAGTCGCGCCAACGCGGATCGAGCTCTGGCGGACCAACAGGAAAGGGCTCGCGTGCTGCAAGCCAAGCTCGATGAATACACTTTAGGATTAACCGCCGCAGATGCGGCTTATAACGCGGCACAAAATGAATTAGATGGATTAAGCCAAACACACCAACGTGTGACGGAAATCCAGAAGCAGGAAAACACGCAGTTACAGACACGCATCGCAGCGACGAGTGCCGAAATTGAACATGTGAAAACTGAATTGGAGCGTGCAGTGGAGCACAATCGTACTGCGGACGAAGCATTGCAAAGTGCGGAACGTGAGATCGCACGTTTGCAAGCGGAAGCTGACGCGGCACAACGCAACGTCGAGGAGTCATTGCGTCGCGCAAGTGAGTCGGAGTCCTTGCAGGCCACCATCCTCAAAGAAGTTCAGCGCAAAATCGAAGCCGCAGAATTAATGCGTCTCGAAGCGGAAGAGCAAGCGCAGCGTGCGCGTGAAGCAGCGGAGTTATCACGTAAACGCGCTGAGCAGGAATCCCGCAAAGTGGCGGAGGCCGAAGCGGCACGCAGAAAAGCGCAAGATGAAATCGAACGCCGCGCACGCCTGACCGACGAGATACGAAAAAAAGCCGACGTTGAAATGCTGCGCCTCAAAAAAGAAGCCGACACAGCACGCGCTCAGGCGGATGAAGCGCAAAAAAAATCCCAGCTTGCCGATGCGGCACGCCGCCGACTCGAAGCGGAAATACAGGCGCAACAGCCCCAGGCTCGCGCGCAATCCAAGCCCGCAGAAACACCCACAGCGGCAGCAAGTGCGCCCGCCGTGGAAAACGATCTTGACGAACTGGAACGTGAATTGGCGCAGTTGCAGCAAAAACTCGAATCAAAAAAACGCGCCGCAGTCGCGCGCAATCAGCAAGTGCATCAAGCCGAGGAAAAGCACCGCGCCAACGAATCCGACATTGTGCAGAACGTTTACGACGTGCATCAAAAAACGCAAAAACTGCCAGTTTTTAAGCCTAATCAAGCTGCGCCTAACGATGTTGGCAAGGTACGGAAGTCAGGCTGGATCTCGGATTCCATTTTGTGGGAGACCACGATCGGGCTGCGTGAAGATTCGGAAGCTGAAAAATTTCTCGACAACGAAAACGCGCAACGCGCCAATGCGGCGGCGGCCACCGCTAAACGCCAGGAAACCAATGCGCGCGCGCTGTCGTCCGGTGAACTCAAATCGCAAGAAGCAAAGCGTTCGGTATTTACCGCACGTGAATCGGCGCCAACCATCCAACGGCACGTGGATGTTTCCGGCCGCAGCTCACAGCGCATTGGATTAATTGCTGCACTGTCTGCGGCAGCTGTGGCGGTGGGGATCGGCGGCTATGTAGTAATGCATAAACCAGGCGCTTCTCCTGCTGCGCTTACCAATAACGTTACCAGTACCACCACGCCTGCACGTGTCGCGCCCGACGTACCTCTCAACGCCCGAGGCACGCCTGCTTCAGCGACCACGGCTCCGGCCAGCGCACCAGGGATCGGAGCAGCGAAGTCACCGTCATCCGCTGGTAGCGGCAATGGGGCAATCACACGAAAAGAAAACTTAGCGCCTACTTCAGATTCAATTGCTGGCAAGGCGAAAGCAGAAGTAGCCAAACCACCCGCTCGCAAGCCGGTTCCAGTAGAGCAGCTTACCGGCGATGCATCTGCAACGACCGAACCACCGCGTGCGAATGCGTCTGCACCTGCCCCCGCCACGATAGCGCCAGAGCACGATATTAAGCCAGCAGCATCTCTTCCCGAACCGGCAACTTTACATGCTGCGCCCGCCACCAGCAACGGTGAACTGAACGAGCCCGCACCGGCAGATGCTGCGCCCGTGGTACCCACGTTCACGGACGCGCCTCGCGTTAACTAGGTTAATAGATACAGAATTGTTTTTGCCTGTGCGCGGACGATGTAACGTAGCACGATGCCGTCTCCCACATGCGAACGTCGTGCGCATGGCGCACGCTACGGTCTGGTGTGCGTCCGAGCAATAGAATAGCCAGATGTTGACTTCAACCTTCGTCGAGCCAACCAATAGGTTTACCAATCACCGGAAGCAATCTGCTGTGGATATCGGCGTCACGTCTCGAACGTCACATCGGGACTATGCTTGGTGCTTCTACTTCAGCGGAAGGTTGATAGACGCATACGCGGTTGCGGCCGTCGTCTTTGGCTTGATACAAAGCCTTGTCGGCGCGCGACAACAAGCGCTGCAAGGCGGTGTCGTGTGGATCATCCGCCGTTGAGAAACTCACGCCCGCACTCACGGTGAGGGGAATATTTTTGCCGCGGTACACCACTGGGCTGTCTGCGCAGGCCATGCGCAATTTGTCGGCGATGGCGACACTGCCTTCGGTGTCTTTGCAGATGCTCACAATCACGAACTCTTCGCCGCCGATGCGATACAAAAAATCATTCGAGCGCGAATGCTGCTTGAGCAACTTGGAGAAATGCACGAGACAATGATCGCCGGCAAGGTGCCCGTACTGGTCATTAATTTTCTTGAAAAAGTCAAGATCGCAAAGAATAACCGATAGACAGCGCCAGTCGCGTTGCGCCTGACTGCGCAGCTGCGGGAAAATCTCCTGCAAATGCCGACGATTGTAGAGGCCGGTCAGGGTATCGGTGATTGCAGACTTTTCCAATTGCTTATGCACCCGGTCAATCTCGGTCTGTTTTTCACGCAGGGCCTGCAACATATCGGCAAACTTATTCGCCAGCACGTCGATTTCATTTTGCGCTTCGGATTTCACCATCACCGGTAAGCGGCCTTCGGTAATTTCTTCGGTGAGCGTAATCAGGCGAGACAGCGGGCGGTTGAAGTTGCGAAAGATCATCAAGCCCACCGCAAAGATCGCAAGCCCACCGACCACCACCAGCATCAGGGTGAACTGTCCGTGCTTGTGGAGGGTTTGCACGATGGCAGTTTCAGACACGCCATACCACATGTGCGGCATGGAATCGTCAAGCCCTGGCAACTCCATCGGATTAACGCGGTAGGTGTCGTCGCCTAAATGCAGGCGCCCATCATTGATTTCGAAATCGCTACGCGCGTTTTCGCCCAGCGTACTGATGGTTAATTTGCCGTCTTTTTCGATAAAAACATGCCCGCCGCTGTTCTGCCGCTTTTGTTGTAACCAGGCACGATTCAGCGTGCGGCTGACCGCCATCAAACCCAATTGCTCGCCTTGATAAATAATCGGTGCGACAGCGACCAATTCCAACCCACGTTCGCCTTCGAAGTAAAATACTTTTTCGGAGACGCGATCACGGTGCTTGCTGACCCACGCGGCCAGGTCTTGATATTGTGAGCCGATCAGCACGTTGCCTTTTTCACCGATAATCACGCGACGGTCGATGGGCAGCCAACCAAATAGGCGTTCGTACAATTTCAGCAGCGGCTCGTTGTCACTTCCCACCCGCACAACGACAAACATGTATTCCTGGATACGCAAATCGTCGCTGACAATACCTGCGTAGCGCAGCAGTTCGTTGCGCTCACTTTCGATCTGGCTTTGCAACAGGCGTACCGTATGTGTGAGGTTACGTTCCGACTCTTCCAGAATGATGGAACGCGTGTAGGAATAGGAATACACCAGCGTCCCGATGAGGAACACCATCAGGACGCTGCTGTAAAAAATCAAACGTGATCGATAAGTCTGGGTTCCCATGGCGGGTAGGAGCGCCTACTCCACCGTGTGCACCGGCAGCAATTCATATTGCTTCGCAGCAGCGCGAAACGCCTTGCCCGACTGGACCTCGCGAATCAAGTTCAGCACATCTTTCGATGGCACCGTGTTGGTTACCGCCGACAGGTTGCGATAATACGGATAGGTTTTGGCTTTCAGCGCCGCCGCCGTGGGCGCCACGCCGTCCACAGAAATTTGCTTGATCGCAAGATTGGGTTCGCGTGCCCAGGTGGTTCCGCTGTACCCGATGGCGCCCGCAAAATCGCTGACGCGTTTGACCAAGTCATCATCCGAAGAAACGTCCACGCGCTCCTGCGAAAAATCCTTGTCGTTGGGCAAAATCTTTTTCCAATCGGTGACACGTTCTTTGCAATGCAGACGAGTGATCACGACCACCGGACGGTCTTCGCCTCCTACATCCTTCCAGTTTTTTATCTCGCCTTTGAATATTTTTTGTACCTGCACCGCCGTTAAATTGGTAACCGGATTTGCTTTGTTCAACATCATCGCCAGCGGTTCCAGCGCGAGCGGGTAGACTGTCAACCCATCACGCTTGATTTCCTCGTCGCCGATCTGGCAGCACACAAAGCCGAATGTTTCATGCTGCACGGTATTCTGTTTCGCCATTTTGACCGCCGCATTGCAACCTTGGCCGAGCATGGAATTTTTGCCGTAGAGGACAATTTTTTTCGAGACGATCTTTTGCAAATCATCTTTAACCGAATCAAAAATCACCCAGGGGAAATGCGCTCCGGCTCCGGAGATGACATTCTCATCATCTTCCGCACGAAGCTGGGTCGTCGATAATGTCAATACCGCGCTTGCCGCATAAGCCCAAGCACGAATAGTAGAACTGAAATTGAAGGACGACGACACGATACACCCCCTAAGAAGTGAAGTTGAGTAACACCTAAACCCCATGGAAACAGGGCGCGGCGCCTATTTCAAACGTCAATCACTTAGCGGATGCGCAGGTAACTTCTTGAGCGGAAAAACAGACCGGTCACGATGAGCTTGCGAACTGTGTCGCATTGTTGGGGCGCCCACAAACCGGACAACTCGGGTCGCGACGCAAGCGTAATGTGCGCCACTCCAATTGTTGAGCGTCCAGCAACAACAGGCGCCCACCCAAGCTAGTGCCAATGCCTGACAATAACTTCAAAGTCTCCAGCGCCTGCATGCTACCGATGACGCCCACGAGCGGTCCCAGCACGCCCGACTGAGAACATGCGTCGGCCGGACCAGGCTCGTCCTTGTACAAACAGCGGTAACAGGGACTGTCGACGTGATCGTTGGTAAAAACCGAAATTTGCGCTTCCATGCGAATGGCGGCGCCGGAGACGAGCGGCTTGGCGTATTGCACGCAGGCAGCGTTTAACGCAAAGCGAGTTGGAAAGTTGTCGCTGGCATCGACTACCACATCAGCCTGCGCGACATGCTGCTGCAACAAGTCGCCCTCCATGCGCGCCGCTAACGGCGTAATACGTATCTCAGGATTGAGCTGGCGCAAACGTGCAGCCGCTGCATCAACCTTGACCAATCCAACATCTGTGGTGGAGTAAATAACTTGGCGCTGCAAATTGGTAACGTCTACACGATCCGCATCCGCCAGCACTAAATGGCCAACACCCGCTGCCGCCAGATACATTGCGACCGGCGATCCTAATCCGCCCACACCGACGATCAAAACTCGTGCGCGACTGACGCGCTCTTGCCCCTGAATATCAAACTGCGGCAAAAGGATGTGGCGGCTGTATCTAAGCAGTTGGGTGTCGTCAAGCATGGACCATGCTCCGTGCAGTCAGGGTTATTATGCGAGGCGAAGAGATGACCATGACTGTGCGCCTCGCTGTGCATTGCTCATCATGGCTTAACATACACTGCTCTACTCGTATAATTCCATCGCAGTCGATCCTTCTGATAACAATAAGCTAATCAGCGCCCGGGACGAATAAATGTCAAGCATAAGCCCTATTCCTATGAAAACTATATACTGAGGCACGAGCTCGACATTATTTCACGATGCCGTAAAGCATCACAGCTTTGATCACAATTGGATACCGAGCACATCGCTTCGACAGAGGCGAATTCAAATGCCCGGGAGTAAATGCTATAGACCGCAGCAAGGTCGTGTTGTATGGTTTTGGGCTTGCGATGTTATGCCGGAAATTGTGCGGCGCGGATCATGCCTAAAGTACTCATGCTGTCCTGCCGTTAATGATAGTGGTAGCGCTTTCTGTCGCCCGATGGCGTGCCCGCAGGCAATTCTGCCGAAATGGACGGGGCGCGTATAAATTGTCTCAAGCTGGAGTGCGTACGTATGTGGAAAAAAACTATTGTCCTGCTCGGCGTCGCGGTAGGCCTGATGTCAACGCAAGCGTTTGGTGCGGAAGCCAACGAAAAGTTTTCGGGCCGCGCGTTATACCCCGAAGCTGCAACTTACGAACTCGGCGATGTGTTTCAAAAGCTGGGGAAGATCAGCATTGTTGACGTACGCTCGCAATATGAATTCGACACATTGCGCATCAAAGGTGCTTCCAACATCTCGCTGACCGACAAAGATTTCGACGGGAAATTGCGCACCCTGCGGGGGTCAACTGACAATCCCATCGTGTTTTATTGCAATGGCATCACCTGCCACAAGTCCTATCAGGCGGTGCGTCGCGCACTGTTCCTGAAAATTGATAATACCTTCGCATACGACGCGGGTATTTTCGCTTGGGCGAAAGCTCATCCTGATCAGTCAGTGCTCTTGGGCCGCAGCCCAATTAATCCTGCCGACATTATCGAAAAAGAAGCATTCAGCTCGCATTTGCTCGGGCCCAACGAATTCGGCTCACAAATTAGCGATGGAACAATTGTTTTAGACGTGCGTGATCGCTTTCAACGCGAAGCGGTAGGTTTCTTTCCCGGTATTGAACGCCGTATTGCACTCGATCAGGCCGATAAATTAGACAAAATGCTGCAGAAGGCTAAGCGTGAAGACAAGACTCTGCTCATTTACGACGAAGCCGGCCACCAAGTTCAATGGCTCCAATACCATCTAGTCGATGCTGGCGTGAAAAACTACTACTTCATGAAAGGCGGCGCCAAAGCGTATTACGACATGCTCTCTGGTAAAGAGAATAAGGATAAAAAATAGTGAGGCATAAACGCCCAGTCGTGGGATACAGCAGTTCAGACTCGCAAGCGGGTAGGCGCCTGCTCGAGAACTCTTTTTTCCTCAACTCCTCAATGGCCTTCAACGCCGTGTCAATCCACACGAATTTCACCGCTCATTTCCTCGAGGCTTTTCGTTCTACTTCGCCATGGATGGGGCACTACTCCAAAAATATTCAGTACTCTATCGCTCTGCAATCAGTTTCAATTGCCGTTCTATTGATCCGGCCCACAAACAGTTTCAAGCGGCATACTTCACACGTGAATCCTGAAAGTACGATTTAACACGCTCAGGTTTTGTGGCGAAGTCATGCACGTGCGCCTCGGTTGCGGCGTGCAATTTAGCTTTGGTACGAACCGGCACCTTGGATCGGATGACGTGTTTGAGATCCGCGTTGAGCCGTTTTTCAGGATTCAGCTCGGGGCTGTAGCTGGGCAGATAGAACACTTCGATCTGCTGGTCATGCTGCGCCAGCCACGCTTTCACCGGCTTGCAGTGATGGACGCCCAGGTTATCCAGAATCAGGAACACTTTGCGCGGCGTGTCTTTGATCAGCAGGTCAGAGAACTGAATCAGACGCTCATGATTAAAATCGCCGTCAACGATCAGCCAGCGCGCCTTACCCTGGTTGGTCACGCTGGCAATCATAGAGAGTTTGTGGCGTGTGCCACCGACGGCCAGCGCCATCGGAGTCTTTCCCATGGGCGCATAGCTGCGACCACGCACATCGGTATTCACCAAGGCCGTCTCGTCGCCCCAGTGGATCTCGGCACCTTCGGCCTTGGCGCGCTTGTGAATGTCGGGATAGCTTTCATCCAACCACGTTTTGACGGCGGCAGATGACTGCTCGTAAGCACGCTTGATGGGCTGTTGGGGTGTGAAGCCCCAGCGTGATAGGTACTTGCCCACAGAGCGTACATGCAATTTGACACCGCAGCTGGTCTCGATCAGCTGCATCACGGCGGCACGACTCCACAGGAAGAAATCCATCTTCAACTGCTCCGGACGTTTGTCGCAGATGATCTTGCGGATCGAGGTTTCCTGCACTGCGGTCAAGGCGCGATCCTCGCCGACACGGCGGCCACGTACGCGCGGTGCCAACGCTGCGGCTCCTTCTGCTTCGTAGCGCGCAATCACTTTACTGACGGCCGTGTGGCTCAGACCAACTTCCGCTGCAATCTGCGTCTTTGTTCGTCCGCGCCGATGCGCCAGAACCGCTTGGCGGCGACGTTCGTGTTGCGCGGCGGGGTTTAACTTTCTTGCGTCATCTTTTTCCATGCGCAATTACAACGCGTTATCACTCCAATTTCAATATATTTGTGGGCCGACTCCATAGAGTGGAGTAATTAGCCATAAAATCCACTTCGGCACTGCGAACTTCCGATAAAAACATTCGATTTATTTTACATAATGCATCCAACTAGAGTTTTCGCTGAGCACCGTGTAGCGCTAAGTTAATCAACTACCGGCTAGCGGATCGCTCAATCCAATATTGGAGGTGCTTAGCATGATCACAGCCATTGTTATTGCTATCGGTTTATTCGTGGTGTTTTTACTTGCAATGCACGAGGAAGGGTCGATTTAAGAAAGTAAAATTGATATCAACTTTATCCTAGAAGCGGTAGTTGAACGACCTATGGAGTGCGACCCGTTGGGCGCAGGGTAAGGCGCAACGAGCGAGGAATAGCGAGCTATTCCGATGAGTTGCAACGAAGCCATGCGCACAACGGGACGTGCTGCGCTGGTCGTAGCGGGCCTCACCTTCTGGGTGTGGCCCGCATGGGCCAAAAATATCAAGACCTGTATGCACTTGCTTGTGCCTTACATAGGTTTATAGCGGTAAGACTACCCATCCAGGGTGATTTTATGCTACAGCCGGGAACAACTGCTGTCCGGTTGCATTTTCTTACCCATCGTAATCACGCATTCTGATTCATCGTGATCACTTTTTGGCAAACGCCAGAATCGATGATCACGCTGACCAGAACGGTAGTGCTTGGTGCTGGATATTTCAAAGTGACTGACGGACGCTGCGCCCTTTTCAAGGGAGTGCGTCATGTCCACAGAGAGAGTATCCATACACAAGATCAAAGAGGTATTGCGGCTGACCTATGCCGCGCACTTGAATCAGCGACAAGTCGCCGCCAGTCTGCGGATCTTGCAGGGGGCGGTGAGCAAATACCTGAGTCTGGCCCGTGCTGGGTTAACGACATGGCCGTTGCCGCCGAAATGGGATGAGACACAGCTTAAACAGCGGTTGTTTGCGCCCACGGCGAACGGCTGCGTCACGCCGAGCCGTTTCGCCGATCCCGACTTCGCCCTCCTGCATCAAGAACTCAAACGCAAAGGCGTCACGTGGCAATTACTGTGGGAGGAATATCAGCACGCCCATTCCGACGCCGCTTACAACTATGCGCAGTTCTGCCTGCTATACCGCGACTGGCGCGGACGTTTGCAACGTAGCTTGCGGCAAACGCACCACGCCGGCGAGAAGCTGTTTGTCGATTACGCGGGACCGACCGCAGCGGTGGTGGATGCGTTCACTGGCGAAATCAAACCGGCGCAAATCTTTGTAGCCGTATGGGGCGCTTCCAACTTCACCTATGCCGAAGCCACGTGGACGCAAGCGCTGCCCGACTGGATCGGATCGCACGTGCGCGCGTTTACGTTCTTCGGCGGCGTGCCCGCGCTGATTGTTCCGGACAATCTGAAAGCGGCGGTCAGCGTTGCCTGTCGTTACGAACCAGAATTGAATCCCACCT